>JAPXLT010000176.1:0-9935 GCA_033809415.1 Lentisphaeria bacterium
CACTAGCCCCGGACCATATGTAGCTGCTGCGGAAGTTTTAAACCAGTTGAAGGCAAGGTCGGAATTTGCGGCGATGCCTAGGCCTTTCTGATAGCAATAGCCCAGCTTGGCCTGCGCTTCGGGGTCCCCATCCTGAGCCGCCAGAGTCAGCCAGTTGAACATCTCCAGATAATTTCTTTCAACGCCGACTCCCCGCTGGTAACAATCCGCCAGACGTACTTGGGCGCGGCTATTACCGCGACGCGAGGCTTCCAGCAGATAGGACACCGCCTCCTGTGGGTTTTCGGGGGCACCCAAGCCGTTCAGCAGAAAGGAAGCGACCTTGTTCATGGCGGCGGTATCGCCTGTATTGGCTCGTATTTTGAGGTAATGCAGGGCTTTTTCATAATCACCGCGTTGTTCGGCAGCGACAGCGGCATTGATTTGAGCTTCAGGTACGCCCGCATCGGCAGCCTGATAATACCAGCGCAGTGCCTCCTTGGGGTTTTTCCTGACACCAAATCCCCCGTCATAACAGATGCCGATATTGAACATGGCCTGCGGATTGCCCTGGTCGGCGGCCTGCATGAAGAGCTTAAAGGCCTTGTCATAATCCTGCTTCTGTTGCACTAACCCCTCGAAGTAGATCTTTCCCAGGGCAAGCTGGGCATTGGCATTGCCATCCTTGGCCAGCTTCTGCAAGCGCTCGACAGAAACGGTATCCTCCTTGCTGGGAGCGCGGTCTGACTCCTTGATCGGCGGACGCTTGTCAACGTCGCTAACAGTCGGCTTTTCAGGTGCCTTCTTCTTCCCAAAAGGCCACCACCATGAAGCGTGCAGACTCAGGCTGATACAACATGACAGCAACAGAAAAAATTTTAGTTTATCAGTGAAAAGAAGCATGTTCTTCCTCGAAGCAGTTAAGACAAATTACACAATCGACAACGAATAATATAGTACCCGTTTCATTGTCATTCCGAAAAACAGCGATTTGTTTTGTCCGCAGATTTTATTGTTTGAATCTTTTTTCCAGTTCTGACCATGTTAGATGTATCATGGTTGGGTGTCCTGCCGGGCAGGCATAGGGCATTTCGCAGCGGGTCAAGTCCCGCATCAGGCAGTGCAGGTCATTTTCGCTGAGCTGGTCTTTGACTCGGATGGCATGGCGGCTGGCGACCTGCGCCAGATGCATGGCATTCTGCCGGTTGCTAAGGCTATTGTTGCGCAGGTCATCGATGATATCACGCAGTGTCGTGGCAAAATCCTGATCGGGCAGATTGGCCGGCAGGGCTGTAATCAGAAAACTGTGCCCGCCGAAATGTTCGATGGAAAAACCAAGCGCCTGAAAATGTTGCAGCCCGGCGTGCAGGAGCTTGCTTTCGTCAGGGCTGAGATTGACGGTGATGGGAAGCAATAGCTGCTGTTGCGGAATTTTTGTGGATTGCAGATTCTTCAGCAGGCGTTCGAATAGAATGCGCTGCTGCGCGGCAGCCAGGTCCACAATCACCAGTCCAGCGGAACTTTCGGCTAGAAGATATTTTTTCCCGAGGCGGCAGCGAATCTGCAAAGTCTGCAAAAGATTCCCGCCGCTCGAGTGCCCGGGGGAAGGCATGGGTTCAGGAGCGGCCTGCACAACTGGCGGTGGATTGCCTGGAGGCACCAAGGGGATACTGTTGCCTGGCGCTGTTCGCGGCGGCACCGGCAACGGCAGGCCGGGTTGCATCGGTGGCGGTACAAAGGGAACCGGAGCAACAGGTTGCACACCAGTCAGAGGTGTCTGTGTCGGTTCCGGAAATGGCTGCCCGATTGCCTGAGTGGAAACTGCTTCCGCACCACCAGGCATCGAGCGCAGAGCCTGGCGCAGAGCCGCAGCAAGAATCGCGGAAATTCTCATTGAATCGCGGAAGCGGACTTCGTGCTTTGTGGGGTGAATATTGACGTCAACACGGTCGGATTCAAGGTCGATGTACAGCACGACGGCGGGATATCGACCTTTTGGAATCAAGGTGTCATAAGCATCGCGGATGCCGAAATAGACGGTGTCTGCGGTTGCGGCGCGCCCGTTGACAATGATGCGCTGTTCGTGCCGGGTGCTGCGGGTAAAGCCGGGTTTGCTGATATAGCCATAGACGTGCACGCGGTCTTCCACATAGTCAACAGGCAGCATCGCTGCAAAGGCATCCTTGCCCAGCAGCATGGCAGTGCGTGCGGCAATATCCTGGGAAGAAGTGACTTGCAATACCAGACGCCCGTTCAGATGCAGCTCGAAGGCGATATCCGGACGTGACAATGCCAGCAGCAGCATCGTTTCCTCGAGATGCCTGTCATCCGTGGCAGGTCCTTTGAGGAATTTTCTGCGGGCGGGCAGATTGCCGAAGATATAGGCAACTTTGATGTTGGTTCCTGGGGCGCAGCCGCAATCGCGCACGTCCTCGATCTGGCCGTAATTGACGATGATTTCAGTGCCCTCGAGGCTGTCTGCCTGGCGGGTTTGTAATTGAAACCGGGATACCGACGAAATGCTGGGGAGAGCTTCTCCGCGAAAGCCCAATGTGCGAATTTGCCCGACGTCGCTTTCCTCGCGGATTTTGCTGGTGGCATGGGCTTCAAGGCAGAGCATGGCGTCCTGGCGATCCATGCCGCAGCCATTGTCGATGACTTGCAACAGGCGTTGTCCGCCCTGTTCGGCCAGAACGCGAATCCGTGTCGCTCCAGCATCAATCGAGTTTTCCACGAGTTCCTTCATGACGGAAGCAGGCCGCTCGATGACTTCCCCGGCGGCAATGCGCCCTGCGACTTCCGCTGACAATACCTGGATAACACTCATCAGACCAACCTTCTTGCATAATGCGTCAGTGGGTAAGCGAGAAATTCTTTCGTGTCCTTTCGGGCATTTCGTTGTTCAAAAAGAATTTCTCGCTTATCCGCTGACGCCTTACCTTCCTACAAGTCAGACCGCAGGAACAATCTCCCGGGGAATTTCAGCGTCCACGCTGAATTCCTCAAGCATCTTCCGGCAATTTTCGGGCACCCGGAGCTGCATGGAAACACCGTCTTCCGTGTATTCTTCCGAATCGACCGAACACTGGCTCCGAATAATTTTCATGACATCATAGCGAGTATGCGGGATCAATACCTGCATCTGCGTCATCACAGCCGTTGTTTGCTGCGTCAATTGAGCAATCAGCTCGTCCATTCCTTCCCCGGTTTTGGCAGACACTGCGATGGCATCCGGATAGAGATTGGCCAGGCGCCGTCGGGTCAGCGCATCGGGCACAAGATCGATCTTATTCAACACCATCAAGGTTGGCTTGTGCCCAGCGCCAATTTCCTCGAGCACATTTTGTGTCGTCTGATGATGTTCGGGAATGTTGTGGCTGCTGGCATCGATCACTTCGATGATGTAATCGGCCAGGCGTGTTTCCTCGAGCGTGGATTTGAAGGCCTCGATAAGCAGATGCGGGAGTTTGCGGATGAAGCCAACGGTGTCTGTCAGCAGTAACTCTAGCCCTCCGGGCAGCTCGAGACGGCGCACGGTCGGGTCCAGGGTTGCAAACAGCTTGTCTTCTGTCAGCACAGAAGCCTGCGTCAAGGCGTTCAGCAATGACGATTTTCCGGCGTTGGTATATCCGACAATGGCGGCAACCGGCACGGGTTTCTGAAGGCGTTTGCTGCGTTGGATATCGCGGTGCTTGCGGACTTCCTTGAGCTGGCTTTTCAGCTTGGCGATCTCCTTGCGGACTTGGCGCGAGTCGAGTTCGAGCTGTTGTTCGCCTTCCGCGCGTCCTCCGAGTCCGCCGGCCATTCCGCGCTGGCGGTGCAGGTGAGTCCATTTGCGTTTCAGGCGGGGCAGGGCATAATTTGCTTGCGCCAGAGCAATTTGCAGGGTTGCCTCACGGGTTTGCGCCCTGGCGGCAAAAATAGCAAGAATGACTTCCTGGCGGTCGATAACTGCCAAGTCGCTGAGGTTTTCCCAGTTGCGCTGCTGTGCGGGGGTCAGAAAATCATCGATGATAATGACATCCGCTCCGGCGGTTTTAGCCTGCTCGACAATTTCCTCCGCTTTCCCGCTGCCGATGACAAGAGCCGGATTCAGGCTGCGAATGCGAACCATAGTCGAGCCGACTTTTTTCAGGCCGAGCGTATCCACCAGATCGGAGAGTTCGGCAAGCATTTCCTCTGCATCCTCGATACCTGCATCCTGATGCTGTATGCCGACTAGGAAAGCGGAGGGAATTCTGGTTAGATTATCAGACTCATCGAGATACAAGCGTTTTTTCATGCTTTCTCCATATTTTTAACCGCCTGGGGGACTGGACGCACCCAGATGTTGGCCGCATCTTTTTCCCGCATCGACAGGCGGCTTTCCATGACTCGTATGCGGATCAAGTCGCCGAAAGGTGCTCGTCCTTCCATTTGCAGCATGCTGCCATGCACCAATCCCAAATCCGCAAATTTTTTCAAACCGGGCAGATTTTCACTGATGTTGACGACCATGGCCTCCTGCCCGATTGGAAGCTGATCCAGTGAAATCAAATCATTCTCTTTGTTGCCAAGTGTAGGCAGATGATGTTCCAGGTACTCGCGCAGTTGTGCGCAGTCATCACGCTTTTCTATCGCATCCGCCAGCGCCACAAAACGCTCCATGCATTTTTCCGTCAGAATATGCTCGGCTTTGCAGGCAAAATCATCAGCCTCGGACTCCGACAGCTTGAGGATATTGGCGAAAAAATTCTTCATGACAGCATGTCTGTGCCGGATGACATTGGCCATGCGCAATCCCCGGGCAGTCAGAGTGACCGGAGCATGCGGCTGATAACGGATCAGACTGCGTGCGGAAAGCGCCTGCAAGGCATTCGAGACCGAGGGCTTCGATACGCCAAGCTTCTCCGCAATATCCTTACTGTGAGCATGCTGATTGTTCTCGATGATCTCTGCAATGGCTTCCAGATAATCTTCCAGGCTGCTGGAAATTTCCATTCTGCTCATATATAAATATCCTCTAAGTGACAAGCCGCCCCGAATGACTATAATATAAATTTAGACGCGACTAATTCAAGGACGATGCAGCGCGACCTTTTTTAACCACAAACCACACGAGTAATGGGTCTGTCTTCTGTAGTGCGGTGTGCGGTGTGCGTAGTGCGGGTCAGACGTGGTGGGCAGTGTGGACAGGACAAAAACATTCCCCCCGTACCCCACGACAGTCAGAATAATCACAACCGGGACGGTTGCGCTACTTTTTAAACCTGCGCCCCCTGCACCCGTTCCCAACGCACTTCGCACCACGCACTACGCACCCCATTCCCTTGAACCCTGTACTACAGAAGAGGCATTACGAATTTCTCGCCTAACCCGGTTACTGACGCGCACACACCATGCGGTTGAAGCGGCGACAGCGCTAACAAGAAACTATTTCGCAGGTTCAGGTTCTTGCCGTAGTGAGGCAGCCATGTATGTATACAAGGGAGTTTGGAGGGAGCCGCCCAAAACGGTCGTTTTTACCATGACCTGCCGCTTGAAAATTTTACGGTTTCGCTTGAAAGACTTGAAGGTGACAGTAGCCGCCCAGACTTTGCAGTCGTCATCGATTGGTTGAAGTTCAATGGTATCGGTACCGTTGACGGAGAAGGGACCAGGCCCCGTGCCCTGGTCAATCATCCATTTGCAGACGACATCCTCGCATGGGTCCTTAAGCTTGAGAAGAATCCGGACAGTATCTCCTTCCTTGAGGGTTTGGGTGTTGTCGGGCAATTCTATTTCCAGCAGGTTTTCAGGTGACTTTTCCAGCCTGATAAAGCGAAAATACAGGTCCATGTTGTAATTGTAGAGTGTGGCGGAAGACCAGGTCTTTTTGCTCAAGTCCGAAAGCTTGACAGTGTAGAGGCCTTCGGGTGCGTGGGTTACGTTGCCGGCAATTTTTCCCACTTCAGCAAAATGTATTGACCAGGCATGGTACTTCTTATGCGTACCGGATGTGTGCTTGGCCTTGTAAAGGTCAAAAACAACATAGTAGTCCGGGAGCATGGTAAGGTACTTTGTCGCTCTCGAGGCAAAGAGCAGACCGTCGTCTTCGGTCTTCTGCACATTGATCCCTTTTGAAAACCAGGCCTTGGTGCTGTGCTCTTCGCTGGTGGCCAGGTTGGCACCACTTTCGCTCCATACAATTTCAGAAGCAAAGGCAGGTGACAGCAACAGAATAAGTAAAATGACGGCGATTCGCATGATTTACCTCACTTGAGAAGTTCAATTTCGTACAGTTCAACACGGCTCAATGGAAACTCAAAACGGATTTTAACAGTCGTGAGGGTCTCGCCAAAGTCATATTCCACCATGTATGTTTCTTTTACGGTATTTTTTGGCTCCAGGGTTTTCCATTGGCCGCGCTTGCGGATCTTCACCTGCGTATTATCGATGTTGTGCCCGAAAATACGTACCTTCGAGAATGCAGGCACGAATTTAGGGAAGGCCATTTCATAGTATTTATTTTTGCTGAAGGGGTCCGTCCAAGCCAGCATATCGGTAACTCCGTCCACCATTTTGTAGCAGGAACCCACCGGTTTAGAGGCGGCTACTTCAATTTCAAGCTGCCTTTCAAAGAGAATGTTGCCGCGTTGCGCACGAGCCGCATCAAGCTTTTCAATTTCTGCCTTAACCGTCTGGAAAGACTTCAGGTCCTTCCCGGCATCGTTAGTGGTGCCAATGATGACTTCCAGCGGTTGCAGGTTGAAAGCGAAGCTACTGAACGTCCTGTCTCCGCGGAACTCCTTGAATGTCCCCTTCAGTCCCTCGACGGTGAGTTGTTGTGGTTGCTGTGTCATGTTGACAACCGTAAACATCTGCTCCTTGCCCAGTTGCCACAGGACGGCTTCGCAATTTTGGTTTGCCACAAGCATATTGCGTTGCCCAAACATCAGAAAGTCCTGGATATACTCGATGGATTCGAAGATATAGCGTATGCCTTCGTAGAGGGAAGCCCTGTCGCCCAAGTCGTGGTACGCATACGGGAACAGGGAACGGCAGCCGTGGTTGATGGCTACATACGTGTGGCAGACCATCTCCTCGAAGTTGGGGTATTGAGAGGCATCAAAGGAATACTTGGAGCAGAACATGGTCGGCATGAAGCCGATGACTTTGTCAGGCCGGTTTAAAGTGGAAATTTCATCAAGATAAGCGCCAATGGAGCTGATTGGGCGGTCGTATGTGCGCTTGCCATTTTCATCGATGTAAGGGTTGATATAGGGATGGGTGTCAAACCAGTCTGCACAGTTCAAATACCTGCCGCATGATCTCGAACCGCAAAGCACGATGTGGTAGGGGTCCTTTTCCTTCAGATATTCATAGATGTGCTGCAAGTAGATTGGTGAAACACCGCGGCACTCGGGTTCGTCAGAGATGTAATAGTAGACAAAGTCCCGATCCTTCGATTTCTCGATGGTTGCGTCCAGCCGTTTGAAATATTCATCGCATGGACGCACATCCTTGGTGGCTTCCCTTGCCTCGATGCCGGGAATGAGGCGTGCCGGTTCGACCCAGCCACCGGCACCTTTGATATGTTTTGTTATGAACAACTCGTCATTGTCGTACTTCTCCTTAAAAGCTGTGCCTCCCCTATAGTATTCCGCATACGGGTTGCGGCGGTAGACGGGTTTCCCATTGACGATGATGTTGCCGTTTTCAATCCATGCCATCGTGCGCTCGATGGGGGCAAGGCGCTTGACTTTTGCTGTTTCTGTGTAGGTACCCATGCTGGCGGTCAGGGTGGCTTCGCCGATTGGAAAATCTGGCACGTCAAAGGAAAACTCCAGGGCCTGATCCAAAGTGACTTTCTGTGTGTCGATGCCAGAGCCTGAGAGGGTGACCGTGACAGTGCCAGTGCCGTTGCGCTTTACAACGCCGGCGATTTTGTCCGCTTTTTGTCCTGGATAGAAATTGTTGCGATAGGCCGGTGTGGTCAATTCGATCTTCAATGGCTCGAAACTGGCATGCACTTGATAGTAGCGCTGGAATACTTGCTTGTCACTTTGGCGGGTTAAAACGAGCTGAACTTTGTTGCGCCCGGACTGTTCGAAGGTATATGGGATCTTTACTTTGTTGATACCGGCTTTCGCGGTAATCTCATTCCCATTCAGAGTGTATTTGCCCGCAATGGGAGTCGAGAAAGTCACCACCATGTTGCCAGTGGGTTGCTCCCCTTTCATGCCGGTGATTTCTGAACTTGCGGTCGAGATGTACACATCGTTGCCGGGTGCACGCATTGGGAAACCGCCCAGTTTTCTGAATGCACTGGATTCCAGGAAGGATTTGTCCAATTGGCTCCAGGAGCTTCGTTCCCGTTGGACACAACGGCTGCGACCGATGTTGACTAGCCAGTTGCTGTTCCATGAATGCTGACGAGTCATGTAGAATGTATCCAGCGGAAACTCGATTTCCGCGGACCAGAAGTCCTCGCCTGAATAAATGGCCGAACTCCATACAGGCGCGAAGGGGTCAGGACGAATGTTGCCGGATTCAGCGTAATACATCGAGTAGGTGAAATTGGTGTAGGTGACCAGAAATTGATAGAATTCCGTGCTGTAACCGGATGGTGCCAGGAAGATCTCGATGCCATCGGTAGCCCACATTCCCCCCGGAGGCATGGTGCGCAATTTTTGCATTAGGGGTTCATGGCATTTTACGCCAAAGTATATTTTATCGTCCTGGCAGAGAATTTTGAATTCGGTTTGTGCATCAACTACCTTGTTGAGGTCGCGTTCCATTTTTACAAAGCCAGTGTGAATCGAGAGGTTTTGCCATTCCGGCTCGTTCAGATTGCCATCCAATATGATTGCGGCATGGCAGCATACTGCGGCAAGAAAAGCGGTCAAGAAAAGTGAACATTGTTTTTTCATGCGATGATTCCTTTTAAGTGGTTGCGAAGGTTGCTAATGGAACAAAAAGAAAGATCGGATTGATCTGGACTATGCCATACCGACTTTGCAGAGTCTATTCTGTGTTGGGGTGAAAAATAGACTATTACACTTCCAGGAAGAGGTTGTCGATCAGGCGTGTTTTTCCGAAGAATGCGGCGACTGCGAGCAATGCGGGCTGATTGATCGTGGTTAGTGGGCGCAAGGTTGCTTGCGCCATGACTTCGACGTAATCGATTTTTCCACCGGCTTCAGTAATGCGCTGGCGCAAAGGGGTGATCAGCGCACTGGCATCACGGCAGCCCTGCCGGAAGGCTTCTTCAGCCTGCTGGAGTCCCTTGTAAATATTCAGGGCTTGCTGGCGCTCTTCCGGAGAGAGGTATTTATTTCTGGAACTCAATGCCAAGCCATCGGTTTCACGGACAAGCGGCGCGAGAATCAGCTCGACGGGCATATTCAAATCGCGCACCATGCGCTGAATGATCAGGGCCTGCTGCGCATCTTTGCGTCCGAAGACCGCCAGCTGGCAACCGCAGATGTTAAACAGCTTCAGGACAACCGTCGTCACACCACGGAAATGCCCTGGACGGCTGGCGCCGCACAAGGTTTGCGAAAGACTGTCCTCGAACACCCAGGTCGAGTGATCCGGCGCATACATGACGGCCGGTTCCGGATAAAATACCGCATCGACGCCGGCCTCGCGGCAAAGCTGTTCATCCCGGTCGAAATCACGGGGATAACGATCCAAATCCTCATTGGGCCCGAATTGCGTCGGATTGACAAAAATGCTGACGATCACACGGTCGGCATGCTCCCGAGCCAGATGCACCAACGACAGATGACCGGCATGCAAATAACCCATCGTCGGAACCAAGGCAATTTTTAAATTCCGGCTGCGCCAAACAGAGGACAGAGCGCGGACTTCGGCAACTGAACGCAAAATTTTCATATTGACTGTGTTTCCTTTTGTAAGGGTGCAGGGTGCAGGGGACAGGGTGCAGGTTTTTAACCACGAACCACACGAAAAGCCTTGGCGTGGGCTAACGC
>JAPXLT010000177.1:0-9892 GCA_033809415.1 Lentisphaeria bacterium
CCCCTGTCCCCTGCCCCCTCCTTCTGCCACGCGTGCGCGCGTACCTTATCGAGGGTGGGGTGCCCCCTGGGTGGGTGGGGCTGGATGATTTCTGAACCACGGCGAAAACATAGTGCCGCAAAAGCGGAATTTCAAGAAAAATCATAAGAAGTCATGCAGAAACATAGAAAATCCTACAAAATCCTACAATTCCTAATCCAGGAAATCGGCGTCCATCTGCGTAATCTGCGGATGGAATGTGCACAGAACCCTTTTTGGACACCTTTTTATTAATACCAGCTATACGGTGTATAGATCGATCCGTAGTAAGCATAGAATGGATTGCGATAAGCATAATAATAACCTAACTTGGTGATTTTCGGGTCCGCTCCCTTGGCCTGTCCCAGATGCCCATCAACAAAAATGACATTGGCGGTGTAACCGGGGTGGTAAAACCCCTGCAACAACATGTTTTCTTGTGAGTTGCCGTAGATATAATATGCCAGCGATTTACTGTCGGCCACCCTGGAGGTGCGAGCTGGATAGCGCAGCCGGCTTTTCAGTCGATTGGGGCTGTTGGGGAAAGCTGCACGATGCAACATCTGATTCAGACCATACATGTAAGTGCCGACGACATCCAGGCGGGGACCAGGATATGTCGCCCCGCCGATGGTTCTGACCGAGTCCGGATTGGACGGGCAACGAAGTGGCTCGAGATAATATTCCGGCGCCGGCACACCATGAACCGTAGCACGCCTAAAGCCATCGAGATAACCGGCAGTGTACATTCTGAGACCCCAGGCAGCCTTTTTTAAGGGTCAATTGATTAGACACAAATCTTTCCGCCATCCCGGCAGGTTACTTGAACCGGAAGTCAAGCCTGAAGCCGTACAGCCATGGAACGGCTGCGGACCCCCCTTCCTCCTCCAGTTTTGCTGGGAGGTTCTCGTACTGGCGGCGCCAGGCCCTGTCGCCCGGTGCGTTGTAGTATGTGACAACGACGGTGTCGCCCTCCACGCGCACGTCGCCGTCGAGGCCGTTGAAGTAGTGCCGTGCGAGGGTGCTGCAGCTGTGCTGGCGGCATGGCTCGGGAAGCCTCCTGCGGAATTGATGGACCGCCGCCTGCGCGAGCAGCGCAAGGGCCATGTGGTTGCCCCTGATGTTCAGATTGAGCGTGCCCGCCCGCTCCCATCCGATGGACTGGTCGCGGTTGAAGAACTCCTCAATGCGCCATCGCTCCGGATAATTCCGGGTCAACGTCTCCAGCCCGTCGCGGGGCGAGGTGCAGACGAAGCCCTCGTACGTGTACTGTCCGGGGGACTCCCCCTCCCGCTGGACCAGCAGCGTGTAGTCCCTGTCGCCGCGATGGAAGCGGAACGTGCCCCTTGCCGTGGCGTACCCGGGCCAGTGGCGGAAAAAGGCCGTCTCCGGGAGGCTCCGCATGAGCCTTTGATGCGCCGGTGTGTCCGGCATGGGCGCGATCAGGTCGAAGCCCAGCCGGTCGGCCTCCTTGTACAGCTCTTCGCAGAAGTGCTCCCCGTCGGCGAGCACCAGCGGGCGCGGCTCGTCCGCCGGCAGGATGGCGGCTCCCATGCGCAGCAGCTCCGGGACCGTCTGGGAGACCGTGCAGGATGAACTGCAGATTACGAAGCAAACGGGCGTTTCGGTTTCGGCGTCAAGCAGGAACACGGTCTGCGACGTTTTCTTCGCCCTCCCCGCAGTGTCCTGGCGATGGCGCCTGGTCTGGCGCTTCGTGTAGCTGGTCATGTGGTGCGGGTCGACCGCCAGCAGCCGCCCGCAGTAGTGGCCGCTGGCGCGGCGGATGCGCCCCAGCGCCAGTTCCAGGCGCTTGGCGTCCTGCACCGTATGTTTCGCCAGCAGGTCGTGGACGGCCATGTCGCTGGGGACGAAGGGCAGGCCGTTGGCGACCTCGAACCCTTTCTGGCTGATGGTGATCCGCCGGCGGAGAAGGGTTCCCAGCGCCGCCTCGTTGACCAGGTGCAGGCCCAGGCGCGCGGGAAGGTCGTCCGCGCCCGTGCAGCCGCCCCACCCGCGCAGCATGTCCCACGCCCCCAGCCGGAGCAGCTCGGGGACCAGCAGCCATATGCCGGTCATGTTGCCCGAGACCTTGTCGGCGAGCAGCTGCCGGACGCCCCGCTCGATGTCGCCCGGCGAGCACGGCTCGGGGCGGAGCTTGCGCCGGGTGCGCTGCGTTTCAATGAGGACGGGTGGGCGCAGCGCCGGGTTCAGGGCGTAGAGCCCTTTTTTTGGAGTCCGTAGTCGGTGATCACCCGCTCGACGCTGCGCACGGATATGCGCACGCCGTCCTGCTTCAGCTTCTGGGCCACCACCTCCGCGCTGGCGTCGGGATCCAGGAAACGGTAGCGGATGATCCGGCGCACGGTCTCCTCGCTGCGGCGGTAGTTCCGCTGCGGGCCGCGCCGGCCGCCGGCCAGCGCCTCGACGCCGGAGTCCCGGCACGTCGTCCGGAGCTGGTAGTAGCGCGCCCGCGAGTAGCCGAACTTGGCGGCGGCCCCGTCGGCTCCAAGCCCCCCGCACTCGCCCTCGACCAGCATGGCGAGCTTGCGGATCACGAGGTCGTTCTCCGGAAAGGCGAGGCTTCCCGCATCCCCCTGCAAAACTGAACGCGACTTGTCAAATTCAATGCCCATGTCCGATCTCCTTTCCTCTGCTCCGACTGCTCCAAGACGACGGCCTTCCGGCGGTGCCGCCAGCGGGAACCGCCAAAAGTCTAATCTAATATGGCGGTCAAAGGATGGAAATGCAAGTGAAGCCGCGATTTTTTTAGCAAATTGCTGCGAAATTGCTGATAGGGCGTTGTGGTGGACGAATCATTGTCATTTTCATTACCGCCATATTAAATTAGACTTTTGGCGGCGCAAATTGGCGGTCAGCGGTGGAAAAGCCCCAGCTGCAACATCGAAATCGTTTCAAAATGCCAGATTTTTGTCTAATTGGATCCCCCTTAAAAAAGGCTGCCAGGGAGTGCCGCTTGTTGAAGAGGAAGTCGCTTTATGCAAATATGGCATGAAATAATCCTGATCCAAGTCATGTTCATAAAACTGAATTGCCATATCCAGCTGACGCAGGTTATTGCCACACTGGATGGCGCGCGCCTTTTCACGAGCCTTGTTCAGCGCCGGCAGAAGCATACTCGCCAAAATGGCAATGATCGCGATGACCACCAGCAGTTCAATTAAAGTAAAGAAAACAGAATTCCTACTCGTTTTTCTGGGCTTGCTCATCTTCATAACTCCTCGTTGTCGTCCGTTAGTTAACAGGGAATACCCTGTAATGTATCATAAATAAGACTGCATGTCAAGAATGAGAAAATACTCTTGACATGCTTTTAACATTACGGCGTGCGCTGACGTCCACAACCCATTTATTGTCCACAGAAAGCACGGGAAATTTTCGTGACCTTTCGCGCATTTCGTTGTTAAAAAAGAATTCTGGATTTGATTTGCATTCGGGAAAAATGGTTGTACGTTAACTGTAGTGATACACTTTTAATGTTAATGAGGCTTTATGCGGACGAAGAGAAAAGAGAATTTGGCTGAGCGCATACGCCAGGAGATCGTGGCAAGGATTGCATCGGGGCACTATGCTGCGGGGCGCAAAATTCCCAGTGTGCGTGCCTTGATGGAAGAATTTTCCGTCAGCAGCCAGACTGTGCAACGCGCTCTGCGTCTTTTGCAGGAAGCGCGGGTGGTGACGGCGATTCATGGCAGCGGCGTTTTTGTCAATGCTTCCAGCGTTCTCGAGCCTCTGCGTTTGGCGATGATTTTTCCCGAGGAGTCGATCAGCAGGGAACACCTTGACTTGGAGAACTGGGGGCTGAGTTCCGAGCTTTACCGGGGGCTGCTGGCAGGAAGCGTGCAGTATGATTGCCGCCTCGAGTTCCGTCATGTCAGCGAGGAGGCCGATGCCGGTGCTTGGCGGAATCTGGCTGCGGAATTGCAAGGCTACGATGGAGTCGTTTTTGTTGGTCAGCAATTATCCGGCTTGCAGCAGCTGTTGTCACACTGCCTGCCAGTTTTCCAGATCACGAATCCTCCTGCGCCGATGGAAGGCGTGATTCCAGTCACATATGACCATGATATGGCTTTACGATCCTTGCTGCGCAAAGCGGCAGCGGAGGGTTGCTGCACCGCAGACTGCATTACCTGGCTGGACGAAAGATTCCCGGTGCAGGATCGCTTCTTCCTGCACCGGGCTGAACGGATGCTGCAACTCTGCGCTGAATGCGGCTTGCGCCCGCTCCGCCAGGCTACCCTGACAATCACTCCGGAAACGCTTTCCAAGTTGCCGGAAATGCTGCTTTCGATGCAGGCTGATTTCCTGTTTTGCAACCATGCCTATCTGGTGCGCAATGTGTTTGAGTTGTACCGCAGCAACCGACAATCTGTACTGCTGGGCGCTATCGGTAGCGGATTTACTTTCCAAGGACTGCACCCCGGAATGATCTATATGCGGGTGCCGATGTTTGAAACCGGACAGGGAATCGCCCGATGCGTACGCAGATTGGCAAACGGCGAATTAAAGGACAAGGCCTGCAAGGATTTGCAGAATTTCCAGGCAGAACTCGTGATCCCAGATAAAATGCCCCGTTCCTTGCCCTGGCAGGCGAGAGTCGCTTTTGTGTCATAATAGTAACAGTCAAGTGTCAAGGAGGAACCTATGCGTAAGTTGTTCACATTAATCGAATTGCTGGTTGTTATCGCGATCATAGCTATACTGGCCAGTATGCTCCTTCCTGCACTGAACAAAGCCAGGGAAAAAGCTGGGGCAGTCACCTGCGTGAACCAAATGAAAACACTGGGGATTATGTTTGCCCTCTATCAGGACACTTACGAGGATTATTTCCCTAGGCAACAGTATAAAATGCCAGACAATAATGTGAATTGCTTTACATATATGCTCATGATGGAGCAGACGGGGAAAAGCTGGACCGAAACATCAACAACCATCTACATCATGTCCGGCGGCAAGGCAATTGACATCAGAAAGGAATGGAAAGGCATCTGGCAATGCCCGAGTCAACCCGAGTTCTGGTATCAAAAGCAGACCGGCGTTTATTGCTATGTGGGAAATTACTCTTCTAATACCAGTATACTTGGCAGAGGAAATACTACTTTCCCAGACATTAAAGTGACAAAGCTTACACAGCCAGCAAATTGCGGACTTATTTTCGACGGTTATGTGGCTGAAGCTCCACACCAGCCCCAGCTGGACAACGGCTACTTTTTCAGACCAGGGCAAATCTTGCAATACGGCAGCATAGAGTACCGCCACAACAACCAGAGCAATGTTCTTTTCGTGGATGGACACGTAGAAGCACGCAAATTCCAGACAGTGCCAGATATCGCTCGGACAGCACATACCCAATGGTGGAAATAAGGAAAATATGGTGCCCATGAAAAAAAATATTTTCTGCATATTTTTATTTGCCTTGGCACTCTGTTGTTTTGCTGGCAGCAAGAGCCTGCTTTTTGAAGCGAATTTTGACAGTTTCAGCCTGAATGCCGATCATTTCAGCGCTGGGGACGGAAAGTGCCTGAGCTTCGCCAATCCAGACCTGCAACTACGCATGTATCCGGGGCTGAATAACAAAGGCAATTCTGTCGTACTGGACGGAAAGGAATTCTGCGAATACGCAGCCCCGGGCAACTTTGACGCTTCCCAAGGCACGATTTCCATCTGGGTGGCTCCAATCAACTGGAAGCCCAGCGAAAAAACCTTCCAGCTCTTCTTTGACACATGCTTTAAGAAAACCCGTTTCATTGTCTATAAGAACAATTACAGCAACTGTTTCTATTTTCTCATTCAGTATCCAGGGGCAAAAGGCACCCAGAAAAGCTTCTCGGTATGCAGCTATATCCCTGATGTGGAATGGCCTGCCGGAAAATGGCATAAGTTTGATGCCACCTGGGACAGCTCCTGCATGAAACTCTATGTGGATGGACTCCAGGTGAAAGATTACACTTGGCATAAAGCTACTTTCGTTTTTCCGGAAAAGATGAATTTCCCACAGCCAGAACCAGGAGATACGTTCTGCATCGGCGCCAACAGCCGACTTTGGAATGCCAGCCAGGTGAAACCATCGGACAAGACTGCCTTTGACGCCATACGCATCTACAACCGGCCGCTTTCAGCCGATGAGATTCGAGAGTACTACAACAAAAATGTGCCCACAACCTTTGGTTCAGTTCGTGAACTGAATCTACTTACTGTGCCATTAATCGATACAGTCCCCAATCTCGATGGCAATATTGACCAAGCAGAATGGAGCGATGCCACAGTTGTGCCAGTCAATGAAATCATGAAAAACAGCAATATCAAGCAGGCTCTTGCGGATGTGAAAGCCTACTTGAAATATGATGGCAAAACCCTGTATCTTGCCATGAACTCCAATTTCAAACCACGCAATCCAACAATTCTAGAAGACGACGGCAACATGTGGGAGGATGACTGCTTCGAGCTGCACCTCTGCCAAGAAGGCAAGTTCCGCTATCATTTCATCATCAATTCCATCGGCAAAATCTATGATGCCAAGGACAGTCTGCTTAGCTGGAACGCAGGTGCAAAGGTAGTCGCGAGGCAAGGGGATTTTGGCTGGCGCTTTGAAGCTGCCTTGCCGCTGGGGCAGATGCCAGAAATCAAGCCGGGTGAAACCATTGAAGGCGGGCTTTTCCATGCCGTTGTCGCTACTGGTACCTGCTACCAAGGCTGGTATGACAGAGGAAGCTCCATGTTTGTCAACAATCTGGCAAACATACGCTTTGGAACAGATGATACTGCTTTCAACCTGGAATATCCAGGAGACATGAAAAACGGCAAAGTGAATTTCATGTTGACTTCCAATTCTAAAAACAAGCTGATTACCGACGCATGCATCAAATCAGAAAACGGCGATCATGTAACATACGATGGCAACCTGCTGCAAAACCGTTGGGAAACATTTGCTCCTACCGGCAGAAATTGTATCCTGGTAAAAGTTCTTGACCAGGATCAACCGCTCTTCATTTACGAAAAATATTTCACGGTAAGCAAGCCGGTGGAAATCAAGTTCTCTTCACGCCCGTCAAAAGGAGTCATACTGACAGAGGTTGACTTGGGCAACGCAGGGGCGAACATTGTGGAGAGCCTTGCGGAAAAGCCTTTCGAGGGGACTCTCGCCCTGAACCGGAATAAGGATACCTTTAGCTTAATCAGAATCAAGCAGAATCAGATTAAGCAGACCTGGGAATTGCCCCTTCCCAAGGATCTCGAGGCTGGCACTTATACCATCTGTGCAAAATTCGGTGAATTGGAAAATCAGAAGGCATTCCGCATTCCAGATATGGCGCCCTATAAGGCTCGTCTCGGGGATGACCACACCGTGCCAGACCCATGGATACCGATAAAAAAATCTGCGGAACTCACCTTTGAACTCCTTAACCGGACATATGTATTTGGCAGCAATCCTGCACCTATGAAAGTAGTGTCCTGCGACGCCATAGTCCTGGACAGTGCGCCCGAATGGAGTATCAACGGCAAAAGCGTCCAGTGGTCAACAGCAAAAGTCACTGCTACTTTTGATGACTACATCGAGCTGGAAGGCAGTGGCAAGGCGGACAACTTAAATTTCAAATGGAAGGGAAAACTCTGCTTTGACGGTGTTTACAAGTTGGATTTCTCCATGGCGCCAATCAAGGGAAGCGCGGAACTTGATTCCTTTAATCTCTCTTGGATGACTCCCCGTTCAGAAGCTCGTTACGTCCTTACGCCTGTTTACAATCCATGGGTTGATGACCGCATCGAACTTTGCTACGTAGTAGTCCAGCCTAACTCCAACAGGGATTTCTTTGTATGGACCCAAAATCGCAAGCCAGGTTTTATGTGGTGGCCTAAATCCTTGGCTAATTTTGTGAACAAAGAAAACGAGAAGCAGGTTGTGCTGACTCGGGATAATGATTACGTTTACGCAAACGTGGGCATTATTACAGTGCCCGCAAAATTGACAAAGAAGGCAGAATACATCATGGCCTTCATGGGCACGCCAGCCAAACCGCCGCTGGACGACTGGCGCCTGTTCCATTTCTCCGGATGGCGCAAAACCAAGGGGCAGAACGCTCAGCCTTTCGGCTGGAATGTTTTTGAATCGAAAGAAGGCAGCGAGGACTGCACCTCTGCCGCTGGGCATGTGCCTGCACATCCAGACAAATTCAACAAGGCGGTTGAATCCTGGAGTAAGCTGGGCATCAAGCCATACCTTTATAGCATGCCTGCTCAATTTGCTACTGTTGACCCGGAATACGACTATTTTTATGACGAATGGGCAAAAACGCCGACGTATCTCCATAGCATCGTCAAGAAGGGGGTAAAAATCACCAACGAACCATGCTGCGGCCACACTGGCATTACAGACTTAATCACCTGGCGCCTTGAAAAGCTTTTCTCAAGCTATCCCACGCTGGCTGGCATGTACTACGATTTGTCGGACGTGCGGCACTGCGAGAACCGTCTCCACGGATGCGGTGGTGTAGATGCCTTTGGCAAGGCATACGTCAGCTCCATTGCCTGGAATATGCATGAATATATGCAGCGAGTGTACAAAATCTGCCGCAAACATGATCGCCGCATGGTGCTTCACGCCCATAACCTCTTCAATCCCATTGCTCATTGCTATGGAGACTACTGGTATCCAGGCGAACATACGTTTTACCCCCTTGCACAAAACATCGAGCATTATTACTGTGAAGGGATTTCACCGGAAACCTACCAGAGCGAATACAATTCAGAATCGCACGGTTGCGCGATTTCATTCTTACCCCAATACACCAGAGTTGCATCCAGGGTAGGTGTGGAATCTCTGAAGCCGCGCTTCAACGAATTTTTCTACAGTGAAGATTATGCCATGCGGACGCTGGCGCCCCTTATTGTGCATGACATCAATGTATCCGCCGAATGCATAGACTGGAAGACTGTTGGCAGATGGTGGGAACTCCAAGAACAGATGAAGCTGGACAAAGCGATATTCCATGGATATTGGTTCGACGATGCCATCAAGACACAGGACGAAAAGGTCTTTGCTTCTTGGTATGAGCTGCCTGGAGAGGCCCCCTACTCCCGTCTCATTGTTGTCTCCAATTTCAGTCGCGAACCTAAACCGGCCAATCTCATTGTGGATTTCAAAAAGATGAAACTGTTTGGGGGTCTTACTTTCTTCGATGTCTGGAACAAAAAGCCCATGACCAAAGATGAACTGCAAACCGCAATCATCGGCGTAAATCATTTCATACTCATAGGAGTTTCAGTTCTCCGGTAATTGTTGAAATTTGACTTGTGAAAATACAGTGGCGCTTCGCGCTGGAAAAACCGCCCGGATAAGTATCAGCAGGCCTTGAATGAATCATCTCAAAACAGTGCCAGTGCAACTTCACAGAGATTCAGTTCTCTGACATTCCGGTGTAATGCTCCAAAGGTAATGCCTCTTTTGTAGTACAGGGTTCAAGGGAATGGGGTGCGAAGTGCGTTGGGAACGGGTGCAGGGGGCGCAGGTTTAAAAAGTAGCGCAACCGTCCCGGTTGTGATTATTCTGACTGTCGTGAGGTACGGGGGGGGTGTTCTTGCCCTGTCCACCACGTCTGACCCGCACTACGCATTACCGAAGACTGACCCGTTACCTCCAAAGTTGCTTGCGTTCCCGCACTCCATATGACAAGCGTACCCAAAGATAATCCCTCACTTATTCAAAATACCTCGCTGGAAACCTGTTCTTTCCCGAAAGCCCCTTTGTGGCGATTAGGAATTGTATGATTTTGTAGGATTTTCTATGTTTCTGTATGACTTCTTATGATTCTGCTTGAAAAATCGTTTTTGCGGCACTATTTTTTCGCCGTGGTTCAGA
>JAPXLT010000178.1:0-9859 GCA_033809415.1 Lentisphaeria bacterium
ATGCAAAGTCGTAAAAGGCAGGTCGTTCATTGTTCATTCACATTAATTGAACTGCTCGTCGTCATCGCAATTATAGCGATACTGGCGGGTATGCTCTTACCAGCTTTGACGAAAGCCAGGGAGGCTGCTGCGAGCGTTTCTTGCAAAAACAACGTCAAAACCTCCGGGTTGGCATTGCAGGTCTATCGTAATGACTACAATGATTATATCTATACACCCAACGGGGCTGGCAATAATCTAATAAATTCTCATAAAATCAGCTGGGCGCAACTGCTCTTCAACGAAAATTACATTACTGGATGGAAAGAGGTACGCTGTCCCATGGGAAAGTATTATCATAGTAAAACCGATCCGGTTGGCTATGATAAAAACTATGGTTCCCAGTATACCTATGGGCTGATTCGCGATGAAAATGCCACGAGCTATCCAGGATACACGGATCTGGGAGGAAGCTGGCTCAAAATGTATGGATTCGGCACCGTCAATCTATCGGATGTTGCGCTCTCAAGCGTCTTTCTTTTGGGTGACTCCGTCTATGTGACAAACGGATATATGCACTGCATTATGGATTTGACCAATGGTACTGTCGCAGCGGATGGGCGGCTTTATCTGGTGCATCGTGGTCTTGCCAATGCGCTTTTTGCAGATGGGCATGTCGATACGATTGGGCGTTCTGGACGTGTGCCGTTTCCACAGAAACGGACTGATGGCATAGGATTTCGCTGTCGTCCCATTGCCTCCTGTGCTCTGCCATTACTTAATGTACCTGTCTTACGTTCGAACTGGAATTAATCTCAGAAAGGTCGATACTGGATCAAGGAATTGTAAAATAATAACATTTTCAGTTTTAGGAAAGGAGGGTGGCACTCCCATTCAAGTAAAAAACAGGAATCATTGAGTGAAGTTGAAAATCATGAATTGTAAACTTTAATCCTTAACAACCCTAATTTCAGAAAGGTCGATTGATCATGAACAAGTTGTTGTATATATCATTGCTTTTCGTGTTTGTTTTGCATGCAGCGGAGAATCTTGTCCAAAACCCTTCCTTTGAAGACCTTGGTCCGCAAGGTGCGCCCCGCTTCTGGAGTTTTCCAACCCCGATCTATTCGATCGACTCCACAATCCGGTTTTCCGGCGAAAACAGCTTGAAATTCTCGAATCAGGATCCTAGTATTTATGTATACAGTACACAGACCATCATGCTGACGCCGGGGAAAAGTTACCGTTTTGGCGGGAAAGTGCGATATTCCGGAGTCAAGAACGGGCTTGGTGACATCTGTGTGGAGCTCCACGGTGCCGATGGGCGGTTCCTCAAGGGGTATTATCCGCAGGGGCCCCATGGGTTTACGGTCGAGTGGATGGATGTGAATGGAACCGCGATCAACATCCCGCAAGGCATAACCAGGGCTTCGATCAGTTGCTATGCACGTAAACGTACTACAGGGACAATCTGGTTTGATGATATCTTTGTAGAAGAGATTGATATGCCCTTGCTGACCAAGTTTACCAGTTCCGCTTACCGCGGCGTCTCAACGGCAGAGACAATTAGGTTCTATATTGGAACCAATCGTCCGATCAAGCAGGAAGAGCTCGATGAGGGCAGGCTTTCCGCTGCATTCAACGGTAATCGCATGGCGATCCCGCTCATCCGGAGCACGGCGCAGCCGGATATGCTGACACTTCAGGTCGCAATGCAAAGTCTTCCCATGGGTAAAATGGTGCTGGAATTTTCCATTCCTGATACCAAAGGAGATGCAAAGGTGACACTTCCCTTCGAACGGGTGCAAGAGTTGCCTTCCCGTAAAGTCTATGTTGATGAAATGCAACGGCTGAACATCAACGGGAAGCCTGTTTTCCCACTCGGAATGTTTCTGCCGGTCTATCCCCTACCTGAGGAGGATGTCAAACTGATTGCCGACAGTGATTTTGATGTAGTGCTTCCCTACGCTGAACTGGACCGGGCGCAGCTGGATTTGTTGCATAAGTATCAATTGAAAGTGATTTATAACCTGAAGGATACGTTGCTGCCGAAGAAGGATCGCAAGGAGGACCCCATTGATCTTTTCCATAAAACACTGCTTTCAGTCAAGGGGCATCCGGCAATTGTCTGCTGGTATATCAACGACGAGGCTCCAGTTTCAATGATTCCATTGCTGACCCGGGCACGAACTCTGGCTGAACAACTTGATCCAGGGCTGCCGACTTACTCCTGTCTATTGAATTTAGCGGGACTTCGCCAGTATCTGGATTCACTTGACATTGTGGGTACCGATCCATATCCAGTGCCGGAAAAACCACTGGAAATGGTTCGTGAATGGACTGCGAAAACGCGGCATGCATGTTTCGGTTCCCGTTGTACCATTATGGCGTTGCAGGCATTCAACTGGGGGTATCACTGGCAAAAATACGGACGCACGGCAGCCGAGATTGCTTCAGCCCGTGCCCCCAGTTTTGACGAAATGAATGCAATGGCTTGGATGAGTATTGCTGAAGGGGCAAACGGATTGTTATTCTATTCTTTTATGGACCTGAAAAGGATGGATAATCCCCCGGAAGGCTTTAAACGGGAAGATTTCACCCCTCGCTGGAATGACTTGAAGCGGGTGGCGTCCGGAATTCGGAAAGTGGAAGATGTTCTGCTGTCGGCAGAGCCGCCACCTGTTTTGCAAGCCCAGTCGGTATCGCGCCATGTGGCATGGCGAACTTTTTCGCTGCACGGCAAAAAATGGTTGCTGGTAGTGAACTGTAGCGACACAGCTTCCGGTACAGCTATCTTTACCGAAATTGACGGCAAACGCTTGGAGTTGACTCTGAAGCCGATGGAAGTCCATTTTGCTGCCTATTGATGAGGGGATAGCATGCTGTAAAAACCGTACATAAGACACGAAACTTTTATTTTATCATTTTTTCCTTCGCTTGGCGTTCTTGGCGGTTTAATGTAGAGGAACTAACCGCGTAATGCGTCACTAAACTGGGTGACAGGGGCTTTTTTTACAACTAAAAACACTAATGGACACGAAAAAATTTCATGGAAAATACGACTTGTTCTCGCAGAAAAAGCCATTTCCATGAAATTTTTTCGTACTACTATTCCCAAACTTCTTGTTTTTCAGAAAGATTTTTCTGGAAAGAAAGCTCCAAGTCATTGGCATATAAGTACTTCTCCGTCTGATTGTGGTGCCTTTACAAGGCACTGCCGTTGGGTGGGGTTCTCACCCCAGACTGAAGTCTGGGGTTAAGCATGGTTAAACGCCTACGGCGTAATGCGTTACGCCAATCCGCCGATCTGTCAGATAAAACAACCAGCTAGACTGCAAATTCGCGTGCAATCCTATCACTCGAAGCTACAACCCCTATAAAAAATTTTCGTGTTTTTTCGTGTGGTTCGTGGTTAAAAAATAGGTTGTGGGCGTCAGTTCACGCCAAGTCCTTTCGGGCATTTCGTTGTTCAAAAAGAATTCCTCGCCTACCCAGGTTACTGACGCCTTACGCACTAGCCGCCGGGCTTTTTTGCGATTTTTTCGATTTCAGATTGTATATTGAGAGTTACAAGATAAATTAAAAATTTTGGCATTTTGTATTGTCAATTCAGCAGTTTTGCTACAATGCTGCTGAGGCGGATGATGACTCATTTACAAAAGGCAAGGCTATGACGGATTCATCGAAAAAGCGGATCGCTCCGCGCTGGCTGGTTGTCGGCTGCGTTTTTTTGTTTTCCATGCTATATCTTAGTTCCCATATTTCGTATGGCGTGGACTTGGCCGATGTAGGCTTCCACCTGACCATGCAGAGAATCGCTTTCCAGGAGCATGACCTTTCCAATTATTATTTCCTTTCCAACTGGCTCGGGGGGGCTTGGCTTGCCCTGCATGGCGAAACCGGAAGCTTCCACTGGGCCTTGTTGGGCGGCTGCCTGATCTGGAGCCTGATTTTGAGCATTTTCGCTTTGATCTGCTATGAAGTCTTCCATTGTAAAACCAGTCATTTGCTGCTGGCTGTTGCCGGGGGGATTCTGTCCCTGCCACTTTCGCAGTTGTTGATGCTGATCGACTATTATACCGTTCCGGTACTGTTCAGCAGCATCTATCTTCTGCTCCTGGTGCTGTTTTTTAAACATCGCGATTGGGAATGGGTCTGGTTTCTGCTCGGCATACTGCATGCCCTGATGATTTTCTCAAGAGTCATTACAGTTCTCTACTGCGTTCTGCCGGTACTCTGTTTTATTGGTGACTGGAAATACAAATATCTTGGCTTGACCCGGAAGATGTTTTTATTGGGGGTGGCGGGTTTTGTGGTTGCCTGCATACCCGGACTGCTGTGGTTTACGCCACCCGGTGCCTGGAGTGCCTCACACCCTACTTTTGATGGCGGTTTTGTGGTGGAACTCTTTCGCACCCTGCGAAACTATGTCCATACTTTCAAATATCCCTTCACCTTTTTTTCCTGTGTACTGGTGCTTATCCTGATCCTTAACGAAGCGAAGCTGCCAGTAAAGTTCCAATTTGTACTGGCGGCTGGTCTGCTGTTGCTAGCGAGTGCTTTTTGGATCCGCATCTTCCGCCAGCCCTATCCGGAGCAATGGCGCCGATATTTCAATGTTACCAATACCGTATATGCATCCCTAGGACTCTTCCTCTTCTGCCTCAGTGCGGCAAATCATCACTGGAAAATATTCACAGCAGAAAAGCGTTTGAAAATCCCGGTCGTTCATTTTAACATTCTGGTTTTTGTCAGTGTCTGCATGGCGTATCTACTGACTTTTGCGTCCGCCAGCGGTTTTTTCCGCAGCCTGTATTTCGGTCCCTTGTTTTTTTCACTGATACTCCTTCTGCTGCTTGATCCTAGTATTGCCAAGCCTTCTTCCAAGGTGCTACTGATTGGGATGCTGCTGGTTTTTCCGATCAGTGGTGTTTTTATCACCTATGGTTTTTCGTTCCGTGATTTGCCACGTTCACAACTAACCACAGTCATTCCGGAGGGTCGTTTGAAGGGGATGCGGGTATCCGCCGCGCAGGCTGAACGGCTTCTGCATGCCGAAAAAAATATCGCCCCGCTGCTGGATACCAGCAAACCGGTTTTTGCCGAGATGCATCTTGAATTTCTCTTTCATTACCTGTTTAACACACGGCCCTGGTACCCGGGCTGGGTCAAAATGCGCTGGTTGCCAAGACGGCTTGAAGCCGATCTCCCGGAAACCATTGTCATACCAAGTCATGCATTCGACCAAAAACTGGAGCCCCACGGAGAATGCACAATATGCCCGTTCCTCTATCAGGAAATCCTGCCCAAACACTATCAGCTAACCCATAAAGACCAGCTTTTCGAAATCTATCGGAAGCTACCCTGATTCTTTCTTTTTGAACAACGAAAAGCCCGAACGGACACGAAATTTCATGGTTGCCCAGGTTCACTGACGCCTTATTGGGTTGTCAGTGCATGCCGTGAACTTTCCGGCAAGTGTATTACATTATTTATATTTCGGAAATCAACATTGAAATATTCAGTTAAGGGAGGATCTCAAGTGAGTGACGAGTTGTTTTCGACTCCGTTGTTGGGCAGGCATCTTAGTCTTGGTGCCCGGATGGTTCCCTTTGGCGGCTGGAATATGCCGGTGCAATATAGTGAGGGGATTCTGGCTGAGCATAAATATTGCCGTGAACATGTAGCTCTTTTCGATATCTGCCACATGGGCGAATTTCGGGTGCGGGGTAGTCAGGCCGCCGCAGACCTGGATCGAATCTTGGCGCGTGCAGTGTTGAATCAGGCTATTGGTAGCTGCCGCTATAATTTTCTGCTCAATGAACAGGGCGGAATTATGGACGATCTGATCGTCTATCGGCTCGATGAACAGGAATTCTACCTTGTCGTCAATGCCGGATGCCGAGCAGGGGATGCGGCCTGGCTACAGAAACATCTGTCGCCGGAAACGTCTTTCCATGATGAATCCGATGCCACCGCCAAACTTGACTTGCAGGGGCCGGAAGCAGCGGCGGTGCTGATGCGCCTGGGCGTGGCAAAAGATGCTTTGCCGGCATATTATCACTGGCAGAACATCGTTTTTCAGGGAGTCCCCGTACTGCTGAGCCGCACAGGCTATACCGGCGAATTGGGTTATGAGCTCTATTTCCCGGCGGAAAAAGCGGAATATCTCTGGGATATCCTCTTGCAGGATGGTTCGGTCAAACCTGCCGGCTTAGGGGCGCGTGATACGCTTCGCCTGGAAATGGGTTATCCTCTGTATGGTCATGAAATGGATACGGATATCACCCCAGTCGAAGCCGGCTTTGGTGC
Source organism: Lentisphaeria bacterium (assembly GCA_033809415.1). Lineage (GTDB taxonomy): Bacteria > Verrucomicrobiota > Lentisphaeria > Oligosphaerales > Oligosphaeraceae > JAQVUB01. The sequence goes on from JAPXLT010000178.1 coordinate 6,292, forward strand.
AATGCTGAAACTTGATCAGCCCCGTAATTTCATCGGCAGCGAGGTGCTGCGCGATCCGGTCAAGGGAAAAGCGAAGCGGCAACTGCTCGGTTTCCGCCTGGAATCCAAGCGTGCCGCTCGGCATGGCACTGTCATCCTGTTTCAGGGCAACGAAGTCGGCGTAGTCACTTCAGGGGCTGTGGCTCCGAGTCTGGATCTGGCCGTAGCCATGGGGTATGTCCAAGCAGAACTCGGTTTGCAACCCGGCGACCGCGTCGAGCTGGATATCGGCAAGGTGCGTCTTCCTGCCAGTGTCAGCAGCCTGCCTTTCTATCAGCAAGGCAGCGCACGAAATAAAATCTGAAGTTCTTTAACCCTTAATAACGCAAATGGAGGCTGAAAACATGAAACTTTATGCAGAATCTCACGAATGGATTGAAGTGGCTGATGGCATCGCGACAGTTGGAATTTCCAAATTTGCTGCGGATGAACTCGGGGATGTGACTTATCTCGAGCTGCCGGAAGTCGGAACGGTTTTGGAGGCCGGTGAAGTGCTGGGCAGCGTCGAATCCGTCAAGGCCGCTTCGGAGATTTTTGCTCCGGCTGGCGGGACGGTTGTTGCGGTCAATGACGCCCTCGAAACTGATCCGGCTCTAGTGAATCAGTCGGCAGAAGGCGACGGCTGGATTTGCCGTCTGGAAAACATCAATGCCGCAGACTTGGACAACCTGATGAACGAGGCTGCCTACCTCGAGTTTGTGAGGAAATAAAATGCCTTTCATAGCCAATACTGATGCGGAGCGCCAAGCCATGCTGGCCGCTCTGGGTTGCGATTCCATGGAGGAATTATGGAAGCGCGCACATGTACCGCCGCCGACCTTTGACTTTTCACAGCTGCCTGAAGGCAAATCCGAAATGGAGGTCTTCCAGCATCTGCGCACCCTGGCCGGAAAAAATGCGACCGACCTGGTCTGTTTTATGGGCATGGGATATTATGACCATTTCATTCCTGCGGCGGTCGGCGAGATTCTCGGGCAGTCCGGCTTCTATACGGCTTATACGCCTTATCAGGCGGAAGCATCCCAGGGAACATTGCAGGCAATCTTCGAATGGCAGACGGCTATCTGCCGACTAACTGGAATGGAAGTTGCCAACGCGTCGCTGTATGACGGCGGAACGGCAGTCTTCGAAGCAATGGCAATGGCACTGCGCTCGAGCAAACGACGCGAAGTGATCGTCTCCGACGCCATATCACCGATCTTCCGCGAAATCCTGAAATGCTACAGTGCAAACTTGGATTGCGAGATCAAATATATTGCCGCTTGCGATGAGAAATCTGATCAGGAAAGCCTGTTGGCTGCGGTCAGTGATCAGACTGCCTGCGTCATCGTGCAGTATCCTAATGCCTTTGGCACAATCGAGGATTGGGCGGAGACTGTTGCAGAGATCAAAGCGCGTGGCGCTCTGGCAATTTGTGCGTCCTATCCGACGGCTCTGGCCCTGATCAAGCCGCCGGGCGAACTAGGCTTCGATATCGTGGTCGGGGAAGGGCAACCGTTGGGACTGCCGCTTGCTTTCGGCGGACCCTACCTCGGATATATGTGCACAACGACAAAGCTGATGCGTAAAATGCCTGGACGAGTCGTCGGCCAAGCGAAAGATGCCCAGGGGCGCACAGGCTATGTCCTGACCCTGCAAGCGCGCGAGCAGCATATCCGCCGCGAAAATGCGATGTCCAATATCTGCTCGAATGAAAATCTTTGTGCGCTGGGCGCGTTGGTGTACATGACAGTGCTTGGAAAGCACGGTCTGTGCAAAGTCGCTGAACTCTGCATGAACAAAGCGCATTACGCACTAGAAAAGCTGACTGCCATTCCAGACATCGAGCGAGTAGGCAGCAGCCCGTTTTTCAATGAATTTATCATCCGTCTGCCGTATGATGCTGACGAGATTGCCGGGTGCCTGCTCGAAAAGGGCTTTGCCGCAGGAATACCGCTGGGGAAATATTATCCCGGGCGGGAAAATCAGCTACTGGTCTCGGTGACCGAAAAACGCACGCGTGCTGAAATCGATCTGTTGGCAGATCATCTGGAGGCTGCATTATGAAACTGATTTTTGATCACAGTGTCCCCGGTCGGCGCGGGGTAGGTCTGCCGGAATGCGATGTGCCAGCCATGAACCGTGTAGCTCTGCCGGAATTTCTGCGGCGTGCGGAGCCTGCCGCCCTGCCGGAAGTCAGCGAGCTGGATGCAGTGCGCCACTTCACGCTGCTTGGGCGTCAGAATATGGGCGTGGATACTCATTTCTATCCGCTGGGTTCCTGTACGATGAAGTACAATCCCAAAGTCAATGAACGGGTAGCTGAGCTGCCGGGCTTTACGGAATTGCATCCCCAAGTGCCGCAATTGCGTGGCGGAAATGCATTTTGCCAGGGTGCTCTGGAAGTGCTCTATGAGACCGAACGCCTGATTTCCATGCTGACCGGATTTGCAGCAATAACTCCACAACCGATGGCCGGCGCCAATGGTGAGTTGACCTCGATCATGATGTTTGCCGCTTGGCACAAGAGCCGCGGCGATGTTCAGCGCAAAATCATCCTGATACCGGATTCGGCGCATGGCACCAATCCCGCTTCGGCGGCAGTCGCCGGCTTTGTCTGCCAGGAAATCCCCTCGACGGCGGAAGGGGATGTCGATATCGAGAAGCTGAAGGAGGCCTTGAATGATCAGATCGCCGGCATCATGCTGACTACACCGAACACGCTTGGTTTCTTCGATCAGCATGTCGAAGAAGTCGTCCGTCTTGTACATGAAGCCGGCGGATTGGCCTATTGCGACGGTGCCAATTTTAACGCCATCCTCGGACGCATCCGCCCGGGTGACTTGGGTTTCGATGCGATGCACATGAATACCCACAAGACTTTCTCGACGCCGCATGGTGGTGGAGGCCCGGGTTCCGGGGTGGTCGGCGTGGCAGAACGCCTGGTTCCTTTCCTGCCCAATCCCCGCGTAGTCAAAAAAGCCGATGGTACGTTCGAACTCTGCCATGACTTTCCGCAGTCCATCGGCTACGTTGCACCGTTCTATGGAAATTTCGGCGTCCTGCTGCGAGCGTACACCTATCTTCTGATGTGCGGAAGCAAGGGATTTACACGCATCAGTGAAAATGCGGTGCTGAATGCGAATTACGTGCGTGCACGTCTGGCACCGTATTACGAGCAGAAATATACGCGCAGCTGCATGCATGAATGCGTGCTGTCGGCCACTCGTCAAGCTGAGAAAGGCGTGCATGCCCTGGATGTCGCCAAGGCCTTGCTTGATGCCGGCTTCCATGCGCCGACCATCTACTTCCCGCTGATCGTGCCGGAAGCATTGATGATCGAACCGACCGAAACAGAATCGAAACAAACCCTGGATGACTTCTGCGAGGCCATGATCGCCATTGCCAAAACCGCAGAGGAAAACCCGGAACAAATCAAAAAATGCCCGCAAACTACACCGGTTGGACGACTCGATGAAGTCGCTGCGGCACGACAACCCATACTCACTGCACGGTGAGGGTGCAGGGTGCAGGGGGCAGGGTGCAGGGT
>JAPXLT010000179.1:0-9836 GCA_033809415.1 Lentisphaeria bacterium
CCCTGCACCCTGCACCCTGCACCCTGCACCCTGCACCCTGCACCCTATCCAATCACTACTCCAAGCAAGCTGGTCCGCCATGCGTACACTACTTCTGTTCATGCTTGCAGTACTGCTGCAAAATCAGCTTCACGGCGCTGATGCCCCCACCTTGGCTTTGCTGGGCGAGCCACCGGAGCTGCTTGATCTACTCAGCGTCGAATTAACCCGCGATAACAGCTTCGCCTTGATTGCCCGCGCAGAGATCGACCAGATTCTTCGCGAACACAAGCTCACGGCCAGCGATAGCAGTCAGCTTGCACGACTTTTTCCTCACGCCGATATCATCGCCATCTTCACCGCTGCCTGGGATCAGAAATCCGGTCGTGTCGTCGTCATCAACGCCAAAAATGGCTTCCGCCTGGCCGATCACTCCTGGGCGTATGACGACCCAATCGCGCAGGTCAACAGTTTTGCCCAAATCATCCGCGACGGTGCCGGCAAAGCCCACAAGCCCGGCTCACAGCTCATCGCCATCAGCCAATATCGCCTGGTCGGCATCAACTGGCGGCAACACGATGCCATCAAAGCTTGGCTCAATCAGTTCGAAACCGCCCTGACCCGACATCCCGACATCCAGCTGCTGGAGCGAGAACGTCTGGACACCGTCGGCGAAGAGCGCCAACTCAGCGCCGAACAGTTCGCTCTGACCCCCTCGGCGCGTCTCCTCAAGCTCGAATTCGAACTTGGCGACAAAAGTACGCTCATCCATCTCAACCTCTATTGTCACGACCTCCAGGGCCGCGAAACCGTCCGCCTGCGCCAGCCTGACATCCTCGCGCTGACGCCTGATGACACCGCAAAATTCGTCAGCAAACTCGCTGCCGCTCTTGCCGCGCAAGCGCCCTCGAGCGTTGTCAGCGCCGCCGCCGCGCAGGAAGCAGCCGAATTCTATGCAGTCTATCAGAAACGCCAGAACTACAGCGACGCCTTGAAGTATATCCAGGCCGCCGTCGCCCTCGATCCGCAACATGAGGAATACCGCTATGCCGAGATTATCGCCATGGCGAATATCGGTTCCTATAAATCAAGACAGGATCAGCTGGATAAGACCCGGCAGGTCTATGCGCTGATCCAGCGCTTCCATAAGGACTTTCCCAACTCGCAGCGGGCGCTCTTCCCCAAAGAGGTCCGGAGCCGCTGGCATCTCTTCGCGCTTAGCAATGAAAAGTCAATGGAGAACTACTTGCAGCGGAACGATACGGAACGAGCAGCTGATTGTGAAAGGGTTCTCCAGCAACTCGATGCTTTCTTTGAGGAAATCCGCCCGGCTGTCCACGCCGACATCCGGCGCCAGCCCCAGTATAGCTTCGACCTCAGCGATGGGGTAGGCGGCGGCGACGAAATCAAACGTATGCTTGAATACCTGAACAACACATTTTTTGGCTCGCACCTCTACATTGATCATGATCAACGCATTGGTGACTACTTTGCCGCCTACCTGGAAATCCTGCAAGCGCTGGATCGGAGCCGTCGCCTGCAACCCGCCAAGCCCACGCCCTCACCCAAAGTCTTCATACTTTGGCATGAACTCCTGCAAGACCTCACAGATCGCAATGCCACCAGGTGCTTCCTCAACCGCGACCAGACGCTCATTGCCTTCCTCGAAGCATCCAGCCTGCCCGACGGCAAAGCCATGGCTCTCGAGTTCCGTACGGTGCAAACTCTGCTCAATGGCTGGCACCGGCCAGAAAATGTCAAAAAAATCTATCACGACTATTTTACCGCCTTAGCCGACTTGTCCCCAGGATGCTTCGCCGACCTTACAAAATGGCAAAAGCAACTTGGCATAGTACCTTTCAGCGCCATTAACGAACAGCGCTTTGCGCTGCCGCCCAATTACGCCTATACCTGCCTGCTCGAATACCTCGGCAACAGCAATCAGGACGTGCTCAGTCTGCTCGAAAATGCCGCACGTGGCAATGGCAGCGATGAATTGCTCCCGCCGTTGCTTGACGCCATGGATGCCATCCACGCCCTTAATTACCGCTGCCTGACCGAGTACAAGGTCGCCAATCTCTTTCGTGATCTGGCCTTTGTCATCTGGGAAAAACCGCTTACTGAAAAAAGGGCCACGCTCGAGCAATTCCGCCCCAGCCCCCGTCAAGACCAGCTGTTGCGTACCATTAACAGCCAGCTTGTTTTCGACTATGGCGGCTTTCATGACGCCATGGCCGCGTCCAAGCCCATGGTCTGCAAAAATGTCTGCCAGGACGGCGACGGCGTCCTCCTCCTCCTGGGACAAGCCAACGGATACCAAGGCCAGGGCGCCATGGTGGCCCGCGTCGCTGCCGACGGCCGCTTCTCCAAGCTACTTGAGATCGAAGAGTTCGCCCGCAAGACCCACCTCTACTTCGGCGACGACTCAACAAGCTTTGACCACCTGCTCTGCGATTCTCAGTTCATCTTAATCGCCAGCAGCAATGGCCTGGGAGTTTTCGACCGTAAGTCCGGCGCACTGCTCAATACCCTCCAAGCACCCTTGCAGATGAGCGATAGCTGCCTTGCTTTTGTTGGCGACCGCCTTTACGTGCTGGCCAAAAACGCCCTGCACTCCATGAATTTACAAGGCGAGGGGCGTCGGCTCTACTTCAGCCAGGAACGCCTTGAACCCAAACACGACCTTGACCGCGATGGCAGCGCCAGCGACCTTGTTGCCTGCGCCAATGGCGAACTCTTTTTCCTGGTCTCACGCAAGGTCTCCAGACAACGCTATGACAAACAGGAAGTATGGCAACTCAAAACAGCGGACGGCAGCCCGCAACTTGTTCTGGAATTGCCCCCCAAACGCCGCTACGCATTGGCATCCGGTGACCAGGCTCCGCTGGTTCTTGCCCTCGACCGTCAGAGCAACATCGTCTATCAGCTCGATCCTGCGGCTCGTACGCTGCAACCGCTGGTCGAAGCGCCCAAAAAAGGCAAGTACAGCTGTCCACGCCACCATCGCAACACCTTTTCAGACATCAATATCCCGTATCCCTATCCCTTTGTTTTCCGCGACAATTTCCTCTGGACTGGCGGTCATTATCCCGCTTGCATCAATCTCGCCGCGCCCGAACAATCGCCCCTGCTCTGGTTGCCTCGGACGACCTGGGCATTTCCCCTGCGCAACGACGTCCTCTTCCTCAGACATGATATGTGGTTCCGACTCCGCCTGAAAGATAAATAACCGAAACAACAGAATAAGCAAGCAAGTTATTTGCAGTCCAACAAGCCGCTGCCAGGCATTTCTGGCAACGGCTTGTCTGTTTTTAGGCGCAGATTTTTTTAACCACGAAAAAGCTTGGGGTGGGCTGGCGTCCACAACCTATTCAAACGGCAAAATGAGTGTTTTTAATGGACAGGGACAGGAATGGACATCATGGACGCGATGGACTTGACGTTTAATGGACGAATGGACAGGCACAAAAAAATGTCACCTGCTGTACGTGTCCATTCCTGTCCATCGTCCATTGTCCATTCAGCAGTCCATTCTTGTCCATTCAGTCCATCGTGTCCATTCGTGTCCCTGTCCATCGTCCATAAAAAAATCTTTTACAACAAAAAGAAGAAGTTGGGGCGATAGCACGAAATTTTTGCGGTTTTTATGCTCTATCGAGTGTACCTGCAAAAAAAGTTTAAAAAAAGTTTAAAAAAGTTGAAAAACAGTTTGCAGAATGGGATTGAACACCTAATTTAGGGTATTGTCAGTTGAAAAAAGGGGAAAAATGGGGTTGATAGGGTAAATTAGGGGATCAAGGTTAGGTTTCCTTTCCAGTTGTTGAATATGGAACAGACTTCAGTCACTCGCAAACGCTTCTTTTCCGGAACTTATCCGGTTGCAGTGGATGGGCAGCGGCGCCTTGCCATGCCCAAAAGCTGGCGTTTGCCTAGTGATGACGAGAATACCCAGTTTTTCCTGATTCCTGGACGTAATCACCGCATATTTGTAATAACGGAGGATCGTGCTTCCCGATTGTTTGAAAGTGCGGAAAAAATTTCTGTTCTGGATGGCGATGGCATGGGCGCCTGTGAGGAGATCGCCTCGAAACTGCAAATCGTCACCCTCGATAAGCAGGGGCGTTTCGTCTTGGACCCAGCCTTGGCCGCGCATGCGGAAATCACTAATAAAGCAGTTTTCCTGGGCGCCATTTTCTCCGGTGCGATTGTTGCGCCGGAGCATCGTCAGGAAAAGACCAGCCCCAGCGAAATGAGTCTTGATCTGTTGCAGCGCATCGAGGAACGTGCCAATGCGCAGGCCGGCAGCGGAAAAATGCCGATTTAAAATGATTTTCGTGTTTTTTCGTGTGGTTTGTGGTTAAGAACTCATGGAATTCAAGCACCAGTCAGTTCTCCTGGAAGAAGCGGTTAGCCTGCTGGCAGAAAATGGTGGGCACCGTTTCATCGACGGAACGCTGGGTGGTGGAGGCCATACTAGGAAACTCTTGGAAACTTTGCCGGAATGCGAGGTATTGGGAATCGATTGCGACCCGACGGCCCTCGAAGCGGCTACGGAAAATCTCAAAGCCTTTGGTGATCGGTTCCATGCGGTTAAAGGACGCTTTTCCAGTCTGGGGGAACTGGCTTGGGAGCACGGTTGGGAAACGGTGGATGGGGTGTTGCTTGACCTAGGCGTCTCTTCGCCGCAGATCGATACGCCAGAACGCGGGTTTTCCTTCCGTTTCGATGCACCTCTGGATATGCGGATGGATCGGCAAAGCCCTGTCACTGCGGCAGTATTGCTGAATACCTTGGAAGAAGAGGAGCTGGCCAGCATCCTCTTCGAATATGGCGAAGAACGCCGATCGAGAGCCATTGCCAGAGCCATCGTGCAACGCCGGCAGACCAGGCCCTGGGAACGCACAGGAGAACTCGCCGAACTGCTGGAAAAAGTTGTCGGTCGGCAATTTCAGCATGGTCTGCCACCGGCTACGCGTACGTTTCAGGCATTGCGCATCGCAGTTAACCAGGAACTGGATGAATTGCAGGAAGCGTTGGAGCGTATAATGGAAATCACCGGGAAGGGTGCCCGAATCGTGGTGATCTCCTTTCATTCGCTCGAAGACCGAATGGTCAAAAATTTCTTTCGGCAGGAGGCCTTGGATTGTGTTTGCCCGCCGGACCTGCCGGTTTGTGCGTGTGGAAAAGTGCCGTCTCTCCGGATCATTACCCGGAAGCCGGTGATTGCATCGGAGCAGGAACTCCGTGCAAATCCGCGTGCATCTTGCGCGAAACTGCGGGCTGCTGAACGAATGTAGCGATGTTTTCTATCAGGATTTTTCATTGGAACAGAGGAAAATCCATAACATAATGAATCTGGTTTCAGGGAGGATTGTTGGATATGGGGAATGCTTCTAAGGCAACGCTGGCGCGTCCGGTAAAGGTTGCAGTTAATATTGGCGATTGTTTTTCAGATTTTGCCGCCTGGCTGGTAGTGACTATTTTTATCATCAGCACCATTGTTGGAATGGCTTTCGTGCTGGTCAATACAAACCACGATATCAAGAATCTGAAAAAAGAGATTTTGCGTATCGAGCGTGACAATTCGGACTTGGACAAGCAGCTGCAATATCGATTGGCCGAACTCGAACGCCAGAAAAACAGCAAGAAAATCATCATTCTGGCGGAACGCCTTGGACTGCGCCCCGCACGAGGTCAGCAAGTCGAACATCTTCGCGTGGTGCAAAGTGTGAATCAACGGGTCGACAAGGAGTATCTCACGATGGTTCAATAAGAGAAGATTCCTGATAATTTTTGTACTACTATCACTCGACTTCTTCTTTTTTGTGAAAGATTTTCGGAAACTTCATTCTTAAATCATTGGCATACAAACACTTGACCGACAGTTCCGTCTGATTGTGGTGCCTTTACAAGGCACTGTCTTTGGGGGATTTCCCACCCCAGGCTAAAGCCTGGGGTTAAGCATGGTTAAGCGCCTACGGCGCAATCTGTTATGTCGGAAAGCCGTCCGTGTTTAGTCCGTGTCCCGTCCGTGTCCCGTCCGTGTCCCGTCCGTGTCCCGTCCGTGTCCCGTCCGTGTTCCGTCCGTGTCCCGTCCGTGTTCCGTCCGTGTCCCGTCCGTGTTAAAAACTGTTATGATGAAATTTTCCCGACTGCATGATATCAAGCGTGCTGGTTCCAAGCTTATAGCTGGGATCAAAGCCATGGGAAGATTTCTTGTCTGCTGCCTGCGGAACTATCTTCATGCCGTACAACCACAAAGGGCAGAAAACCCTCCTCCCTTGAGCAGCCGCTTGCGCATGGGGATTCTGCTGCGCTTTGCCTTGCTGGCAGTCACTATGTTTGTAGTGTTTTCACTTTTGTGGCGCCATGTCTACTGTTTGCAGATTTCCCGGCATGTTGAATTTGATGAGAAGGCACTGAAGGTCTATCGCAGCTATGGAAGCCTGCCCGCCCAAAGAGGACGGATTTTTGACGTCTCTGGAAATATATTGGCGTGCGATCTGGCGACTTATGATATTCTTGCAGAACCCAAACGCTTCATCCGTTTTCTGCCGGAGGTGCTGGAACTCTCCGAGCAATATCTGGGGCTTGACCGTCGCGAATTGATGCCCAGGCTGACGCAGGCTTTACGCTATAAATCCCCATGTCTGGCTATTGAAGAGATAGATGCGCAACTTGCAAGAGAATTGCAGGCCGAAAACCTCCCGGGAGTGAAAATTCTCCCGTCAACAGAAGGCGCGGCAGGTTCATTCCAGGTGCTGTTCTATCCCCAGGGAATTACCAATAAGCAATGTCAGGAAATTATCGCGACCCTCGAGCGTTTTTCGGAAGATTGTGCGCAGACCCTGCCGGCAAAAATCGAAAGTGCCCTGAACCGGCAACGTGAAATTCCTTTGAAATTCAATGCTCCGATGGATTCCGCAAAGAAATTTATTGCCGCGGTGAAACGTCATCGGATCCATGGGATTCGTGCAGTCGAGACGTGTCAGCGCAGTTATCCTCGTGACCGCCACCTGGCCAATATGCTTGGTTATCTGGATAGCGAGCGGGTTGGTATCAGCGGCATCGAAGGCATGTTCAATGACATCATGAAGCCGGTCAGCGGAAAAATAGAGATTCGCCGCGACCGCCTGGGGCGTCCGGTCGAGGATGGCATCGTGGTGATCTCTCCGCCAACCAATGGAGCTGATGTCTTTCTGACGATCTGCGAACCGCTGCAACAGATCGTCGAGGAGGAAATGCTGCCGTTGATCGAGCAGTTTTCTCCAGATCACGCTTATGCGCTGATGATGAATCCTGCTACTGGTGCTGTCCTTGCCGCTGCTCAGTTCCCGCAATTCAATCCCAATGACCGCAGCACGATGCGCACCGAGGTACTGCCCAATCACGCACTCTATAAATGTTATGAACCCGGCTCGATTATGAAGGGTATCAGCGTATCCTGCGCATTGGAAAATCGGATAGTCCGGCTTAACAGCATGTATTATTGCGAACAGGGACATTGGCGTTATGGCGGCAGAACCCTGCGCGATACGCATAATTATGCGGAAATGACGGTTGCCCAGATCATTCAAAAATCCAGCAATATCGGCGTTGCTAAAATAGCCTTGGACATGGGCGAGGAAATGCTGTACAAGGGGCTGGCTTCCTTTGCGTTCGGAAAACCTACCGGGCTTGGTTTTTACCCCGAAGACCACCCACCGCGATTTTTTCCCAATGAATCGCCCGGCTTGTTCAAAAATCTGAAAAGCTGGGATACCTTGACTGTGACCCGGATGCCGATCGGCCAGGGGATTTCAGCGACTCCCTGGCAAATTCTTCAGGCTTGGAGTGCTTTGGCCAATGGCGGTGTGATGATGCAGCCGTATATTGTCGACCGGATTGCATACCCGGATGGCAAAGTCGTGTATTCTGTGCCTAGGGTCAAGGGAGTTCCCCTGTCCAGAGAAACTGCCGCCTTGATTACAGAGGCCTTAAAAATGGTCATCGAAAAGGGTGGCACCGGCACTCGTGCAGCAGTGGAAGGCTATTCGGTAGCCGGTAAGACTGGCACCGCGCAAATGTGGGTCAATGGAGACCGGCAAAAAAAGATCAAGGGGCATTATTCCAACAGCAAGCATTTTGCCTCGTTCGTCGGTTTTGCCCCTGCGGAGAATCCAGCTTTCATATTGCTGATCTCTGCTGAATACCCTAAGGGTCCCTTCCGTACAGGAGGTGTGGTCTGCGCCCCGGCTTTCAAGCGGATTGCCAAGCGTACTTTGGAATATCTGCAAATTCCGCCTAGTATTCCGCTTGAAGAGGAGCAAGCCAGGAAACCTGCCGGAAGTGTAGCGAAGCGTTGACGAGAATTGCCATGCCAAAGATATTTTCGGATTACCTGGCTGTTCTGTCTGATCTGGTCTTGCGCAGTGGTGGAAACTTGCAGGCGCCCATATTAGGTGCCTGCTGTGATTCGCGCGAGTGCCAGCCGGGGTTTCTGTTTTGTGCGATGCAGGGTGAACGCCTGGATGGGCACCATTTTATCGAGCAGGCCTTGCAACGGGGAGCGGTGGCTATTCTTTCTGAAAGGGAGGTTCCATTGCCGGAGAAAGTGCCCTGGGTGACTGTCAAGGAACCTTATCCGGCATTTGGTCGCGTGGCGGAACTGGCCGCGGATTTTCCGGCGCACACGATGAAACTGTTGGGAGTAACAGGAACCAATGGCAAGACAACTACGGCATACCTCCTAAGAGAGATATTGAAGGCCGCTGGTCAAAAGCCAGGCATGATCGGTACGGTTGAATATGATGTAGGCGGGGAAAGATGCCGAACGGCGGAGCGGACGACGCCGACTCCGTTTCAACTCCAACAGCTCTTTATCGAGATGAAAAACAACGGAGTTACTGATGCCGTCCTCGAGGTATCCAGTCATGCCCTCGCTCAAGAGCGGCTTGGCACTGCGCGGTTTTGCGGGGCGGCGTTTACGAATCTGACTCGGGATCACCTCGATTATCATGGCGATTTCGAGCAATATTATCAATGCAAAAAACGCCTGTTCTCACAATTGCTGGATGTGGATTGCCCGATGGTTGTGAATATGGATGATCCCTGGGGACAGCGCCTGGCCTCTGAAGTGACCGCCCGAAAACAGTTGACATATTCTCTTCATAAGCATCCATCAGCCAATATTCAGGCTGACAATCTCTTTCAGGATGAAAACCAGACGACTTTTGATCTGCATTTTCCGGATTGCACCTGGCATTTGCATTCACCACTGACCGGTTTTTTCAATATCTGTAATCTGACTTCTGCGGCTTGCCTGGCGTATGGCTTGGGGATTGCGGAGGCTTCCGTTCAGCAGGCGTTCCTGCGTTGCCATGGAGCACCGGGGCGCTTGCAACGCTTGACCGGGAAGTCTGGCCTGAATGTGTTTGTTGATTATGCGCATACGGATGATGCCTTGCGCAACGTGCTGGGTGCTTTGCGACCCATTTGCAAAGGACGCCTTTTTGTTGTTTTTGGTTGTGGCGGCAACCGTGATCGCAGCAAGCGCCCGCTAATGGCTAAAGCCGCCGAAGAAAATGCTGATCAAATCATCGTGACCAGCGATAATCCACGCTTTGAAAAACCTGAAGATATTATCAAAGATATTCTTGTCGGCTTTTCCAGCCTTAAACGGATAACCGTGCAACCCGACCGGGAAGCCGCAATCCTAGAAACGATTGCCAGAGCCACACCACAGGATATCATATTGCTGGCCGGCAAAGGACACGAAGAATATCAGGAAATCAATGGCGTAAAACACCATTTTAATGACGCAGAAACCGCCAGGAAATACTTGAACTGAATGAGATAGGGTGCAGGGGGCAGGGTGC
>JAPXLT010000180.1:0-9794 GCA_033809415.1 Lentisphaeria bacterium
GCATTGTGCCGATCCATCCGATCCGACTGATCTGTCGTCCGTGTAAAGTCCGTGTCCCGTCCGTGTAAAGTCCGTGTGGGTTGCGGGCGATCAGTCCGCGCCAAGTCCATTCCTGTCCATTGTCCATTGTCCATTCAGCAGTCCATTCTTGTCTATTCCGTCCATCTTGTCCATTCCTGTCCCTGTCCATCGTCCATAAAAAATCTTTCTCAAAAAAGAAGATTTTGGGTGATAGTAGTACGAAAATTTTTTGTAGGGTTGCTGCTTTGACGGCTGAGCTGCTCTGGCGACATCTTGTGTGGTTTATACTTTCAGGAGGCCAGGGATTGTTTGTTGAGGAATTCGGCTATCGTTTCGACGAATGCTTCGGCGTTGCTGAGGAATTCTGTGTGGTCTTCGCTGAGGTCGTGCATCGTCAATTGCAGGAACATCAGCTGTTCGCGGGACAGCTCCGTATTGCTTTTTTTCAGGGCCGGCATCAATTCGGCGGTGAATTCTTCCGGGACGGCATCCAGGGCTTCATTTGCAGTCATGACATAGAGCGCCAAGGCTGCGGATAAAACGGCCTGTTTTGCGGGAGGCAGGGCTTCCTCGAGGAAATCTCCGGTTTTCAGCACCAGCGCCATTTTCAGTTTGCGTTCAGCGTTGTTCATGACTGCACGGCATTTTTTCAGGCGCAGCCTTTGTTCCGGGAGGCTGGGCTGCTGAAAAGTGTCAGTCTGGAAGACATTGGTCATTTTCTGGTCATTGATAGTGATGATTCCCAAGGCGGCCAGCTGCTGGAGCAGGGCAAATTGCTCCGGCGCAAGCACGGCCACTTTGTCGGCAGGAATGCTCGTGCCATGCGTCTTCTCGATATTGGCGCGCAATTTTTCAGCGGCATTGGCGGAGCCGACTGCAAAAACGGATTTCGGAGTCTTGCTTTCGGGATCGTAAAGGATGCTGCATGAGCCGATTCCGGGATTGTCGAGGGTGAGTTCCTGGGTCATGCGCTCTGCCGGCGGCGTGCGATCTTCCTGGACGGGCACTGGCTCGACGGGTGTTTCGCATTCCATGATTTTGGAAAGTCTTTCCATGAATGCGGCTTTGGCATTGACTTTTTCGAATTCCTCGAAATCCCCGATGGCATCGAGGACGGCATCGGCCAGACCCTGCTTGAACTCGAGGGTGCCCAGCATCTTATGCTCGATGGTGTTGCGGGAAATCAGATTGATGACGTTGACGGAATTTTTCTGATGCTTCCGCCAGGCCCGGGCAATGCGCTGCTCGAGGCGGGCGGGATTCCAGGGCAGATCAAGATTGACGACGACACTGGCCGCCTGCAAATTCAGGCCGACTCCGCCGGAATCCGACGACAGAAAGACTTTGCAGTCCGCATCATTCTTGAAACGGTTGATCTCTTCACGCCGCTTTTCCTGAGGGACAGACCCGATATGCAGCGCCGAGCAGATTTCCTGCTCGTCAAGGCGTTCCTCGACCAGCTCGAGCATGCGTACCCATTCCGAGAAAATAATGACTTTCCGTTCCGGTTCTGCGGCCCAGATGTCCTCGAGAATGCGCATCAGCTCATCGACCTTGGGCGACTCCTTGATCTTGGGGTCCATAATATAGACACTGTCGCAGAGGTTGCGCATGCAGCCCAGGGATATCTGCAGGTGCTCAAATTCCTGCGGCAGCAGCGGGCGTTTCTTGGCGATCTGGTACAAGCGTGCGACGACGACCTCATAGTCGGTATATCTCGAGCGTTGCTCCTTGGTCATTTCTACGAAATAATTGTTATCGACTCTTTCCGGGAGCTGTTCGGCGATCTCACTTTTACGACGCCGGAGCATGATTTGCCCGACTTCCTCGTGGAGTTCGCGCAGGTTGCGGACGCCGTCGACCTTGCCATCCTCCCCGAAATGGTAGAATCTGCGGTTGAATCGGAAGAGGCTTCCGAAGATGGCCGGATTCACGAATTCGACGAGGGAGTAGAGTTCGTCGATTTTGTTTTCGATGGGGGTTCCTGTCAGGACGAATGCAAATCTTGACTGTAGGCGTTTCAGGTGGCTTGCGGTCATTGTGCGCCAGTTTTTGATGCGCTGGGCTTCATCGAGGATGACCAGGTCCGGCATGAGGTCACGATTGATTTCCTCATAATCCCTGATGATCTGCTCATAATTGGTCAGAATGAAAAAAGCCCTGCTTTTCCGGTACGTCTCGAGTCGCGCTTTCCGGGAGCCGTAGACGATTTCCACTGGGAGTGCGGTGAATTTACGGATTTGCTCTTCCCATTCGGTTTTCAGCGAAGCCGGTGAAACGACGAGCACTCTTTTGACGCCGAAATATTCCCGCATGACTGCTGCTGCGGCAATTGCCTGCACAGTTTTGCCAAGGCCCATTTCGTCGGCAAGCATTGCACGCCCGGAAAAGGCCAGGTGCAGCATGCCGTCGATCTGGTAGTCATAGAGTGGGAAGCGCAGGAAGGTGGTCTTGCCGGCGTCTTCGCGCAATTTCAGGGCAACTTTATTGCGAACCTGTTCCAGGCGTTCCTTTTCCAGCATCATGCGGCGGTAATCGTAGATTCCCGAGGAGATGCGGATGTCCTTGCGAATTTCCGGGGGGCGCCTGTTCGACATCCCGCAAAAGCACTTGGAGGGTGTTCCAGCGGGGGGAACGTAGTTTTCCATCTGCATCAAGGAATTTATCCAGGAAGGCTTTTACCTGTGGTGCGCATTCTGCGGGCACAGTCAGGCACGGCTCGATGGTGCCAACGGACATGAAGAGTTCGACAAATGGGGATTCGGTCGATTTGCCACGTTTCACCGTCAGCAGCACTTTTTCGATGTGCTTACAGGTGCCCAGGAAGTTTTTCTGGAAATCCGGGCAGGTGCAGGTATTGGTTGTTTTAGTCAGGGAGCGCAATTCCACCCGGTAGGTGAGCGCATTGTCGATGCCGGTTCTGGCGACGAGATAATCCTGAAATATGGGATGGGCACCCTTCTCGACAGGCTTGATCAGCATCGTCTCCTCGAGCGCACGCCTTTGACGCCGCTCGATTTCCTGCGTATCGGAGGTTTCCCAGCTGACCAATTCTTTCACTTTCTGTGCCATAATGCCTCGTTCGCAATCATAAGCAGGTGGCTGTCAAAGCCAAAAATACCAATGCCGGTACGGCGTCAGTGACCCAGGTGACAGGGGAGTTTTTTACCACGAAATACACTAACTGACACGAAAAAATTTCATGGAAAATACGACACATTCTCGCAGACAAAGGCACTTCCATGAAATTTTTTCGTGTCTATTCGTGCTTTTAGTGGTTCAAAAAGAATTCCTCGGCTAATGGGCAGGTGGCTGTCAACCGCCGTTCAGAACTGGTAGTTGAGAGCCAGGCTGTAGATATTCATATATCCGGAGAAATCGCCGGAGAGGCGGTATCCCTGTTCGTTGGCCTGCTCGATGTCGCAGCGATAGAAGAAGAGGTGGGTGAAGGCGGCATCGAGTCGCAGTTGTTCGGAGAACTGGTATCCGGCGCCGAAGCTGAGCCAGAAGCGGTTGGCGTCCGGCAGTTTGGCGACGCGGAGGTATTTATTGCGGACTGGCGTTGTATCGAATGCGATGCCGGTTCTGAGGGTCCATTTTTCGTTGAGCTGGTACTGAGTTCCGAGGGCGAAGCGCCAGTTGTCCCGCCATTTCATTTCTTCGGAACTTTCTTTGATGCCAAGGATGGGGCGGTCGAACTTGACTTTGAGTTCTTCCATATCACTCCATTTTGTCCAGGCGACATCAAACATGACTGTCCACTTCTCATTGAGATCCTGCTGGATTCCGAGATTGATAGAAGCCGGCAGGTCAAGCGCACAGCTGGCATCCTCAGTGATACGGGTGACGCCGCCGAACAGTGGCGCAACGGTTTTGGGGATGCGCAGGCGTGCTTTCATGGACAGATCATGGGAGAGCTTCGAGCGGTAGCCCAGACCGATGCGGGTGCTTTCAAAGGGACGGTAGAGGACGCCGAGGCTGTAGCCGAAAGCCCAGGAGTCGCCTTCGAGTTTGAGTTGCCCGTCATAGGCGCGGTTGAAAGTGGTTTGATCAAAGGCGATTGCCTGCGACATGGTCGCTTCGGCATATTGGGCGATGAAACCGGCGCCGACTGCCCAGTTCTCGTTGATCTTCCAGGACAGCGACGGGCTGATTTCAATGACTGAGACTTCGGTCTTAATCGCGAAATACCGTCCCTGCCAGTCGTCTTCGTAGGTGGTCGAAGTGCCAGAGGTTGCGGAGATGCCGAGATTGAGGGTGATGCCGTCGCTGAGGGGATGCACATAGTAGAGATTGGGCACCATGGCCAGGCTGGTGATATTTTCATCCTGATCGCCGGAGAAGGTCGAACCGCGGTCATGGAAGCCGACATCGCCGAGCAGGAAATGACTGCCGACCATCAGGGTCGGACGTTGATGCCAGGCACCGGTCGCCGGGTTAAAGAAAACCGAACCGGGGTCTTCGATTTCCGCAGTCATGCCGGCCAGCGACCGTCCCAAACCGGCAGCGGACTGCTCGAGAATTGAAAAACCGGCTCCGGAGAGTTGCAGGGTTAGGGGAATCAGCCATACAAAAGCCAAGGCAAGACGGAGAAAAAACGGGCGCATAGGTACATCCTTTCTGAAATAGTGTTGATTAATGGGGAAATTCATAAAATAATACAGTTTTCAAGAAATGTCGTCGGAAATTGCTTCCCCTGTATAATTTGTTCTCGGAGGCTTGGATTCTGCGGGCCAACCCAGGGCGATGCCAGCGACTGGGATGACGTTCTTCGGCAGTTGCAACAGATTCCGGATCGCCTTGATGCGTTCCTCGCGGGGATGGACGCCGAGCCAGCATGCGCCCAGGCCGAGCGCCGTTGCCGCCAACAGCAGGTTTTCACAGGCCGCAGAGCAATCCTGCAGCAGATACGATATTTCCCCGCCGTGCGCTTTGTCAATATCGCCGCAGATGACGATCGCAACCGGTGCCTGTTTCAGAAAAGGGCCATTGGGCAGGCAGTCAGCCAGCTCCTGTTTCAGGATCGGCTCCGTAATGAGAAAAAATTCCCAAGGGTTTTTGGCGCAGGCAGAAGGTGCAGCCATAGCCGCTTTAGTCAGGTCAGTGAGCATTTCATTGCTGACTGGGCGGGACTGGAACTTCCGGATGCTGCGCCTGGCAAAAATAAAATTCAAGGCGGGATTCAGGCCATCTGCCTTTCGTTTCTCTGTCGCCTGCTTGCTTTGGAGTTGTTTGGCTAAAGCGGTGGTCGAGAAGTTGCCGATAAAAGGAATAAAGCGGATGTCCGCTTTTGCCGCTTCGAGGACAGCGTATTCTTCACGGTCGAGGGTGTCCTCGGTATAATCTCCGCCTTTGACATAGATGTCCGGCTGAGCTAGTTCCAGAGCCCGGGTTGCTTTTGTACCGGGAAAAATAACGACGGCATCGACCGCTTCGAGAGACGCCAGCAGGAATGCGCGGTCGGCAGCAGCGACTAGGGGACGGGTTTCACCTTTCAATTCACGTACGCCCGCATCATCATTGATGCAGACCAGCAATCTGTCGCCAAAAACGGCAGCTTCCTGCAGATATTGCGCATGCCCACGATGCAGCAAATCAAAAACTCCGTTGGTAACAACCAACTTGCAACCATTGGCACGTAATTGCTCACGCCACGATGGGAGCTGCTCGAAAGTCAAAATCTTCTCTTGAGGTGTTTTCATTTTATGGACACGGACGGGACACGGACTTTACACGGACTTTACACGGACTTTACACGGACTTTACACGGACTTTACACGGACTTTACACGGACTTTACACGGACTTTACACGGACTTTACACGGACGGGACACGGACGGGACACGGACTTTACACGGACGGGACACGGACAGAACTGCGGCTCTGCGTATCATTCCATTCGTCATAGCAGCAACCCTACAAATTTTCCGCGTTTTCCGTGCTTTCCGTGGACAAAGATGGATGGTATGGATCACTCGTCCTCTTCCTGCCATTGCACGAGGGGGCGTTCGAGCATTTGCTCGTAGATCTGGATATATGCGTTAGCTGTATTGGCGTGGTTGAAAGTCGCTTTCGCTTCACGCATAATGCGGGTGATCTGCCGATTCTTTTCGTCTTTTGGCAGCTGATAGAAACTCATTGCCTGGTGGATAGCCCAAAACAGGCCAGGTGGATCGAAAACTTTGAAGACGAATCCGTTGCCTGTGCTGGTGTTGCAGTCGAGATGGGTGATCGTGTCGTGCAGGCCACCGGTATCGTGTACAATGGGTAGGCTGCCGTAAATGGGACCAATCATCTGGGGCAGGCCGCAAGGCTCGAAACGGGATGGCATCAGAATGAAATCAGATGCGGCATAGCCGAGCCGGGAGAGCTCATCATTGAAATCCATGACGGCAATCCTATTCTGGAAACCGTGATGATCGGCTATTGCCTTGAAAACGGACTGATATTCGCCATTGGCCACGAAAGCAAATTGCGCCTGTTGCGGCCAGTATTCATGGATGACCTTGAAAAGAATATCCGAAAGCAGCTGGGGACCTTTCTGCTTGGGGTCCAGGCGGGATGGCCAGAAGAATAGGGGAGAATCCGGGGCGACATGCAATCCGACAGCTTTCTGAAAAGCAACCTTGTTCTTCCATTTTTTCTCCGCCATCGTATCTGCATTGAAATTTTCTGCCAGAGCCTCGTCGATCTCAGGGTCATTGTCCGGGTCTGGCGCATTGAGGATTCCCTTAGCGCAGCCGGCGTAGTATTTGTTGCTCATTTCCTGGCGGATGTAGCTGGGGACAAAGGAATCATGTACACCATCGACAATTTCCTTCAGGAAGGTCGGGCTGACCGTATTGATGAAGTGGGCGGCGAAAATTCCACTGGTTAGCAGGTCAGCAAGGTTGCTTGAACGCGATTCTTCGTAATTGAACGGTGCCCGTTCGAAGTAGATGTTTTTCCAGAAGGACGCTGCATCAATGCCGCTATTCTCAATGGTTTCGAGCGTTGTTTTCTGGGTGTGGATGTTGTGGACAGTAAAGAGGCTGGGAATTTTCATGCGTCGTGCGAAGCTGGGGATCAGGCCGGTCATCCAGTCGTTGCAATGAACCAAGTCCGGTTGCAGGTTCGGGATGATGTTATTGATTACTTCTCGCTGGAAGGCCAGGCTGATTCTCATACTTTCGCCATGATATCCGGAGTAGACCCGGTCGCGGTAGAAGAAAATGCGATCCTGTGCGAAATGTATGCGTTCCCGGCTCAAGTGGTTTTCGAGGTTTTCCCGCTTCTTCTCGACATGATCCGGTACATCCAGCTTGAAGATGCGCCTGTAATAAGGCATGGCCACATGGATGTCAGCCCCCATCTCGAATAGGGCAGATACCAGCGACGCGGAAACATCGGCAAGACCACCGGCCTTTGCCGACAAATTTCCGGCGGTTCCGGCCATCTTCTGCGGAAGATAGGTGATCTCCGGTGTCACTATCAGAATCTTCGGATTTTTTGCTTTATGTCTTCGTCTGTGCATGATTCATTCTTCCATCGTTTATCGCAGTCCTGTGTCTTCTGGAAATTCGGCGATGATATTGAGGTTTTGCACTGCCTGTCCTGCGGCGCCTTTGGTAAGGTTGTCGATTGCGCTGCTAATGATCAGGCGATTGGTGCGGGCATCGTAGGCGCAGCCGATTTCGCAGAAATTGGTCATGGTGATATGCTTGGTATCGGCCAGCTGCCCTTTGCCAAGGATGCGGACGAATGGTTCCTGGGCGTATGCCTGACGCAGGCATTCGAGTGCATCATCGGCATTGCAGCCGGATTTGGCGTTCAGCAGGATGGTGGAATGGATGCCGCGGTTGACCGGGATCAGATGCGGGATGAAATTGATGGTCAGCTCCTTCTGCCCGGCGGCCAGGGCAAGCTCCTGCTCGATTTCCGGCAGATGGCGATGCCCGGTGACGGCATAAGGGCGCATGCTTTCATTGCATTCCGGAAAAATGTACACTGCATCGACTTTTCTACCAGCGCCAGTGACCCCGCTTAGACTGATTGCTTCGATGCCGGTGATCTCGACCAGACCGGCCTTCAGCAAGGGGATGCAAGGAAGCAGAATGCTGGTTGGATAACAGCCTGGGCAGGCGATCAGGGAGGCGGTGCGGATTTGCTCGCGGTACACTTCCGGCAACCCATAGACGGCTTTGCTCAGCAGTTCCGGAGCGGGGTGCTGTTCTTTGTAGTATTTTGCATAGACTTGCGGGTCATGCAGCCGGAAATCGGCGCTGATATCGATGACTTTCAGGTTTCGTTCGAGCAGGGGAGCTGCAAATTCATTGGCCAGGCCGTGAGGCAGAGCCAGGAAGGCGACATCTGCTTTGGCGGCGATATCATCGACAACAGGTTTGCTGAAGGGCAATGTGCATTCCAGATAGCGCGGGAAAACGGCGCCGGCGGGTTTGCCCGCTTCCTGACGGGATGTGATGCAGGTCAACTCGACCCCCGGATGGCGCAACAGCAAACGTAATAATTCTTCGCCGGAATAACCAGAGGCACCAACAATTGCAGCACGTAATTTCTGCATCCTGAAAACTCCCATCAAAAAAAAGAAAACGATCCAGCTACGGAACGCAAAAAAACCGGACCAGCGGAAAATTGATAGAAAGTCCGCTGAATCCGGAAGAGAATGTGGAACCAGGTAAACTCAGCGTTTGCTGAATTGGAAGCGTTTGCGTGCGCCTGGCTGACCAGGTTTTTTCCGCTCTTTTTGGCGGGAGTCACGGGTCAGCATGCCGACCGGCTTGAGAACCGCACGCAATGCCTCGTCATTTTTTTCGAGGGCGCGTGCAATGCCATGGCGCAGTGCACCAGCTTGACCAATTATGCCGCCGCCGCCGATATTAGCCACAAAATCAAAATCGCTGCTTTTCCCAGTTAAAACAAGAGGCTGCATGATGTAGCCCCGCACTGCTTCTTCATGGAAATAATCCTCGAATTCGCGTTTGTTGACGACGATTTTGCCTGAGCCAGGCACCATCCGTACGCGTGCAGTTGCGGTCTTGCGGCGTCCAACGGTAGTGATTTCATTTTTGTCTGCTGACATATTATCTTTTCCTTAAAAACCTGCTGTGAAGTCTAACTTTTTAGTTAAGGACGAGGGGTTCCGCCTTTTGCGATTTGTACTGGTGCTCCGGACCGGGGCCTGCATGGACTTTCAATTTGCTGAACTGGGAGCGTCCCAGTTTTCCTTTGGGGAGCATACCCCATACCGCATCACTGATCAGGCGGGTGGGATTCTTCTCCCGGATGGTAGCGGCTGTATAGCGCTTCAGCCCACCCATATAGCCAGTGTAATTCTGATATTCCTTGTTCTCATTCTTGCGTCCGGTGAGAACGACTTTCTCCGCGTTGATTACGACAACGTAATCGCCACAGTCCAGATGCGGTGTAAAATCCGGCCTGTGCTTGCCGCGCAGGATGTTGGCGATTTTCACCGCAAGGCGACCGAGAACCTGTCCTTCGGCGTCAATCACGTACCATTTGCGCTCGATCTGATCTACTTTTGGCAGAAACGTCTTCATTTCAAAACTCATTGCTTACAGGGGTGACACACAAAAGTGTTAATTAAAATGCAAGAACAACTAATGTAATGCTTCACTGGTGATTTTGCAAATCAATATGGAAAAAAAGGGTGCGGGGTGCAGGGTGCAGGGGGCAGGGTGCAGGGTGCGGGGTGCAGGGTGCAGGGTGCAGGGTGCGGGGTGCAGGGTGCGGGGTGCAGGGTGCGGGGTGCGGGG
>JAPXLT010000181.1:0-9713 GCA_033809415.1 Lentisphaeria bacterium
CCATTCCTGTCCCTGTCCATCGTCCATCAAAAATCTTTTACAAAAAAGAAGATTTTGGGTAATAGTAGTACGGGGATATGCAGCTTGGAGGCATCGAGGCACTGACGGCAAACCCATAGTTGTTGGCTGTTTGCCCATGACGATTCCTTGTCACAAGCGCACTGCCACTTCAGGTATTCAACAATACTTCGGCATATGAGACAAAAAAAAGGAGATGCATAACAATGAAGAAGAATTTTGGAGTTAAGAACTGGATGTTCCCGATGCCGGTGCTGATGATTGGCACATACAATGAGGACGGGACTCCCAATATGATGAATGCCGCCTGGGGTGGTATCACACTCGAGGATCAGATCACCATCTGCATCGACAACACACACAAAACCTGGGCGAATATCGCGGCGCGGAAAGCATTCACGGTCGCCTTCGGCACTGCGGACACCGTAAAGGCCTGCGACTACCTAGGCATCGTCAGTGGAAATCAGGTTGCGGACAAAGTGGCGAAAAGCGGCCTCACTGCTGTTAAGAGCAATTTCGTGAATGCTCCGGTAATCGAGGAATTGCCCCTGGTGCTGGAATGCGAGCTGGTCTCGATGAACGAAGAAAATTGCAATGTGGTCGGACGCATCGTCAATTGCGCCATCGAGGAATCAGCGCTGACAGACGGCAAACCCGATGCAGCGAAGATGAAACCGATCTGCTTCGACACCTGCCAGCACGTCTATCGCCTGATGGGCAACACGGTCGCCAAGGCATTCGAATGCGGAAAAACGCTGACTAAATAAAATTTCAAAGTGGACAGTGTGGACGAAAGACGGACTCCCTAGCGTACCCTGTACCCCACGACAATTCGAGCATCGCAACCGGGACGGTCGCGCCACTTTTTAAATCCGCACTACGCACACGCCCCCTATCCCAATCACTTCAGCAGCTTGAAGATTACTTTCGAGGTGGACTGTCCGGGGCGTTCTTGCAGGTCTTCCGGCGCGGGTTGGAACCAGTCTGTGGGTGTCGGGGCGACCAGTTCGATTTCTTGCCCATTGCAGGACATCAGCGGCTTGATGGTTCCGAACTGGCCGCTAAGGCACCACAGCCCCGGGGCAACCTGGCAGGTAACGACCGTCTCAGCTCCATCGCGAGGAACATAGTATGGGATGGTATGGCGGGTGCCCCCCTGGACATCGCTCAGCTGCAAGTATGTCTGGTAGTTAGGCATCTGGGCTTTCATGTGCAACCGGAACTCACCGGCTTCTTTGATCATAAAGCAGACTTCCGCAAAGCCGGTGGTGGTATACATGGTGCCGTTCGGGCTAATTTTAGGCAGGCGAGTAATCAGACGCAAATCCGACACCTCCGATTCGACCCGCAGCAGATACACACCATCTTCCGCCGGATCAACCGCAAGCTCGAAATTGCACCTACGCTGGTCGCCCAACGCCAACGTGCCGCTGTACAACTGCCGCCGACCCGGCGCCAGCAATGTCACCGTGCGATCCTTGCCGTCACGGGTAGTAAAGCCGACCTGCAGAGTGAATGGCTGACCGTCGCCTTTGAGCAGGAATTCATAAGCGCCCAGCTTCGGATGCGAGGTGACCTGATATGGTGCGTTTGACTGTCCACGGCTCAAGGCCAGTGCCTGGGGCTGGCGACCAAAATCCCTGACCGCAGCCATATACAGCGGGATGCGCTCCATCATAAAGTACTCGACTGAATTCATCGGTGCACGGGCTTGCAGGCATGAAGTGTTATACCGATACAGGAACAGCTCGAGCAGCCAGGCCGCATGGGAAAGGTAGTGCTCCTGGCCGGTAACGCGCCAGGCTAAAGCCAGGATATTGATGTAATCATGCAGTTTCGAGCCGCCGGAGGAAGCATCGCCATAGCCTGCGATATATGCATCCGCCCAGGCAACGATAGCCTGCTCAGCATGCTGATCCTTGGTCAGCAGCCAGTACTTCTGCAGACCGGGAGCATAAACCGGCCAGCCAGGAAACGAACCGGGGATCAGAGCTGATGAAGGCAGCTGCGTGGTTTTAATCTGAGTATCCAGAACCGCAGTGATGAATTTCTGCGCCAGCTCGAGATATGATGCGTTGCCGGTGCCCAGATACAGGTCCACCAGGGACGAGGTCACTCCAGTGCCTTCGCGGGAAGCATGCGCCTTGCGAAAGTTCTTTATGGCGGAATCGCCCCACATCGTCGCGACCTCGAGGCCACGACGGTCGCCGGTAAGGAAGAAATACAGCAGCATGAACTCGGTCTGGGTGTTATAGTCATGCACTCTGCTGCCTGCGTGCCAGTGCGAGAGGCCCTTGTAGTCATTCAGGCCGCCCTTGATCTTTCTGCTCCACTGCAGCTCATCTGTTTTCGGTGCTTCGGACTCCGGAGTCGACCAGTTGCAGATATCGATATCCATCAGATGGCGCGAGACTGCCACTGCCCAGTGCATGTATTCTGCATCGCCCTTGCGCAGAGCCAGCAGCCAGGGCACTGAACCAGAGACATGATGGTAGCCCTTCCAAGTGCGGTACAGATCATCCCAACGGCCGAGCTCCTTGTTCCACGCCGTATGACCATCACCATAATTCCATTTGCCGAAATCTCCGGGCGGAGTTTCGCGGGCCAGCTTGCGCTCGAGAATCCAGCGTTCCGCCAAGTAGCGCTCGATTTCCGGAAATTTTTCCGGATCGTAGTGGTGCACCGGTCCCAGCACAGTGCTGGCGCAGACCCATTTAGGGTCTGGCAGTGCGGTCAGCGGCTGGCACCACACGGCCGGGAATGTTTCGGGAGCAGCGAAATCTATCCGCAATACTGCGGTCTTGGCCACTCCGAGGCAGCTTTCGATCCGCCCTTCCCGGAAATAGCGTTTTTCGTAATCATCGCCGATATCCCAGTATGCCGCCGGGGGCTGGAAATCAAGCACCTGCCCTTCGTGGCAGTACCAGAGATACTGGCGGTTGGCATCGGTGACGGTGCGTTCCGGCTTAGCCACGCCATGCGCGGGCCAGAAATGATAAATCAGCGCCTCTGACCGTGCTTCCAGCTCATTAGGGAAATTCTCGCGGAAGTCCTCGATATACAGCAATGTATCATCGCCGCGCAGCCAGCCTGGTGCAGCCTCCCCGTCGCCCTGCTCGCGCCAGACCGACGGCTTGGCAGGGTCGC
The DNA here is from genome assembly GCA_033809415.1 of Lentisphaeria bacterium. Taxonomy (GTDB): domain Bacteria; phylum Verrucomicrobiota; class Lentisphaeria; order Oligosphaerales; family Oligosphaeraceae; genus JAQVUB01. Next base: position 3,166 of record JAPXLT010000181.1, read on the forward strand.
CTATCAAGTATTTATCATATTCGTATTGCAGCAGATAACGCCCCGTCATTTCGCCATTCACGCCGCCGATATTCAGGCGTTGATACGATCCGGGCACGACAAAGCCGATGTCGCGGAAACGAGATGCAGCGGTATCGCCGGTAATCAAAAAGGTAAAGTAGACCTTGACCTCGCTGCTGCCGGCATAAAAATGGGTGCGTAGGAGATAGCGGCAGAATTGCCCACCTTGATCATTCACGAACCACCCCTCGGCACAGACCACGGCACGTTCGGAACCGGACTCCTCGAGCAGCAGCCGCTCTGGCTGCCCGACCGCACGGTACCGCACGTCATCGGCGGTCAAAAAATACGCTCCGCCCCCCTGCATCGCCCGCCGTGGTGCGCCGGCTGGTTGCACGGATTCCAGGAAAGAGTAATTCTGGCGGTTAATGACAAAAAGCGCGGCTCCGGTATCGATCCGGAAAGCTTCCTCGCTGCTGCTGACTGAGACCACCGGATGCAGCCCGATATTGGAGGGTACGGCAGGACGATCCCGGAGCATGAACTGCTGGCGTTTCTCGCCGTTCAATTCGGGTCGGAAATCGCAGGCCAGCCAGCGGATATCCTGGCGCCCGGGATAGCGATTCAGTACGGTAATCTGAGCTGGCAGCTGTTGTTCCCCATCGTAAATCCCCAATCCTTCCGGGCTGGTGAGCGTCCCTGGTGCAAAGGGTATGCCGACATAGACCGAACGGCAACCTTGGAAGCCGGCAGGATTATCAACTGCAATGGGCACTTCCAAGGCATAAGACAATAAACAGAACAAACCGGCAAGCGCCAGAATCCGTGCGGACATCAGATACTCCTTGTTGAAGATTACAGAATATAAAAAGCCAGTCCCTGATGCGCTACTGCTTACCAATTGTCGTGCCAGGAGCTATTCACAGTCGGACCAGGGCACCAGAAGGATGCGACATATCCATCACTGCGCTTATCTTGATCAGGAATCTGATGCATTTTTAGTGGTGTGACATGTCCATCAATAAACAGCGTGTTGGTCAAGCCCCCATGTGGAAACACTATCGGATATTCTGTTGAGCTAAAGGGGCGGTAATTTACGCCTCCGGCGCTGCTTTCAGCTGCCTGGCACGTCCGAGCCGGAATTTTCACCCGGACAAGCGGAAAGCCATAGCCTTTGCCCCATTCAAGTCCCAAGCGGGTATTCATGCCAAAACCAAAAAATCTTGTATGCGAGGTAGTACGTTGGCCGGGAACCCCGCGGGTGGGACACATCAGCGCGCTTTTGTAAGGGACATTATGCTTGGTTTTGTAGCTACCGCCGATGGCCGGAACATACGCACCGGAGCCGGAATTCAAATTCAGGTATTCTGCCACAATGCCGTATACAGGACTTTCAGGATACCAATAATAATCGTTACCATCCGGATTGTCGACCCGATAAGCCGGGCTGCAGAACTCGTTGGCCTCGGCATATAGGTAGAATCCAACACCCAGCTGCTTCATATTGTTGATGCAATGAACCCGGTGCGCAGCTTGGCGGGCTTTGCTCAAAGCCGGCAACAACATCGAAGCCAGCACCGCAATGATAGCAATCACTACCAGCAACTCAATTAAAGTAAAATTTTTCTTAGTCATGTCGTTCACCTGCTGTAAAGTATCATATTTCCCATAGAAAACAAACGAAAAAGGAAAAGATGGGCGGAGTTTTTGTCCACGGAATTTTTTTTATAGGGTTATTGTTTTAACGAATGAGATTGCATGTGGATTTGCGGTTCGGTCTGTTGTTCCGACGAATCGGTCAGACAGATTCAGATATCTGAATATAGTACCTATGTGATTTCAGGGATTGATTTGATTTTTTAGGTTACCAACTTATTTTTCTGCATGAAGCATGATTTTCCATTTCAAGGCGGCAACTACAGTCCGATGGAGTCCCAAACATAAGAAGGAGAAAAGATGAGTAAACTGATCGGAGAATACACTACCCAGGTAACTGCGCTTCTGGAGACGATTGCCAAGGAGGAGGAAGAAAAGATTCTGAAGGCCGCCGACCTGTTGTCCGACAAGGTCATCGAGGGGCGTCTGATAAATATTTTTGGTGCGGGAGGACACTCGGCAATCGCAGCGATGGAGGTCTTCTGGCGGGCTGGTGGGCTGGCACAAGTCAATGCCATGTTTCCGGCCGGTACAAACATCATTTCAGCCAATCCTACAACCGCAAAGGTCGTAGGGCTGGCCCCCTATATCCTGAATTTCTATGATGTCAACAAAGATGACGTGTTGATCCTAGTGAACTTCTACGGTTTGAATATTGTTTCAGTGGATGTCGCCGTCGAAGCACAAAAACGCGGTGTAAAACTGATTACCGTCAATGCGCATAAATTTACAAAAAAGGTGCCCGATGATTTCATCTGGCGTCATCCAAACAAAAAAAATATCAACGATTTTGCTGATATTGCCATTGACAACCATGTGCCATATCCAGATGCCATTCTGAAAGTTCCTGGTGTGACGGAAGAAGTCGCTCCAACCGCTACGATTCTGACTTGCTTTACATTGAACCTGATGATGACCGAGACAATTCGCATGATCAAAGAAAAAGGAGGCACCCCGGAAATTTGGGTCAGCAACAACATTCCAGGATGTGACGAACATAACAAGCCCATTCATGACAAATATCGCAAACGCATCCATCACCTCTATCCGGTATGGTGACAAGGCGCTAGACCATGAACGGACTTCCCCTCGTCCTGAAATAGACCCCGTCCAAAAAGGTTTTTAACCACGAAAGGCACGAAAAAGCTTGGCGTGGGCTAACGCCCACAACCTATTTTTTGTCCACGGAAAGCACGGAAAGCGCGGAAAATTTGCAGGGTCGCTGTTTTGACGGATGAGATTGCACGCGAATTTGTGATCTGGCCAATTTGAGAAACTTTTTGATTTTTCGGTAATGGGAGAGGGAAGCCGGCGAGCCGCCGGCGCTCCATATCGCCTACGACGCAACCACGTAAAACCGACCTTGGCACATGGCGATCCGTCCGATCTGTCGTCCGTGTAAAGTCCGTGTCCCGTCCGTGTAAAGTCCGTGTCCCGTCCGTGTAAAGTCCGTATGGGTTGCGGGCGATCAGTCCGCGCCAAGCCTGTTTGTGTGGTTCGTGGTTAAAAAATCCTTTTTGGACAGGGTCTACTTAGAGGGTGCCAAAAAGGGTTCCGTGCACACTCTATCCGCAGATCGCGCAGACGGACGCCGATTTCCAGGATTAGGAATTGTAGGATTTTGTAGGATTTTCTATGTTTCTGCATGACTTCTTATGATTTTTCTTGAAATTTCGTTTTTGCGGCACTATGTTTTCGCCGTGGTTCAGACAGCCTCCAAGCCCCACCCAACCAGGGGGCGAACCACCCTTACCGCGCGCACGCGAGGCGAAAGCAGGGTGCAGGGTGCAGGGGACAGGGTGCAGGGTGCAGGGGACAGGGTGCAGGGGACAGGGTGCAGGGGACAGGGTGCAGGGTGCAGGGGACAGGGTGCAGGGTGCAGGGGACAGGGTGAACAAACAACGGACGTCCGCACACCGCACCCTTTTTAGACGCTCTACCTAGGAAGGAAATTATCCATGCAACAGGTCAATGAATTCAAATTGCCGCCAGACAACGTATTACCGAAGGTCGATCCGGAGGCGCAGCGCTATGGCTACAATTGCAATCCGCTCGAGAACCGTCAGAACCTTGAATGGATCGGCAAGCTGCCGAAGCCGTCGAGCCTGGCGGTGAAGCAGTCCATCATCGGCATTGGCTATGAGACGCTCGACCGGGATACCTTCGACTCCTCGCTGACGTTTGGGCCGATGGCGGCCTCCGGGGTGAAATGGGCGCGTATGCAGACCGGCTGGATGAAGTGCGAAAAGGAAAGAGGGGTCTATGACTTCGCCTGGCTCGATAAGGATGTTGACGCCCTGCTGGCGATCGGCATACAGCCATGGCTGAGCGTCAGCTTCGGCAATCCGCTCTACACGCCAGTGGAAGGATATGAGACCTGGGCGGAGGACCACCCCGGCAAAGAAGTGCCACACCACGTGCGCGGCTATGTCGGCGAAGTGCCGATGTATCACGGTCCGGAAGCGGTCAGGGGCTGGGAGAATTATCTGGACGCGATGGCCAAACATTTTGCCGGACGCGTCACCCACTACGAAATCTGGAATGAACCAAATACTGCCCCGTATGGCTTCTGGCAAACCCGAGGACGCTATGCCGACCTTGACCGCAGCGGATTCGAAGCCGCATGCGCCCGGGACTACGTCGAACTGGTGAAAATCAGTTCGAGTGCTATCCGCAAGGCCGATCCTACGGCTAAAATCATCGGCGGCTCGATTTCGCTCACCTTGGACGCATGCTTCTACATCCGCAACCTGGTGACGCACGGCATCATCGAGCACATCGACATATTAAGTTTTCATCCCTATGGGGACAATCCGGACCTTGGTCTGGCGGAACGGTACAACAATCTCCGCTATGAACTCGATTCGCACGGTGGTGCCCACATTGACATCTGGCAGGGGGAGGCCGGCGGGAAGGCATTGGACCTTCGCAGCCAATATGCACAGGCGAAATATGTCACCCGTCGTTATGTCGCCGATTTCAGGATTGGCTGCACGATGTCCTCCTATTTCATGGTCATTGACAAACGGGCTTATGATACGGGAAGAGTCTGCGGCAGAGGAGTACTGGAATGCGACGGCAAGCCGAAGCTGGCCTACCAGGCCTTGCAGTCGATGGGCTGGCTTTTTGATTCCGCCGAACGCGCCGAAGACCTTTACATCCGCATCAATAGCTTCGGCACGCCCTTGATGTCAAACTTGAGGCTGACCTCGATGGTGACCAGCAAATTCCGCCGCAAGGGAATACCGGTGTTCTCCTGGCATGTGCCGGAAAAGCCCGAGATGAGCATCGAGCCGGGGCAGATCGACGTGCAATTGTGGATCGAGCGGGACGAGCAACTGGCGAACCCAGTGCTGATTGATCCGATCCGCGGAAATGTCTATCGGATCAAGGAGATCGATTCCAAAACACGAGGCTTCCGTTTCAAGCCGATCGGGTTCGACGAAAATGTCGCCGGCTTTGTCACGCTTTACAACCTCCCAGTGACTGACTACCCCCTGTTCATTACTGACCAAGCAGGCCTCGATAACAACTGAGTAGGCTAGCGCACATACCCCACACAGACAGAGCTTGTCCATTGTCCATAATAGGAGTTACTCATGAAGCGAATTGCCGGATTGATATTATTTAGCTGTTTTTTTCATGTTCAGGCTGAAATGCTGCTGCAACCGGATGCCAATACCCTCTGGCTCGAGGATGGCAAAAACATCCAAGTTTCGACAAGCGGCAATCAGAATTCCTGGAACAACAAGCTACTAGCCATCACCTCATTGCCTGAGGGAGGTTTCAGCATCGGAAAAACTCCGGAAATGGAGGGCAACAGCACGTCTCGTACACTACCGGTTTCCCCGGAATATCCCTGGCTTACCTTCCAGATCACCGAGTCCGAAACTTTGCCTGGCTACCACAGCTGGTCATTTCATCCTCGCGTTGGCGGCAAAATGACCTATCTTTTCGGTCAGGTCAGTAATGCTCAACCTGGAATTTACAGTGTGAATTTATATGACCAGCCAGTGTTGTCATTGACCGGATCGAAAGCCCTTTTCAACATTTACATTTACAATTTGAATCTGCATTTCGCATATATGAAAATGGTGAAAAAACCGGACAACTACCTCGAAGTCCGCTCGCCCGCCTTTAACGAAAAAAAACAATTTGGCCCGGAGGACACCCTCACATTCACCATGTTTTTGAAGGAGCCCGCCGAAGACGCCTCGATCCGCTTCTTTAGCAATTATACCATGCGAGAAGCTAAATTAAATGATAATCACTTTTTACAATTGAAACCCGAGGATGACGAGCAGAAGATTTGGAGTGCGACGGTCACAGTAAAATCCATGGCGCCGATGTCGGTCAAGAAAAAACATATTGCAGGTGGCACGCTCTGGATGAAGGGCATTGTCCTGGGAGGCTCGATCCGGGTACCCGTCTGGGCACCCATAAACTACCCCTATTATCCATGAAACAAACAGTACATTTTTCAACAGGAGGTTCATATGAAACAGTGGATGAAAACAAGCGGGTTGCTGGTTGCGTTGATTTTTTGTGGACTGATACAGAACCTGCATGCGTATTCGGCAGGAAAGGTACTCGGCCCCATCGTCATTGATGGCGTTCTAGATGAAAAAAGCTGGACTGAAGCCGAGGCACAGAAAAATTTTTCCTTTTTGCAAACTCCACCAAGAAAAGGGAAACCGACAGCCGACACCTCCTTCAGCGTCCTGGCTGACGACCAGGCAATTTATATCGCTGTCACCTGTCAAGAGCCTCTTATCGATCAATTAAAAGCCACCGTCACCTGGGTCAACGGAAATCCCTGGGTCGATGACGTTGTAGAACTCTTCATATCCCCAACCGGCCTGGAAGAAAATTATTACCAGTTCGTCATCAGT
>JAPXLT010000182.1:0-9682 GCA_033809415.1 Lentisphaeria bacterium
TGGTGAGTGGAATTATGGCACTTTTCAAACAACATAATATACTACACATTAACGGGTTGTCAATCTTTTTTCGGTCTTTTTTAGGGTGGTACTTCACGGATCCAGGTAACACATAATAATATGTTTTCACAAGAATTAAAAGTCATAAATGTACATAATCTTATCAATTAAGTTAAAAATTCTTTCAGCAGAATTTTGACGGAGACTGTAAACAACATCAATGGTGACCTGATGAAAAAACGTCCAATTACCGCTGTTTTTGGCACCTCAAAAATTCTCGGATTCGATTACGGAAAATATCCCCTGCATGACTTCATCAGCTTTGCCTACGCAGGAAAAGAAACGAATGGGCATCCCTTCAAACTTCTGGCTGCCGGAAATGATTACTGGCATCGGGAATGCCTGCGACAACGGATCAACTCCAACGTATTTGCTATCGAATTTGTCTGCGAAGGAACATTCCTATTCAAACAATTCAACAAAACGACCAGAATCAAAGCCGGAGAAATTTTTTTGGTGCAGCTCGGCGAAAACAACTCCATACGTTGCGAAACGGAAACTGCCAGTAAACGGACTGTTACTATGGCAGGCACCCTGCTCCGGCGCATTCTGGAGCAATTTGGCCTTGACCAGATCAGCCGAGTCCGCCTTACAGACCAACAACGCTTTGACGAACTTTTTGACGAACTGCAACAATACGGCGAGGAACAGACTCTGTCGAGCTACCGTAAGGGCTGTGCAACTTGTTACGCAATGCTGCATGAACTATCTGCCCAGTGTGCCGCCATGGTCCGACCGCCCGAACTTCAACGCGCACTGGAATACATCCATGAAAACCTTTCAGACAAACTCAGCATTGATAAGCTTGTCCGTCATACTGGCACCAGCAGCGCCACCTTGCACCGGATGTTCAAGAAATATCTGCATGCATCTCCAATCAGCTATTATCTGGATCAAAAAATGGAAAAAGCTTTCAGCTTATTGCATGCAAATATTTATTCTGTAAAAGAGATAGCGGCAAAACTGAAATATTCTTCGCCGCAGTATTTCGCCACAGAATTCAAAAAGAAGTATGGCAACTCCCCCAAGAATTACTTTTCGAGTAAGAACGCCTGAACCCAAAAATAGACTGGAGGGCGTCAATTCACGCTGGGGATTTCTTGCAGTTTGATCTGGTCGAACCAGGCCGTACCGGATGCTCCCATGAGATAAAGCAGCAGATAGGAACGGTGTGCGGGATCATTGGTGTTGGGTGCGCTGGTAAACTCGGTCTCCTGATAGACCCAAGGAATCGTACCCAGCAGAAAAGTCGAGGGGAACCAGAGGTTTTTGTCATCCATAATATTCAGGCATACACCCGAAAAACGACCTTTCTTCTCGACCTGCTCGAGGCGTACAAAAAAGCTGATTTTATACTTGGTATTGGGTTTCAACAAGGGCAAATCCTGCCGCAAGGCCAGAGATGCGCCGGCAGAATGTAGGCGGATAGAACGTGAGCCGGAGATGAATGTATTGGAATCATACGAGATGCTGGTATTTTCCGGCAGAATATGGTGGTGATGCCAAGCTCCGAATGCATTGGGCGCTTTTCCTTTTGGCGCGGAAAAATCGCTGTCCTTCACCAGGTTTTCCGGTATATTCCGGTTAAAGAAGACGGTTCCGAAATTATCCGGATCATGGAACATCGAGGTGAGCTGGCGATTCAGGAAGGGCGACCATGAGTAATACTGGTCGGCTTCACTTTCCCGCACCTGGTGTCGGTTGATGTTGAGCACAATTACCTCCATCGCCTGTACCTCGAGGTCTGCAAGGGGAATGGCCAGTTCACCACGCCAGGAATCCTCGGAACAGACTACTGTGACATCGAGATCAGGCGACCATTCGGAAGCGATGCGACTGATGCCATGCTTGACATACCTTTTCGTCAACCAGTTTCCGGAAGAGCTAAGGATGATGTGATAATAGCTGTTGCGCGAGCAGTCCGGATTCAGAAAAAACTCAATCCCATTGTCTTTCCACAGGTCTGTGTCGGTGGCAGAGCGTTTGGGTGCCCGAACGCTGCCCATCTTCGGTTCGCTGAAGTTGAAGGCAAGATAGAGATTGGTGGCGTCATGAGTCACCCAGACCTGTGATTTGTCGGAATTGCCACCCGTGATATTTTGCAGATGCATCCCCGTATGCTTCCAGGCGGCTTCATCAAGTCGCCCGTCTATCGATATGGATTGCCCCTCCGCAAGCGAGACAGCGTCCGCGAAAAACCGGGGAATGGTATCGACTTGCCGATCATATTCCTCCCCATAGCGAAGAATTACATCCAGGAAGATTTCCCGGAAAAGCCTCACCCGTTTAAGGTCTTCTTCGCTGCTGGCGGCGAGTGATTCAGCCAGGTCAAACATGCGCTTGAATTCTTCACGTTGGGCTTTGCCGTAGACCTCCGTCCAGGCTTCATGGTTGCTGGCAGTAACGTTACTGGGTCCCAAATCAGTCATCATCGGATCCTTGAGCAGCTTGTGCAGCCAAAGAAATTCGATGCGGTCAAAGAATTCCTGCATCACAGGGGCCCCTTTGCCAAACATGCGCTGATAATAATCGGTGAGCAAGGCGTTGACATCAACCTGGTTGTTCCAGCTGACCCGGCTGAAAACATAGTATTGCAACAGGTTGAATGCGTAATAATCGGTTTCACTTTCAATAAAAGCACCATAAATCAACGGAGCCATGGACTGGTAATAACGCCCGATGCAGCGCGGAGTCGTATGCGGAATGCCGGGGAAAGCCCTGTCGGCAAATTTGTTGGGGTAGTTCCACAGCCAGACTTTACGACCACCAAAATCAACCCATTGCCGGATGCGTTCTGTCTCCCGCTGCTGATGTTCCGGATAGCGTTCGTTCCAAGCACCGGTGCCAGCAACCATCACATATACGTTGGGCGGCATCTTCCGGTTGCGCGGCACTAAATGATATGGGGCATAAGACATGTTGGTCACAATGCCGGGAACCTTTTCGCGGATCAGACGCTCGGCGAGATCAAAAACAAAACCCCAATAAAAATCGGAAATCATTTGTTCGTCTGTCATCAAAGACTGGCAATTTTCACAATGACAACGCATAAAGCTGTCACCTGGCATCGCACAAAAGGCTCGCCCGGGTTGCTGAGCAGTGGGGTCCCAGCCAATCTGCCCGTTGCTGGAACGAATGCCCCGTTTCGAGGCAGGCTCGTTGAGAAGACAGGATTTCGCATCCTGGTAAAGTTCTTCCTTGACGCCGCTCGTGTAACAGTAATGCTCCATCCAGACATCACTGCGCTTCTCCGTGACACGCCGTCCGCTCGAATCCAGGAAAAAATACTCCGGATGTGTTTTCCCAAATCTTTCCCAATACCCCAGATTGCCAATGCCGTGGCAACAAGGAACATATTGAGTCTCAAACCGCATCCGGAGATAATCCAGATTGCGCTCCAGAATCCCATTTTCGGGCAGAAAATGCTTCCCCTCGTAGATTTGCACCTGACGCGCCTCGTAATCTGGGCGGTCATAGACATCGATCGACGGAATCCGCAGCGTCCCTTTAGGAATCAGGGTGCCTGGACCGGCAAAGAAAAAACGCGCATCGGCGATGCGTTCAAGAAAATCATAGACTCCAAAAACCGTCCCCTTCTCATGCTGAAACTGCCAGCCGGAAATTCTGCGGATGGCAGCGAATTCATCAAAATCCGGATCGTCCCTGCCAAGGATATAAACATCCTGCCCGACGGTTTTGATAATAAATGCATCCCGCACCAGACCGGATGCATCAATGCCGACTGCGTCGGAAAACGCATTGATGCCAAGAATAAAAGAAATTTTGCTGTCGTCGGGAGTATTCACAACCGGCAACTTTTCGGAAAGCTTGATTTCCAGTAAGGATTGCAGTTCCATCGCTGCGAACCGAGTCATTTTAGATGCATTTGCGCAGACTACAATCTCCGCGTTTTGCTCCCCTGGATGGATTTCCAGCAACTTTTCCTCAGAAACCTGGATTCGCCGTGGCGGGCGGGAGTCACCCTGAAATGGGGATTCATAAGCAAAAAGCATCAGGTTAAGTACCGAAATACAGAAAACCAGTAGTTTTTTCATCATGAGAGCCTCCGTTGACATGTTGCGTTCAAGGCAATGCTCGTTATTTACCGCCGCATTGAAATACATGTGCCATGACTGGTTTGCATCTTCCAACCAGTAACGTTATACTATTTAAGCGCATCTTTGCTTTTGCAACCGATCATTACTGCTAATTTGTATTCAAAATTGCTGACTATGAGAAAGACGATTGCCATCGATGACTTCCGGGACTTGCTGATCTATCCGGAAAAATGGAAAATCATAGCAGCGGACTACCAGGCGCCCGGTGTCCTGGAAGTCGAAGCGCCAGACTATGCCGCAAAGCAGGAAACGGAAGTTCATGACAATATGCGCGAAATCATGATTGCCTTGCAGGGACACTATGTTTTCCGCTTTAATCGCAAATATTACCAATGCCTTCCAGGCAGCGTTTTTTTGATTGATAAAAATATCGAGCACGAGGCTAATTATGCATACGATGCCAGAGATATTCTGCATCTCTGGACGTACACCTATCAGAAAAAAACGGTGATTCATCTGGTATCAATGTACCGGAACAAGCCACTGAATCTGGCTCAGGCCTTCATGCAACCCTCCGAATCCCCAGACCTGGATGCCTTGTGGGACCTCTGGAAAGAAACAGACAACCCCGAAAAAAAACAATGGTATCTGCAACAGCTGAAATTGTACCTGGCCTATGCATTCAGCCTCTTTTCCCTGCAGACGAAAGGACAAACCGGAGAAGAGACCAAGCTCGAACTGATCAAAATCGCCATGGAGCAAATCCAACGCGATTTGCGTAAAGGCATCCGGATTGATAGCTTGGCAAAGATGGTCGGCTATTCCAAATTTCATTTTATGCGACTCTTTAAACAATACACCGGGCGGACAGTCATGGATTTTGTCCATCAATGCCGGGTAAAACGCCTCGGAGAACTCAAAAAGCACAAAGTAAGCTGTAAAGAAATCGCCACTGAACTGGGCTTCCAGGATGTGCATTCCTTCTACCAGTGGAACCGGCGGCACAGCCGCGATGCCGCTGCCTTGCCCAAGGCATAGGGACAGCAGGATAACAAAGGAACCCCAAAGAGACGATTGCCCCTCGAATATTCCCCACTGACATCCAAAAGAACTGAAACCGCGGCTTATCCGCAACTCTGAATACAAATTCTGCGGAGGCGATGTTCCCTTTTTAGCATCTTTAATTACAAATTAGCAACATTCAACGCTTGAAAACAAAGACCTGCCTGTATATGTTTATTTAAAGGACGCACAAAAAGGTCTTTAACCACGAAAGGCACGAAAAAGCTTGGCGTGGACTGCCGCCCACAACCCATTTTTTGTCCACGGAAAGCACGGAAAACTCGGAAAATTTTCGTGCCTGTTCGTGTGGTTCGTGGTTAAAAAATCCTTTTTGGATCATCGATTTTTTGCTCATACCCGGAACACATTGGAGGGTTAGTGATGAAACGTTTCTTTACTTTAATTGAACTGCTCGTGGTGATCGCCATTATAGCGATTCTGGCTTCGATGCTTCTGCCTGCACTCAGCCAGGCCCGGGCAACTGCGAAGCAAGTATCCTGCATCAACAACCTCAAGCAAATTGGCATTGCTTTCATGATGTATGCAGATGAGAATGATGGATTTTATCCTATCTGGATGACGGTCGATGGCGTGTATCTGACGGCGTGGCATACGAATCATCCCTCGGGAATTGCCCAATCCTTGAATCATTCTCACCCTGGGGTGGGGGTGGGCTGTTACAGGAATTACTCCCCTTCCTCCAAGCTCATGTGCCCTAGTTTCTCGGAAACCTTTGCTGTAAATACTCACGTCCCGGTGTACGGTGCAAACGGCAATTTGTGCAACCAGGCGGGACATATTGGAATTCCTAACAAGCATATCAAGAAATTCGACCGCCCGGGACGAACCTGCCTGGCAATGGACAGCGCTTCCGGCGCCAATGGCTCGGTCAGCGGGCTAGAAACGAACAATCCCGGGTTGCGCTTCGGGTACCGTCACAAAAACAACTCGTCCAATGTCCTTTTCATTGACGGACACGTGCAAAACATGCGCCCTGCACAAATTCCCCATCTGGTCGCAGGATATCCCGGATGCTGGAATAACTGGTGTTCTGCTGGTCACAACTGCTACTTTTGGCTCCCGGTTCCCGGTTGGCCCGGACCGATTGATTCCCCCCACTATTGATCTAGGATGATTTATGCTGACCAGCGGAACGCATTGCTTTCACGCAAGTTCCTTGCAAAAAGAGGCTGTCAATGCTTACAAAATGGCTGATATTGTCGTTTTTATTCTTTATTTTTCCTTTACATTGCGGTCAATTCGCGCCAAAGCCGCTGGTAGAACGATCTGCGGCGATTGATTGGTCCAAGCAGCAAGTTTTATTTCGTGATCAGCAAGTTCTTTTTCAAATTGTAATACCGGAAGATGCAGCTCCTGCCGCTCACTTTGCCGCCCGGGAACTTGCGGAACACCTCGGCAACGTATTGAAAATCCAATTAACCCCTCGGTCAAAAAAGGTTCCCGATCTGCCTGCGTTGATTGTTGGCGATGCCGACCTGGCAGCAGCCCACGGCATTGATCTGCAGAAACTTGGGCGAGATGCCTTCATTATCAAAACTATTGGCAGCGATATTCTGATCGTCGGCCATGACGAGCAGGCGCCATTCTCCTGCAGCAGCCCTACTGAACAAGGAACCCTGTTCGCAGTTTATGAGTTCCTGGAACGCTTTGCCGGTGTACGCTTCTATTTTCCCGGTGAAATCGGTACGGTAACTCCGCATCTGACGCGATGGACCATACCGGAAATCAATCTTATCGAGCGACCGGACATGCAGGTGCGATGGCTGTATTCCGTCGATCCCTTTTCCGGGAAAAATCAGATCAGCTGGTTTGACGAAAGGGCACAGGATTATCATCTGGCAAACCGCCGCTATCGAATGCATACAAAGCATATTCCGAATTGTCATGGGCTGGCTTGGCTGGCATTAGTCGAACGCTTCGGAAAAAATCATCCGGAATTTTTTGCCCTGACCGAAGAAGGCAAACGGAAAAATGGCATCGAGGACACCTCCAACTTCACCGACAAGGAAGGTCATATCTGCTTCTCGAGCGAAGCGTTGAAAAATGAAATCTTTCTCGATGCGAAGGCGGTTTTGACTGGGCAGCCCGCTTCCTCACGGCGGGCGATTTTCCACGATGGGAAGCCCGCATGGCCATCCCCTTATCATACTCCTGGCGAATTTTTCAATATCATGCCGAATGACAGTCTTTACCATTGCCGTTGTTCGGAATGCAAAAAACATCTTGATGACAATGTGCGGCCAGGCCAATCCGGATGGTCGCAGCAGACCAGCAATTATATCTGGAAGTTTTACATCGATGTGGCCACCCGGCTCAAAAAGGAAAACATACCGGGCTTTGTCACTACAATGGCATATGGGCAGTATTCCAAAATCCCGGAATTTGATATTCCAGATAACATAGTGATGATGCTCGCACTTTCCGGTCCATGGGATCGGTATTCCGGCAAACGACAAAAAGACCAGAAACTTCTCGAAGCCTGGACCGAAAAACTGAACGCAAAATGTTATTTGTGGACCTACCCCACGAAAATTTCAGTGCCGGTGCGAGGCATTCCTAATATGACTCCACGAGCATTTGCCTCGTATTTTGCAGAAAAAAGCCCTTTTATTTTCGGCGCCTTCATCGAGGCCGAAAACGATTGCTGGATTTTCGGCTACCTCAATTATTATGTTTTTGGCAAAATGATGTGGAATGTAAAGACCGACATCGAGGCGTTGCTGCTGGAACATCATTCCCTGATGTTTGCGGAAGCAGCGCCGGAAATGCAGGATTTCTATGAAACGATCGAAACACACTGGTTGCGCCGGATCGCCGGCAAAACGGTGGATACCCCGGCTGGTCCGGTCAGCACCGTCCCCGCCAATTACGAAATTTGGAATCAGATATACTCGCCGGCTGAGCGTACGCGCATCAACACCCTGTTTCAAAAAGCGGAAAATAAAGTCGAAAACAACCCCTTGGCATTAAAACGAGTCAAATTCATTCATGAAAAATTGTGGAGCCCGCTTCTGCAGGCTGCTGAAGAGTATGAAAAGACCCTGGGGGAAGTGACCGACTGGACAGCAGAAATGCCGGAACTTCCACCCGAGAATTCGATCATCATTGACGGCAAGGGCGACGAAAAAGCCTGGGAAAAAAGCAAACCCTTCTGGCTGCTGACCAATAAAGGAAATCCCCAGGAGGAAATCGACGTGCAGACTATCTGCCGTACACTTCATGACGCGGATAACTTTTATTTCTTCATTGAATGCATGGAACCATTTACCAACGAAATCAATGCCCGTACACGGCAGATGGATGATGCCATGCTCTGGCAGGACGATGACCTCGAATTGTTCTTCAATCCTTCCGGCGACCGCAAAACCGGATACCAAATCCTAGTGAACAGCAAAAACTCCCTCGCGGATTGCCGCTTTACCGGAAGCCTGTCCGAATGGAAATGGGACAGCAACGCCGAAGTGAAAACAATAGTGACTGAGGGCGAGAAGTGGTCCATGGAAATCCGAATTCCGCGAAAAAGCATGCCGGATTGCACGGGGCGCCTGATCTGCAATATTCTGCGCTCAAGACGAATCGGAGACAAACGGGACCCGTGGTATTCATGGAGCCCCTACGTTGGAACTCCGCGACAACTGGAAAATTTTGGTGCCCTGGAATTCCAGCCGGCAGAATCCTTCTCCTTGCTTACAGACAGCGATCTGGCAAAACCCGTTGACCAGCATGGGCGAATCGGCGCCTGGCGGGGTACAGCACCACTGCGCCAGGATCGGAGAATTTTTCGCACTGGCGGAGCGTCCGTCCGCTTGGAGGAAGATGCTGAAGTGCTTGTGCAAACGATCAATGGCCTCAAGCCGTCCACCCGATACCGATTAAGCTTCTTTATCAAAACCAGCAACGTCAAAAGTCTCAGCCCATACGGCGGCGGCATCTATGTGCGTTTCGAACAGGCTCAAAAAGGAAAAACCATCTTTTTCCCACCCAACGGGCGCTATCAGGGTGACATCCCATGGACAAAGCAGATATTTGAACTGACAACAGCTGAACAAATCGGAAAGAATCCCTATATCCAATTCTCAAGGCATAATAAACTGACCACCGGAACCGCCTGGATTGACCAAGTCGAACTCTTGGAAATTAACGAAAAATAAGTCGTACCATCCTTAGGGAAAAACGGCAGGAACCGGGCACTGTTCCCAGAAATAGAGGGACACCCCCAAAGGATTCAACCTAAAAAAGCAGTCAGAGCTGAATTTTAGTCCTAATTCCTTTGTTTTCAAAACTTTGTGAAGTCCATGCCGTTCACCATGTTGGTGAACAAGACGTCTTCAGTACTACTGTGGGAGAGTTTTTTGATTTTTCGGTGATGGAAGAGGAAAGCCGGCTTCATGCCGGCGAGCCGCCGGCGCTCGTGCGCCAGTGGGCGCAAACATATCGAGGGATGAAAGTTCCCTCCAAATCGACCTTTCAGGTTTGTACTC
>JAPXLT010000183.1:0-9603 GCA_033809415.1 Lentisphaeria bacterium
GCCGGAAAGCAATAAAAATGATGCAAGGAAAAGGTTAAGCAATGCTAAAAATGTATCAAGGGGGGGGACTGACCCATTACAAAATTAGCACCCTGCAATTTGGAATTTTCTGCTCTGCGATTGAAAAACTCTGAAAAAAGATTACATTGATAAATTTACGGTTGAATTTTTCGGACATTTCCTGTTTTTCATTGACTTACGGAGATCACTGTGGAATCGTCACTGTTTCAATTTATTCATCTGGCACAGGCTGCCGGCAACGGGCAACAGCCCGGTGGGAGTCCATTAGGCTCCCTGCTGATTATGATCCCTTTGTTTGGCCTGATGTATTTTCTGTTCATCCGTCCTCAGAAAAAGAGGCAGCAGCAAATTCAGGAAATGCTGAAGACGCTAAAAACCGGCGACAAAGTCATGACCACCAGCGGTGCCTTCGGCGTCATCACCCAAGTCTCCGACCGGACAATACGCATCCTCTTTGCCGATAAAGTCGAAATCGAATTTGTCCGTGCGGCGGTAGCCGAAATTGTCAAAGAACCTGCCGCTGCAAAAGCGGAGGAGAAGTAAGCGTTTTTTTACGCTTCCGGTTGCAACATAAACTTGGAAACTGAATTATATCCAGGGGAAAGAAGTTTTAAGGTAGAACACTCATGAAAAAATCGCTGATTATCCGTTGGAGTATCATACTGGTGGTAATTGTCGCCTGGACCTGGTCGATCTTCCCGATCACCGACCGCGATTACCTGAGCGAATTCCAGAAAATGGCGAAAAAGCAGGTGGCAAAGCTGGCGCGCGAAGCCGAACAGGTTCCCCTGGTCACACAGGCCGAGGAACTCAAAATCAAACTCGAGCAAATCAGCGACAAGGAAAGCGAAGAATACAAACAGCTCGCTGAACAACATCAGAAGCTGACCAGCTCGAAGGAATATATCGAACAAAGCAAGAAACCGGAAAATG
The DNA here is from genome assembly GCA_033809415.1 of Lentisphaeria bacterium. Lineage (GTDB taxonomy): Bacteria > Verrucomicrobiota > Lentisphaeria > Oligosphaerales > Oligosphaeraceae > JAQVUB01. The sequence continues at coordinate 955 of JAPXLT010000183.1, forward strand.
AAAGCCGCAAAGCATACGCGGACTATCAGGAATTGCTCAGGCGAATCGCCAAAATCCAGAGCGAAGACAGCAAAGTCTCCGGCTACAAAGCCGTTGAATGGGCCGCCGACGGAGATTCGGACCACTACCGCATCGGACTGGGTAACTTCATCAGGATTCCTTTGCAGGGAAAAGCCTCCAACAAAACAGTATTGCGCTATGTGCGCATAAAATCCGCCGGCAAACTCAACCTGGGCCTGGACCTCAAAGGCGGCACGGAATTCATCGTCGGCTTTGATGCCAGCAAACTCCGCCCCGGTGAACGCGCCGAGGAAGTCCGCGACCGGGTTCTGGAAATTCTCCGCAACCGTCTGGACAACCTGGGTGTCACCGAGCCGGAGATCAAGGCGATCACCTCGGATTCGATCTCCATCCGCATGCCCAGTGTTGACGAGGCTGACAAGAGTGACATCCGCCATACCATCAAGCAGAGTGCCCGCCTGCAATTTCACCTGGTGGCCATAAACAACAACGAGCTGGTCAGCCAGTACAATGCCGATCCACGTGCTTTCCATACCCCTGCGCATCTGCTCCGCAAGGAAATCGAAGAGGAGCGCAACGGGGAACTCCATACGGAAATTCTCTTCATTGAAAAGAATCCCGAGATGATCAAGGGCGAAGATGTCGACCGTGCCGTACCCAACGTCAACCAATTCGGCAACTGGTCGATCAGCCTGCGCTTCAATGCCAAGGGCGCTGCCGCCTTCGCCGATGTCACCGGCAAAAATGTTGGGCGGCGCCTGGCCATTGTTCTTGACGACCGCGTCTACAGCGCACCCAATATCCGCGAAGCGATCACTGGCGGACAGGCTGAAATCAGCGGCTCTTTCACCGTCGAGGAAGCCCGCCGCCTCTCCGGCGTCATCGCCTCCGGCAACCTGCCGGTTTCGATTGAAATCACCAGCGAATTCGGCACCGAACCCAGCCTGGGCGTGGACTCGATCCACAGCGGTGCGATGGCCGGTATTTTCGGTTTGTTCCTGGTCGTTCTCATGATGCTCTGGTACTACAAATTTTCCGGCTTTGTGGCCGTTCTGGCTCTGATTGTCAACGGTCTGCTGGTGATTGGTACGATGGCCATCACCAAGGCGACGATCACCATGCCAGGTATAGCGGGTATGGTGCTGACTATCGGTATGGCCGTCGACGCCAACGTCCTCATCTTCGAACGCTTCCGTGAAGAACTGGCAAAGGGCAAAAGCCTGGCTGCGTCTGTCAAAGCCGGATATGAACGCGTCTTCAGCTGTATCCTGGACTCGAACCTGACCACTCTTATCACCTGTATCTTCCTGTATAAGTACGGTTCCGGCTCCGTGCGCGGTTTTGCCGTCACCCTGACCTTTGGTATCGTCGCCAGCATGTTCACCGCCCTGTTCATGACCCATGCGATCTTCGACCTGATGATCGAAAAAGGCTGGCTGAAAACCTTGTCGATGCGCACCATGAAGTTATTCCAAAATACACAAATCGACTTCTTCAAATACAGCCGCCCGATCATCATTGCCTCGATCATTCTGACAGTGATTTCGCTATTGAGCGTAGTCGTCCGGCGCGACACCGTGCTCGGTATCGATTTCTCCGGCGGCACGCAATTGACCTATGCCTGTGAGGGAGAAGCGCCCGATGTCGAGAGCATCCGCGCATGGCTGGATTCCCAGGGGCAGGAACGCGTTCGGGTCGGCTACAAGCGCGGCCAGGGTGGCACCCGCGAACTCGAGATCGTCATCCCCAAAATGACTAGTGATCCCGGTGAATTCGGGCAGGCGCTCGATGCTGCATTTCCGGAATGCAAGATGACTCATACCTCGACCTATTCGGTCGGTGGCAGTGTTGGCAGCAAGTTCCGCAATGACACTTTGCTGGCCTCCTTCCTATCTTTTATTGCGATTATCATCTACTTGTCTTTCCGGTTTGAATTTGTCTACGGGATGGCAGCCGTCGTCGCGGTTATTCATGACGTCATTGTCTCGGCAGGGCTGTTTTTCATTCTGCATCAGGGAGAACTTTCGCTGACTGTCGTTGCGGCGCTGATGACTATCATCGGCTATTCGCTCAATGATACGATTGTCATTTTCGACCGTATCCGCGAGCTGCGCCCCATGCGCAAGGATTTAAGCTATCAGGAACTGGTCAATGTAAGTATCAACCAGACCCTGTCCCGTACCATCTTGACCTCTGTAACCACCATGCTGGCCGTGATCTCCCTGCTGATCTTCGGCGGCGGCGTCATCTTCGATTTCGCCATCGTCATGTTCTACGGCATGATCACTGGCACCTACTCGACGATCTTCATCGCCAGCTCCATCGTCAACTACTGGCACCGCAATGAAAACAAGAAACCCTATGAGGTTAAAGCCGCAGCGGCGCCAGCAAAAGCAAAATAGGAGACTGCCGAATGAAGATTCTGCAGCAAAAAAAGGCTTTCATCTGTGACATGGATGGAGTCATCTACCACGGCAACCAGCTGTTGCCGGGAGCAAAGGATTTTGTCAACTGGCTACAAAAAGAACAAAAAAAATTCCTGTTCCTGACCAACAGCAGCGAACGTTCACCCAGAGAGCTAAGTCAGAAACTGGCTCGCCTGGGCATCGAAGTCGATGAAACCCATTTCTACACCAGCGCATTGTGCACAGCTGCTTTCCTGGCCAGCCAGAAACCGAACGGCAGTGCCTATGTCATCGGTGAAGCCGGACTCATTCAAGCACTCTATGAATCTGGCTTCTCGATGAACAATGTCGATCCGGATTACGTCGTCGTCGGTGAAACTCGCTCCTACAACTTTGAAAAGATCGAGGATGCGGTCGCTCTGATACGCAAAGGTGCCAAGCTGATCGGAACCAATCCGGACATGACTGGTCCCGCCGAACGCGGCATCGTCCCTGCAACCGGTGCACTGGTCGCGCCAATCGAGATGGCCACCAGATGCAAAGCGTACTTCCTGGGGAAACCCAATCCCCTGATGATGCGCATCGCACTGAAAAAATTGCAGTGCCGTCCCGAGGAAACAGTCATCGTCGGCGACCGCATGGATACCGACATCATTGCCGGAATCGAATCGGAACTCGAAACCGTCCTCGTCTTCTCCGGAGTCACCCGCAAGGAAGACCTTGCTCATTTCGGATATGCGCCCTCTTTCATGCTCGAAGGAGTCGGTGATATCCCACCCAAAAAATAACCGCACCCTGCACCCCGCACCCCGCACCCTGCACCCTGCACCCTGCACCCCGCACCCTTGCAGCGCATTGCAATTGTGCATTTATGCATTATATTTATATTTTCGCAATATTTTTCATTCTGTCAAGCAGTTGTAGAATCTAAGGAAAAGAGAATGTCAGTCAAGATCAGACTTCGCCGTACCGGCAAACTCAATGCAGCCTGCCATCGGATTGTGGTTGCTGATTCCCGCAGTCCTCGGGACGGTCGTTTCATCGAGAACATCGGTTTTTATGACCCCCGTCACAAAAACGAAAAAATTGATTTGGCCCGTGTAGACTACTGGCTTCCCCGCGGTGCGCAGCCCAGCGAAACTGTCTCCGCCATCATTAAACGTGCACGCGCCGGCAAAAGCATGGGCAGCAATCCGACTGCCACCCCTGCCGCCGCAACTGAATCAGTTGAATAAGAACCGGATATAGTCAAACAATGGGTATCTCATTTTTAAAAAAGATTTTTGGCGGAGCAGCTGACAATGTCGTCGAGGAGACTGCGAATGCCAGCGTTGCAGCTGATAAAAAAGTTCCCCAGCCAAAATTGGACGCTGCCGATTTTGCCGACCAGGACAAGGAGAACGACTCTGCCGCTTCACTGGCTGGACTCGAGGCCTTTGTGCTCTATGTCGTCCAGGCTCTCGTTGATGAACCCGATCAAGTTACGTTGCAAACAGTTGAAAAAAACCGCATGAACGTAATCCAGATCCGTTGCGTGAAAAAGGACATTGGTAAAATCATCGGCAAGAGCGGTAAAACCATTTCCGCAATCCGTACACTGGTCAGCAGCGCTGCCGGCAGAACTGGCATGCGCATCACCGTTGACGTGCTCGATTAACAGCGGGGAATATCATGCGGCTTGACATCGTCAGCCTCTTCCCAGCCATCTGCTCGGGCGCACTCAGTGAATCAATCATTGGACGGGCTTGGAAAAGCGGGCTGGTTGAAATCAACTTGATTGACCTGCGTGATTTCACCCACGATGTCAGACGAACCGTAGACGACACACCCTACGGCGGCGGAGCAGGCATGATCCTCCGCCCCGAACCCCTGTTCGAGTGTGTCAACAGCCTGCTCACCGAAGAATCCCATGTCATCCTGATGACCCCGCAAGGACAACCCTTCAAGCAGCAGACTGCGGCAAGGCTGGCAAAAAAAAAGCACATCATCCTAGTCTGCGGACATTACGAAGGAATCGATGAACGCGCCAGACAATGCCTGATGCATGAGGAAATCTCCCTCGGGGACTATGTCCTCACCAACGGCGCAATCGCTGCAATCGTCGTTGCCGACGCAGTCATCCGCCTGATCCCAGGCGTCCTCGGCAGCCCGGAATCCCCACAGGAGGAATCGTTCGGAAAAGCCCCCCTGCTCGAATATCCCCAATACACCCGCCCCGTCGATTTCCAGGGTCTTAAAGTCCCGGAAATCCTGCTCAGCGGAAACCACCAGAAAATCGCCGCATGGCGTGACGAACAGCGTCTGATCCGCACCGCTGCAAGACGTCCTGATTTATTGCATAAACCGTTTGAACGTTGTGAGAATGGAGAAAAAGATGAACACCATTGAGAAAATCCGCCTGGAAAATATGAAGGAAGACCTGCCCGCCCTCAATGTCGGCGACACGGTCCAGGTCGATGTCAAGATTATCGAGGGCGACAAGGAACGTATCCAGGCTTTCACGGGTACGATCATCGCCAAAAATGGCGCTGGTATCGCCCAGACAGTAACTCTTCGCCGCGTCGTTTCCGGCTTGGGTGTCGAGCGGGTAATCCCCCTGCATTCACCGCGTATTGCCGGCTTCAAAGTCGTCCGCGAAGGCAGTGTCCGCCGGGCGAAGCTTTACTACTTGCGCAAACAGGTCGGCAAAAAGGCGAAAGTCAAAGCCAAACGTCTGGTCTGAGCAGAACTGCCTCGAGTGTAATGCGTCAATGAAGCCGGGTGATCGTTTTTTTACAACGAAAGACACAAACTGACACGAAAAAAATTCATGGGGGATACGACGCATTCTAGCAGTCAAAGCCGCTTCCCATGAATTTTTTTTCGTGTCTTTTCGTGCATTTCGTTGTTCAAAAAGAATTCCTGTGCCGTGCGTTACCCAAATATGTCCCGAAAATGTCCCGGCATCGATATGTTCCACTTCGAACGTCAGGTCAGCCTGACGCTTCAAGGTGGCAGTATTGCCGGAGTTGATGAGGCCGGGCGCGGCCCGCTGGCCGGCCCGGTTGTGGCAGCAGCAGTTATTCTTCCTGCGGAAAACTCCTTTTCACTGCCGGTGAACGACTCAAAAAACCTGACTGCAAAACAACGCGAATCGCTTGCTGTTGCCATCCGCAACACTCGAGGTCTTCGCTTCGTGCTGGCGGAACGCTCCGCAGCGCGCATTGACCAAATCAATATTCTGCAGGCGACTCATGAAGCAATGCGGGAATGCATCCTGAACTTGGACCCCCTTCCTGCTTTTGCACTGGTAGATGGTTTGAAAGTACACAACTTCCCGGTTCCGGCACAATTTCTGGTCAAAGGGGACGCCCTTTCCGCCAGTATCGCCGCAGCCAGTATTCTTGCTAAAACCTGGCGCGATCAAATCATGCTCGAGATGGATCGCATCTATCCAGCCTATGGATTCTGCCGAAATAAAGGCTATGGTACTCGAGAGCACCTCGAAGCCTTGAAAAAGCATGGTCCATGCCCCGAACACCGACGATCCTTCGAACCAGTCGCACGCTGCCTGGCACCAGCGCCAGAACAATTATATCTGCCCTTTGGAGGGTAACCATGCCCCAGCTTGATAATCTAAAAAAAGAACCCTGTGACATCGTCCGCAGACTGGTTGACAGCGGTTATGAAGCGTACATAGTCGGCGGCGCCATCAGAGACCTTCTTCTCGGCGTGCAACCTAAGGATTACGATATCGCCACCTCGGCTTCACCCGAGGAAGTGCGCGCGGTCTTCGGACGCCGCCAATGCCGGATCATCGGACGGCGCTTCCGCCTCGCCCATGTCATCATCAACCGGGAAATCTACGAAGTAAGCACTTTCCGCAGACGCCCCAATGAACAGGAACGGCGCGGACGAAAGAGCGATGATGGCACCATGATCTGGAATGACAATGAATTCGGCACCCTCGAAGAAGACGCCACCAGGCGGGACTTCACCGTCAACAGCCTCTATTATGACGTCTGCGGAAAACGCGGCATTATCGATTTCACCGGTGGACTCAAGGACCTGAAAAAACGCGTCGTGCGCGCCATAGGCGATCCTGCCGAACGCTTCGATGAAGACCCCGTGCGCATGATCCGTGCACTCAAACTATGTGGACAGTATCAGTTCACTCTCTCCCGCGGCCTTGCCAAAGCCCTCAAGGAAAAACGTCCGAAGATCATTCTCGCATCGCGTTCGAGGCTCTTCGAGGAACTGCTGAAAATTATCAGTTCGAGCAAATCGGAGGCGATCCTCGCGGCGCTTCACAAACATGATATTCTGTCATTGCTCTGGCCGGTTTTTGACCAGTCCTGGGATGAAGCCGAGGGTCTCCTGGCACGTCAGCTGATGATTTTGCGCGGGCGGGAACTCGAGGCCGGGCACATCCATCTTTCCAAGGCCATGGCTCTGGCTACAGCCTCGCTTCCCTTTCTGATGAGTGCGCTCAATCCGCAAAACATGACTGCGTTTTGGAAGCGCGATGAAAATACCGATGCGCTTGCCGGAAAAGTCATCCGCCTCCTCTTTGAAGAATACGCACTGCCCAAATTTTTTGCCATGCGTATTCGTGATATCTGTTATCTGGTGCCGCGTCTGCTGGCCAAGCCAGTATCCCCGCGTGCCTTGCAACACCGGGAATACCGCCATGCCCGAAAATTGCTGGAAATGCTGGTCGAAACGTATCACTGGGACGAAGCCCTCCTTGCCGATCTGCCACAGGCAGTCTACCCAATGCTGATCGGCAACACGTTCGAGCAACCGGATGATGCTGCGGCAAGCATCATAAAACGCCCCAGGCAGCGCCGTCCATACAAACGCAAAAAATCTTCACCCGCCTCCATCTGAATCTTTTTCAAGTCGTTTTCAACAGGGGTCTAACGATGTGGAAATATCTCCTCTACGGCATCATTATCGCCATTCACCTTGCCATTGTATCACTCCTCTTCATGGGTGACAACCTCAACCAATCCGGTAAAAAGGCTCCGAAGCCTGAAACACTCGAGGAATCCGCCAACACTGGTGAAAACAACTTGTCGCCGGAGCAAAGCCCGCCTGGGAAACAGACGCGCCCGCCCTATTCACCCAATTATTATCTGCAGCAGAATGCGACTCTGCCTGCCGAATTGAATCGCCTGGTTAGCAATTGCAACGCAGCCGCAATCATTGACCCGGATCAGAAAGTTATGCTTTGGGGAAAAAATGTCACGCAGCCCTATCCGTTAGCCTCGCTGACCAAGATGATGACTGTGCTTCTAGCAATGGAGGAAGTTACCCAGGGGAACAAGGGGATCACCCTCGAGACCACGGTCAAAGTCACCAAGGAAGCTACAAAAATCGGGGTGCGCCAAGTATGGCTTGATCTCCGTGAAACCTTCACCATTGATGAACTGCTCAAGTGCGCTCTGATTCGCAGCGCCAACGACTGCACCTACCTGCTGGCTGAATTCCTTGGCGGCGGAAGCCATGACAATTTTGTCAGCCAAATGAATACCCGGGCACGGCAGCTGGGCTGTCAAAACTTCGTCTTCTATAATGCCCATGGCTTGCCTGACGAAAAAACCGGCAAGGAAAACCAAGGCAGCGTCCTCGAACTGGCCTACCTCGCTGAATGCCTCTGGCAATACCCCGAAGTGATGAAATGGACCGCGACGCGCCAGGAATTCATCCGCGAAAATACCAAGAAACCGTTCCAGCTGGATACGACGAACTCGCTCTTAAGAACCTGCCCTGGGGTCAACGGCATGAAAACCGGCATGACCAACAAGGCTGGATACTGCATCGTCGTAACTTGCGAACGGGAACAAAAACGCCTGATTGCCATTGTAATGGGCGTATCCGGACGCGGCGGCGATAAAATACGCGACGATATCGCCAAAAGACTCATCGAATGGGCATATAAAAAATAGGGTGCAGGGGGCAGGGGGCAGGGATTAGTGGCGAGTGGCGAGTGGCGAGTGGTCGGAGAAAACAACAAACCAGACCGAAATTCCGCATGCAATCTTATCCGTCAAAGCAACAACCCTATAAAAATTTTCGTGCTACTATCACCCAGAATCTTGTTTTTTGGGAAAGATTTTTCAGAAAATCAATATCCAAGTCATTGGCAAACAATCACTTGTCAAGCTGATCCGTCTGATTGTGGTGCCTTTACAAGGCACTGTCTTTGGGTGGGTTCCTCACCCCAGGCTAAAGCCAGGGG
>JAPXLT010000184.1:0-9480 GCA_033809415.1 Lentisphaeria bacterium
GTCCGCGCCAAGTCCTTTCGTGTATTTCGTTGTTCAAAAATAACTCCTCGGTTACTCATCATCTCATTACAAGCATCATGAAGTCTACCCGAACTGAATTTGTCATCGTCCGCCATGGACAAACCCATGGCAATGTCACCCGGACTTTGCAAGGGCAAGGCAATACCGACCTCGATGAAACAGGACTCCAGCAAGTCAGGCTGCTCGCCAGGCGCCTGAAAAGCCATCCCGCCTTTGACGCCATTATCAGCAGTGACCTCAAGCGGACGCTCGATACCGCGCAAATTATCGTTGACACGATTGGGGGAAGCATCATCCCCAATCCTGCGCTGCGCGAATGGAACCTGGGTATCCTCGAGGGGCGCAAATGGGAGGACTTGCAGCTGGAATATCCGGAAATCATAAAGTCCTTCAGCAACTGCCATACTGATGCCGAAATACCTGGTGGTGAACGCCGATCGGAAATGTATAAACGGGTTGCCGACTGCCTGGATACCTTAGCCGCTGAATACGTCGGTAAACGCCTGCTGCTAGTTACTCATGGTGGCGCACTGCGGGCAATTTTACGACATATCGTCGGCCAGCCCGCTGGAAACAATCTGATGCCGCTGACGTCAAATGCCAGTTACAACAGTTGCACCTGTACCAACGGCAGCTGGCAGCTAACCTGCTGGAATGATACCGCGCACCTGAATCCCAATATGCTCAATGAACTGGTCACCTTCTGAACAAAATATTTTTAAACCACGAAAGGCACGAAAAAACACGAAATTTTTCGTGCCTTTTCGTGTAGTTCGTGGTTAAAAATGAACGCGCTTTTTTTCTCTGATATTCATGGTTCGCCGCACAGCCTGGCGTTGTTGCAGGAGAGAATCCAAGAGCTGGCCCCGGACAAACTAATACTGCTCGGGGATATTTTTCTCTGTGGCGGCCAAAGTACTCTGGACAGTGCCACCGCCCGCCGACAGACTGCCGCATGGCTCAATCGCTGGCAGGACAAAATTATTGCCGTCAGGGGAAACTGTGACCAGAACTGCGACCAGAAGCTGCTGGACTTCCCCATCCTGGCGGAATATCGCACCTTGGAAATAGACGGGCACCGCTTTTTCCTCAGTCATGGGCACTATTGGAATCCCGGTCATCCGCCGCCAGCAGGCATCGCTGATGTCCTGGTCAACGGGCACACTCATATTCCGCTGCTGACACGCGATGATGATGGCCTGGTCTATTTCAACCCAGGTTCCCTTGCACTGCCACGGAATGACTTCCCACCCAGCTTCGGCTTCTATTCCGATCATATGCTGTATATCTATCCGCTGGGCGGACAACGCAAACCACTGACTCGCCTTGCACTATAGATACGTTTGGAAACCTTGTTGAAGCTGTTCCCCGGCTCCAAGTCATCCTTGACGACTCGCCTGTACGGCAATTTCCAGAACGAAATTGGCAAGTTGGTGGCAAATTGAAAAATTAACAGGCAAATTAACGGCAACTTGAAAAATTAACGGCAAAATTAAAATTAACAATTAAAAAAATAAGACTTGACAGCAAGAAATCTTGCTGTATCTTAAATAGTACTACAACCCCAATCCTTCGGGAAAGGGTACGGGGGCGCATCATTGCGCCCCTTGTTTTTTTAATATCAATGAGCATTGAACAATGCCTATCCAGAGCAAGCCATTAAGAACAATCGTGTATATAGATGGCTTCAATTTATATTACAGGAGCTTAAAGAAAACCCCATATAAATGGCTTGATTTATTCAAGATGTCATCGTTGCTTCTACCGCCTGAAAAACATGACATCATCAGCATCAAGTATTTTACTGCACGAATAAGTGTTAATAAATTGTCCAAGCTCACAGAGGGACCTGATGCTCCGACGCGCCAAGACATCTATCTTAGAGCCATAAGAAAACATTGCCCAATCTTGACAATTATCGAGGGGCATTTCCTTACACATCCTGCAAACAGGCCATTGTACTGTTAAAGTTTTACTCACTGAAGAAAAGGGAACTGACGTTAATCTTGCTGTCCATTTCCTCAATGACGCATGGAATAATAAATTTGACTGTGGGGTTCTTGTGTCAAATGACAGTGACCTTGCGGAATGCCTGCGCCTGGTTCGGGAATTAAACAAAACAATAGGATGGTTAATTCCGGGAGATGATCATCATTCAAAAAAACTTTCAAGATATGTAACTTTCAAAAAAGAAATCCGAAAAAATGTCCTTGCCAAATCCCAGCTGCCGGATATAATTCCAGGGACATCCATTCAAAAACCATCAGCATGGCATTAAGGCCGAGAAACTTTCTGTTTATTTTGCACTTTGAAGCCTCTGGCCGCTTATTCCATTTCAACTTTCCAATATTGGAACGCTGGTGTTTCATAGGGATGTGCCTGTTTCAGAGCATGCAGTACTGTTGGCAGAACTTCCTTCGAAACAATCATTTCCAGCTTCCACTCGGGCACCTGTTCCAGCCGCCCCGCTTCCCCCAAAAATGGATTGGCACCATCGGATGGCCGGAACTGCCCTGTCCCCAGCATCTGAAAACAGCAGCAGTCATATTCACCCAGCCGCCCCGCACCAGCCGCAAACAGAGCCGACTTAAGCTCTTCGAGATGACTTTCCGGAACATAAACATCCAAACGATAATGCGACATTCTTATTCACCATATTCTTGCAGCAATTCATCAGTGCCCGTAAACAGCCGCGCCGGCCAGCCTACTTTCAAGCCCTGTTCGACATTTGCGGAATTGTCATCCAGATATAGAACAGGACGACCATAACGCTGCTCAAAAGCTTGATAGATCGCCGGATCAGGCTTCATGCAACCGACTTCATAACTGTACACCCCGCCGGATATCCGCTCTGCAAAGGTGATTGTCCGCCATACTTCTTCCGCATGTACTGACGAGGTGTTGGAAAAGAAAATCAGCTGGTAGCCGGCTTTGACCCAACGCCGAGTCAACTCTCCCATGCCAGGCTGGTCAGGACCGATGATCGAGCGAAATGCTGCCCAAAATGAAGAATCCGAGATGCCCTGCAAGGCCGGCACTCCCTCACGGCATTGCCGGAGCCACTCCTCGGCAGTGATTCGACCACACTCGAAAGCCACACTGGCTTCCTTGAAAGCAACCGGAAATTCGGTCAAACCCATGCTTGCCAGAAATTCCGGATGCCGCAACTGAATGCACACTCCGCCAATATCCAACGCAATAACCCCACGCTTGCTCAAACAAACCTCCTTAATGCAGCAAAAAATAAAAAACTACGGAAAATCCCCTTTTAAACCAGGTCTGTGATATATTATCCAAGAGTCTCAATATAGTGCCTGACACACGCTTTTCAAAACAGAAATCCGGCAAGTTATAGCAGGAGAGATTCTTTTTAAACAACGAAAAGCACGAAAAGACAGATGCATCTATCATAGATGTAAGAATCTGCGCCGTAGGCGCTTAACCATGCTTAACCCCAGGCTTTAGCCTGGGGTAGGATGCCCCCTAAACCGGCGCCTCGTAGAGGTGCTACAAAAGCCCCATTACCTACCCACAAGGCATTTTGTATGTCTCAACCAGCCAAACAGATCGACATGAGCTTTTCAGGCGATGACCGCCTGGCATCCTCCATGCTGAAAGGGGAATTTCAGTACTATCTGGAATGCGACAGTCCGCTGGCCTGCCAGTCGTTCAATGCCTCGATGACCCTGATCGAGGACTTGGGAAAGGAAATCCGCCCGGTCAAACGCCTCTTTGGCTGGCTGTTGACCGACCGCCTCCTCTCCGAAAATTGCCATGATCCCGTATTGCTGGCGGCTGCGCTTTCGGAAAGTTCCGGAAAACCAGTCATCATGGGGCTGTCCGGGCGCGGCAGTAACATGGATCGCATCAAAGGCATGCTGGCTGACGCCAAAGCAAAAGGATTGCGGAATTTTCTGGCTGTGACTGGCAATCTCACCGATCTGCAACAGGAGCAGGAAAATCTTCGAAGCCCTTTTACGGACAGTGTTGAAATTCTGCAGGCAGCGCACACTTTCGGCAAAGACATCCGCATTGGCGCCACCGTCAATCCATTCAAGTACACCCCCCAGGATCAATGCCTGCAATATGCCAAAATGCTGCGTAAAATCCATACAGGAGCACAATTTCTGATCACCCAGGCTGGCTGGGACATGAAAAAGGCACAGGAACTACAATGGTTCCTGCAAAAATTGAATTTGACCCTGCTGGTAATTGCCCGGGTCTGCGTACTCAGCCAGGAGGAGACCTTGCGGCTGGCTGACGGTTTCCAGACCGGAGTCATCCTGCCAGTTCCCATGGGGTCGCGCTTTCAGCAGGATGCCAGAAAATCCGCCGAGGAATACCAGCAAATGCAACTGTTGCGGGCCGCCTGGCAAATCACCGGCTACCGCAAACTCGGTTACGGAGCTGTCCTGATATCCGGTATCCGGAACGCCAAAACCCTCGAGACACTTTTTGAGCAAATCGATCAGATCGAAGAGCAATGCCCGGATTATGATTCCTGGCTTGAACTCTGGAACGAACAATACGGCGATTTCAACCTGACCCCCACGTTAGACCCCCACTATCTCTATTGGGACCTGCTGCAGAAAGGGAGGCGCGATTTCGACCCCGAAGAATACCCCGTCAAAGGCTCCCCCCTGCCGGCCCCTTCTTTGCCGGACCGTTGCAAATATCTGCTGGGACGGCTCCTTGATGATCCCGGCAAAAAAGCCTGGCCATGGAGAACATTGCGTTATATCACCCGTCTACCGGAGGAAAAACTGGCACATCTTGCACCCTGTTTTTATCTGAACAATGCACAATGCCCGAAAGGCTTGCGTTGGGGACCCTGTGGCAGTTCACAAAGCGACGGAACCTGCGAGAATGGAAAGCAGCCCTGTTTTTTCCACCGCGTCCTGCATCTGGCTGCGCAAAGCAACAATTATCAGGTTCTTGAAACCGCCTGCTGGAAACGACCGCCAACCCATGACTGAAGACCTCTTTTTTGATAACCTCTTTCGAAAACTGCCGCCCTGCCCGGAGTCCGTCGTCATTCCGCCCGGCGATGATTGTGCCGCCATCCGCTGGCACGGCCACACCTTGATGCTGCTGGCGGTTGACCAAGTTGTCGGCAACCGGCATTACATCAGCGAAGGAGCCGATGCTACCCCCCCCGAACTGGCCGGGCGCAAATTGCTCGCACGAAACATCAGCGATATTGCCGCCATGGGTGGAACCCCCCTGTTCTGCCTGCTCAGCGCCGCTTTCAAAAAAGGCCGTCAGGAGGAATGGCTGAATGCCTTTTACGACGGCATCATCGATACTGCCCGTGAATACAACATCGCCGTGATTGGCGGTGATTATGCATCCACCCCGCAGGATGATGTCGCCAGTCTGACCATCATCGGCGAAGTCCCCGATGATCAGATCATCTGCCGCAATGGTGCACAGCCCGGCGACTGGCTCTGCATGACTGGAAGCTGCGGAAATTCCTTCAAAACCGGACATCACCTGACTTTCACCCCACGCTGCCGGGAAGGTATCTGGCTTGCACAACAGCATTTCGCCAAAGCCATGATCGATATCAGTGACGGCCTGCTCCTGGATGCATCCCGCATCTGCCGCATGTCCGCCTGCGGACTCGAACTCAGGCTGCCGGAAATCCCCCTGCGCACCCCCGACACTACGCTCGAGCAAGGACTCGGCGACGGTGAAGACTTCGAGCTGCTTTTCGCAGTCAGCGAGGAAAAATTGCCGCTCCTGCTAAAACTGTGGCCTTTCCCGGAAACAAAATTGACCCCGGTCGGACGCTTCACCAAAGCCCGCGATATCGTCGCCTCGAACGGCAATAAACTCAAAATCACCGGCTGGGATCACCTGCAAAACTAACTTGGGGTGGGCTGACGAAAATTTTCGTGTTTTTTCGTGTTTTTTCGTTGTTAAACTTTCCTCATGCGTCTATGTTTTTTACCAGCCTACAACCTGAATCGACGGTGGAGTTTGGGAAGCAAATCGCTTCTCTGCTGAAACCGGGAATGGTAATTGCACTTGACGGTGACTTGGGCACCGGCAAAACCGTGATCAGTCGGGGCATTGCCCGTGGGTTAGGCATTACTTCCCCGGTCACCAGCCCGACCTTCACCGTCGCACAGGAATATCCATTGCCCGGCAACCGTTTTCTATATCACCTCGATATGTACCGTATTGATGATGAAAACTCCGCATTGGCCTTCGGCATTGACGAATTCCTCTTCGCTCCGAATGCAATCACCATCGTCGAGTGGCCCGAACGCATCAGCGGACTGCTGACAGCAGATCAACGCCTGCTCATGATCCATCTGCGGCATGTCAATGAAATGCAACGCAGACTTGAAATCCCCGACGCCTTCGCTGAAAAACTCTGCCAAGCAGGATTACCCGAGGGGGTTTTCCTGTTCTCTCCTGCTGTCAAGGAGACTCGATCATGATTACCGCCGCTCTCGATTGTTCACAGGGCTGTTCCTTGGCCATACGCCGGAATCAGACTCTGCTCTGCTCGGAAATACTGCCTGGCTCCGCCCGTGAAAGCGACCGAATATTGAGTCCATGGCTCAATGCCTGCTTCCGGAACCTAAAGCTCGAGGTGACGGATGTCGAACGCTGGAGTGCCGGTACCGGACCAGGAAGCTTCGCCGGATTGCGCTGCGGAATCGCGCTGCTAAAAGGAATATGCCGAGGCGGGCACGCCAAAATGCGAGGCGTCCCCAGCTGCTATGCCCTGGCCAGAAGTATCGTCACACCGCAAACCGGACAAACGGTCGGCGTACTACATGACGGACGCTGCGGACAAGTCATTCTGACCAGGTTCCTCGTGGCAGAAAACTTGGATGCAGTCTGGCAAACAGACCCCTGCCCGCTTTTCCCCGAAGAATTGCTCGAGACTAGCCATCTATGCAACCGCTGGATTACCCTAAGCAGCCTGCAACTGCCGCAACTGCCGCCGGAAGTGCAAAAGAACTTGCAGCAGGAAAACTATATGAAAGCAGAATATCTTCTCGATGCCGAAGAACAATGGCCCTGGCCGGACAGCCCGCTCGAGCAGGAAAATTCCTGCCAGCCGCTCTACGTCCGCCAGGCAGTATTCGTTAAACCTTCACCAATACGCACCTGAAAATTTTTCGCGTTTTCCGTGCTTTCTGTGGACAAAAAACAGGTTGTGGCTCAGAAGTTTTTCAGAAGTTTTGCTGTGGGTCTTTCCTTCTGTACTTCTTGCAGTTTTTGTTTGGCCTGATCGATGTTGTCCAGTATCCAGGAATGGCATTGCGGCTGATCGTGCCCCATGAGATCATAAATAATATATAAACCCGCTTTGGTATACACCGGCAACACCCAGCCCGGGCAATGATCACAATAGCGGGGACATGCCCCCGCATCGTTATCCATTGCCTTACTTAAACTCGGGCAGAGGGTCATGATCAGTTGGAGGCAGCCAGGCTCCATCACCATATCCAGACCACAATTCTCCTCACGGCGAATTTTCACATAATAGTCATAGACCCCTTGCAAGCCTTTCGTCTTGAAGTCCTCGAGGCAGTGAAACTCCTGTTGCTTGGATACCGCCAGAAAATAATCCTCCAGCCCGCCATGAGCATCCAGATATTTGAAAACCTCGTTATAAAATCGCACAAAATGGTCGCTGGGAATCATGCGTTTTTCTCCTTCCGGTAGAAGCGCTGGACACACTGTCCCTCCGCCAAAATCTGTGTTTCGGTTGCCCACGGCGTCCCTTCGCACATTGCCGCATTGACCTCCGTCGTGGAACGGCAGAAACGTTTTGACAGCGGCAGCCCCACTTTACGAATATGAGCAATGGCCGGGCATTGACGCACCCGCAACGTGATTTCCTGATCCGTGACTTTCAAATCAAAATCCGCTTCTTCCCGATTATAAAAATAGGCCAGATGCTCGATCAACTCCGAGGGATCGTCCTTCATCAGCTTCTGATGAATGGAAGCATAGACCTTTGTGCCAACGTTATGCAGAATCTCCGTCAGTGCCTCTTCACCATGACGCTCAGCGACAAAATCAAGTGCAAGGCTGGTGCTTCCGTGAAAATCCTTATGCAATTCACCGGTTTCGCGATAGCGCAACATATCAGTCCAGCTCCTCTTTCATCGTTTCAAGACATGCTTCAATTTGACGCTTACGATCTTCCGTAAGGACACTCATCTCCTGTGCCAGAGTCAACGGCGAAGAGATCAACCCCAGCTTGCACAATGCGTACTTCTGCCCGCACCAGACAGTGCTCAAGTCAATGCCATAAACCCCATGAAACAATTCAATGAAGCGGTTCTGGATACGCACCGCTTCGGTAAATTGGCCGGCTTCCACCGCCTTGGCGATTCCCACCATGAACTTGCTGCCAAGTGCCCCCATGCCGCAGACCATGCCGTCACAGCCGGCAAGCAAGGCTTCATCAAGTGCCCATTCCTGTCCTTCGCAAAGCAAGGTGGAAAAACCTTCCCGCTTTTTCAGCAGTATTAGCTCACGGCGCAACCACATATTGCTGGCCGAATTCTTGATCCCTTTCAAGCGGGGATGCTTCATGATCGTCGCAAACTGTTCCAGAGTCAGGTTCTTATTGTTGACAGGAGGACAGTGGTAATAATAAACCGGACGGTCGGCGGCATCAAGAACCCGCAGAATAGACTTCACCGGGTCCAGTGCGCTGGTTGCCCCCGGCAGCATGAATACATAGCTGTCAAAAGCATATTTCTGATAACGACGCATGTTTTCCAGAGAAATGGCAAGGCTGGTAGCATTGATTCCAACCAGCAACTCGGAACGTCCGGAGACCAAGCGGCTACTCTCCGCGACCAGTTCCTCCTTGAAAGCATCACTGAAACTGCCCCATTCCCCCATTGACCCCAAAATGAAAAATCCGGATAATCCATGCCGCAGATTACGCTCAAAAATGCGTTGCAGACCTTCCCGATCCAGGCTGCCATCCGACAACAACGGGGTTACAGTCGCGGAAAATACTTTGAAATTCATAGCCGTAGAAAACCTTTCTTTGAAATTGAAACGAAGGTTAATATGTTCAACAAGTACTGCATTAAGATAACAGAATAATTTGAAATTTCAATCCATATCCAAGGTTGGGGGCGCAGGTTTAAAAAGTAGCGCAACCGTCCCGGTTGTGCTTATTCTGACTGCCATGGGATGCGGGGGATGTTCTTGTTCTGTCCACACCGTCCATACCGTCCACCACGTCTGACCCGCACCACGCACCACGCACCACGCACCACGCACCCTGCACCCTGCACCCTGCACCCCAATACTCTTAACTTAACGCCTTGTAACCACACAGACGACTCAACTCCGTAAAGCCGATCTTGGCACACAAGAATTTTGGACAGGGGATTATGTCGCGCCCTTACAGGGCTTTGCCGATGGTGTGATCCCTGACCCAGGGCGTTGCCCTGGGCTGGTATGTCG
>JAPXLT010000185.1:0-9477 GCA_033809415.1 Lentisphaeria bacterium
GGCTCACCCTCGCTGGATTCCAGTTTCTCGACTAAGACATCTATCCGGTCACCTATATTTACTATACCTTCGCATGACTGCACCTGTCTTCTGGAGAAACTTCTCCTACAGGAAAACCTCTTTACCAGTTCGGGCGGATTCATAGATAGCCAGGATCAGGTCGACAGCGCGGCGCGCGCTGCGTCCGGTGATATACGGGTCGCGATCTTCCTTAATCGCCTGCACCAGGTCGTTGACGAGGAAAGTATGGGCAGTCTGCCCGAAATTGGCCGGATTGTTGGTAGCTCCCTCGAGAGCCTCGCCAGGGTCGCCATCCTTTTCCTGCTGGTCTTTGGCCAAGCCATCCGGTTCTGTGGTTTTGGCAAAGCGAGTGATTTTGCTTTCGCTGATGCAAATGGTTCCGCGGTCGCCATGAAATTCCAACCGCCTTGGTTCACCGGGATTGCAGGAGGTGGTGCCGATGATCGTGCCCAGCGCCCCGTTTTTGAAAAGGAGGCTGGCGGTGCAGGTGTCTTCGACTTCGATGTCACGCACAAGGTGGTCCATGCGTGCGAAGACCCGCTCGACCGGGGAATTCATGATCCACATCAGCAGGTCGATGCCATGCACGCCCTGGTTCATCAGGGCACCGCCACCATCCAAAGCCCAGGTGCCACGCCAGCCGGCGCTGGCATAATAGGCTCTCGAACGATAGTATTTCATGAAGCCATCGCCCAGAGTCATTTTCCCTAACTGCCCGTCCATGATCGCCTGGCGTGCCGCGATATTGTGTTGCTCGGTACGCCCCTGGAAGACGCAGCCCATTTTAACATTGGCCTTGTCGACCGCCTCGATCATCCGGCACATCCGGTCATAGGTGATATCGAGCGGCTTTTCGCAGAAGACATGTTTTCCCGCTTTGGCTGCCGCGATGACACCATCAGCATGCAGGCCGGAAGGAGTGCAGATGCAGACGACATCGACGGCGGGGTCCTTGACCATTTCCAGGTAATTTTTATAGAAGGTGACATTGCCGTTGTCAGCGGCGCATTTGCGTCCCTTTGCCTCATCAATATCACAAACTGCCACCAGTCCGGCTTCCGGGCAGGCAGCAATGGCACCCAAGTGGGCTGAAGAGATAACGCCGCAACCAAGAACAGCAAAACCAAACTTGTCGTTTCTCATTTCTTCTGAACTCCTCTTTGTCCCAGATTCTTGTTGTGAAAGATTTTTCTGAAAAGCTATCTTCAAGTCATTGGCATACAGCCCTTTTAATATACCGCTAATTCCTGTCTTTTTCTCCGACCGATCCGACCGATCCGACCGATCCGACTGATCCGACTGATCAGTCGGAGAAACCAAACAGCCCTACAAATTTTCCGCGTTTTCCGTGCTTTCCGTGGACAAAAAAATGGGGTGTGGGCGCCAGCCCACGCCAAGTCTTTTCGTGCTTTTTGTGGTAAAAAAACGCTCATTCTCGACCGATTCGGATTTTTTTGCCGTTGTTTTGGCGGGATTCGAGTGCAGCGATAACGACTTTATTGAGCAGGAGCGTATTTTGCAGCGGTGTTGGTGTGATTCCGGTTTTGAGCATGCCGGTAAATTCCTTCATCATTTTGACGATGCTGAAGAAGTAGTGTTCGAGGGTTGGGTCAGTATACGGCATGGTATATGGAGGTTGCTCGCCACGGAAGCGGAAGGTCAGTTCGAGTGGCAGGCTGAGGTGCTCGAATACCTGCAAGACGGCCTGTACCCCGTTGGCAAAGGTCAGAATGACCGTATCTGCATTTTCAGCTCCTGCATTCTGCACGGAAACAACTTGGTTGCCAATCAGATGGAACAGGGGTTCGAGCAAGTGCGGCGCATAGCGTTCCCAGATGCAGGGAGCTGCACCGTAAACCGTCGCTAACTCAGCAGACGACAGTAGTTGTGCAGCAGCATCAACCAGCGCAGACCAGCGGAACGAACTCGAGGTCATCAAGGGATAATTATGTGCGCATTCTGCAAAGTGCGCCAGTTCCGACCGGTCAGGCGACAGCAATTTGTCCATGAACAACGGCTTCCCGGAAGCAAAGATTTTTTTTGACATTTCCCAGTGGTTCCAGACGTCATCCCGGGCGAACAGGATGGCATCAACACTTTCCACCAGTTCATCCAGAGAAGAGGCAATATGTGGAATCCGCGAAACCGCCGCAATTTTACGTGACACATCGGGATTCTCGGTCCAGATATGGCTAACTCGTGCTTCGGGGATAAAATCTCTGCCGTCGTGAAAATCCCTTAGATATTTCCGGATCAGGCTGAATTCGCAAAGTTCATCCAGTGCATCCTGGTTGAATCCATTGAAGACAGCCGAAAAACTGTAGGGGTGTCCATTACCGGGGTTGAGCCCAACCATGCCAATGTTGTACATTTTTATTTGATCTCCGTAAAGCCGCCATCGAGGACGAGATTATGGCCGGTGATGTATTTTGCCGCCTCCGAAGCCAGGAATACGACGGCACCACCCAGGTCGCCACTCTGCCCCATGCGTCTCAGCATGGTCAGCTCGGCATAGTCCTGAATGAAATGTTTCGGTTGATTGCGCTGGAATCCACCCGGCGAGATGGTATTTACCCGGATTCCGTACGGTCCCAGATAAGCGGCCACATCACGGCTAAGGCCGATAACTCCGGCTTTGGCAGCGGAATAGGCTATCGGATTTGGGGTCATGTCGTCTCTGTAAATGCGGCGGTCGCGTCCGACCAGTCCGGCGATGGACGCGATATTGATGATGCAACCGTGCCCTTTTGGCATCATTAGCTTTGCATATTCCCGAAGCATCAGGAAGGTGCCGGTCAGATTGGAGCTGATGAAGTCATTCCAGCCGGCCAATGTTTCCTTTTCCAGCAATCCGCAGGCCGACGGTGAATGTCCTCCGGCATTATTTACCAGGATATCAACGCCCTGGAATTCCGCATCGAGCCTTTGGAAGAGTCGGATAATGCTGTCTTCGCTGTTGAGTTCGAGTTCCATGCCCAGGGCATCTTCGCCCAGCTGCCTGGCCGCTTGCTCGGCCTTTTCCGCACTGCGTGAGGTTACGACTACCCGTGCACCGGCCTCCTGCAAAGCAGAGGCGATTTCTGCGCCGAAGTTCTGGCTGCCGCCAGTGACCAAGGCAATTTTACCAGATAAAGAGAATGCCTTCATAATCAATTAATAGCCTGTACACACCCCTCGACTAAAACGACCGAGATGTTTGGACAACAATTGCGTCATGCCTGGAATAACTTCCTCGACATGATCCTGAAAACGTAAAGAGTTGATGATCGGATTCATAAGGTACCTTTCCGATAAAAATGTTTCTTGCCAGAGAAAAATCAAAATTCCTGCCAAGCAAACAGGCGTGAATGATCTATACTCGAACCGGATTATTTTTCTCGAACGTCTCCTGCCTCTGCAGTAGAATCCGTTTCCACGGACAACTGTTTTTCCAAGTTTAGGATTTCAGCAGCTATTTTTCTGCGCGCGAGGTCATAGTCTTCAAAATCCCAGCCGTTTGGCAGATTGAAACGTCCCGATGCGTATCTTTTCCCATCCGCTTCCCAAGTTTTGTCCCACAAGCTGTCAAAATATACGGATTTTGTCCGGAACAGCTCAAAATCAAAGCTGTTACTCAGCGTCTCGAGCAGTTGTTTCGCTGCGGCTGAATCCATCTTGTGCTGTTTCGCCTGCTCAATTCGATTTTCGAGGGTGATAATATAACGCAAATCGTCCACTCCTTCGCGAAAACCGACATAGTCAAGGATCGGACCCCCCTTTCGTTGTCCGTGCGGTGGTATCATATAACAAAAATCGGTTCCGTCAAGATCATTGAGAGGGCTGGAATGTGCAAAGTGATACGTCCAAATCAACTGTCCGGAGGCGCCATTGCCGATGGAACGGAAGAACCATCCGGTAATAAAGCGCATAGCAGCAGGTTTTGAACAAGTTAACGCATTGTTCGAGTTATAGGCAATCAACTCAACGTTCCGACGCTTTGCTTCCGCGAGCATGTTTTCCCAGGAATCGACATACCATAATTTGCGAGTGTTGAAGCGTACGATAAAAATATCAATCATGTCGGCAATTTCGTCAACTTCTTTTTGAAAAGGACGTGCGGTCTTATACCAGATATGATCATTGGCCGTAGTGAGTCCCAGCTTCTTTTGTTGTCTGACTTCAGCGATGAAATCCTGCAAGCGCCAAGGATTGGAAAGCACTTCATCATAACTGTTGTAAACCAGTTTTGGCCATTTCTTTACTTCTCTATGCTGTTCGAGTTGTTTGATCAGTTTGGCATAGGCAGCCGCCTGATCTCCCGGCGGCAGGGAACGCGCTTTGTCCATAATCCCTTCGCTCAGCAGAAAAATCCGCCCCGGAATTTTGTGACGGAGAAAACTTTCGGCAACGACGGATAAAAGCGACTGCTCGAAGTTAATTTTTAAGCTTTGCAGTGAATTGCCTTCCATCGATAGTACATTTGCGCTGGCGACGGCGATGCTGGTTGCTCCATAATCCGCCATATCCGCCATGGTTTGCAGAGTTTCATCATGATCTGCCAGAGTTGTCCAAAACCCGATATCATAGCCATTTGCCGGTGCCAGAGTGAAGGGATAGACCGTCAGTTCTAGCATTATTTTCTCTTCAACCAGGCCATTTTCGGCCGTCAGGCGAAACTCCCCTTGATATAATCCCCCGGGAGTATTGTCGGGCACCTGCAAGGTGATCCAAAATTGACGTGATTCCCCTTCATTGAGATCGAATTGGGCAGCCGGTTCAAGGTAATAGGGCATCTTCATGAATTCTGATTTTCCGGTATACCTGGACGTTCTTTTGATTCCGGGTTCCACAGTTGACAGTTTTGCCTTTATTTCTGCTTCCACACCAAAGGAGCTGACAAATTTGCCTGATTGCCGTAATTGAACATTTGCCACCTTGCGCAAACCATGGATACCAAAGCTGACCGGCTCGAATTCACCACGAGCAGCGCAGACAGTTAAATGCAGCTGTTCTTCGACCTGTTCCGGAATGCTGTTTGGGAATAACAAATCCATCCAAGGTTGAGCGAACAATAGAAAACCGCGTTGACGAGCACTCGGGCCAAACTCCGGAATTTTGCGGTGTTCCACAAATTCCCGTTCAGTGAAATAGCCAGATGCAATTTGTCCGCGAACTTTTTCCTGGGTGAGTTTTTCAAGAGATTCAGCGGTTGGAGGAACGGTTTTTTCCACTGTAAATCCGGGGATAGGCGGATAATCTTTGCTTCTTCGTAGTTCGGAGGGAATAAATTTCAGATAGCCGAGATAGAAGTTGCTGTTTGCCGGAAATAGTCGAATGCGCTTGTTGTCCATTTTAAGATTGCTGGCAATGGGTTGTTCCAGATTGTAATGCCTGGCGCTATCTCCGGCAGGAACATGAATTGTCTGAATTTCATCTCCCAAGCCGATGATGATTTTTGTGGGAGCAGTAACAGCACGTGCAGCGATATACACATCATAAATGCCGTGCAGCTGAGGATCAAATTCCAATATTCCATCACCATACGATGGTGGATGCAAGATACCGGAATCCGGGTTGATCATGTGGGCTTCCTTTCGAAAAACCCACTGCCCGCTGTTGACTCTGACTCCAGAGCTGGTGACTATGGGGGCTGGTGAAAAGCGACTGAAATCACTGATGATGATTGTGCCAGGCGGATCCGCTAAGTCCAGTGGCGGGAAGTGAATAGCTTTTGGAGACGGAGGTAGATTGCTGGTTGTGTCTGACGTTGTTGCGGACAATATTTTGTCTGCTGCTTCTGCACGATATGGCGAAATTTCAAAATAGTATAAATTGCCATGGAATTTATAGGGGCCGCGTTGTGTACCAAGATAAAGATTTCCCCTTTGAGGAGTCAGCGTGCCGGTTGTTTTATATTCGGCAAGTTGTTTTCCATCCAACACAACTCGCATTTTCCCATTGCCAAACAGCAAGAGCAATTCATAATCCCGATTATTCTGTAATTCCGCATTGATTGTACGATGTGCAGGAGTAATACCACGCAGAGAGATCAGCATTTTCTTGCGGTCTGCACTCAACATGACCGAATAGCCATTCTGATAGCTCGATCCTTTACTGAACAAGGCCAGCCAAGGCGCATCCCCTAAGGCATCAAAATCTACCGAAAAGCGGATTTTGGCGATAAATCCATCAGGATAGTTCAGATCATCGCGATCCGGAATCTCGACGGAGCCACCATGAATATTGAGAAAGAAGCCTCGGTCATCTTCTTGTGCCCAAGTGATTTTTTCAGGATTGACCAGCGTGCCATCCAATCCACCGATGGAATCACGGATGGTATGGCTTCCGCTTCCGTCTTTGATTTCCCAACGATGATGCGCATTAACATTTTCACAAAAGACGGATGATGAGCTGCCTATGAATAGGAACGAGCAGACTACAAGGACAAGCAAGTAATTCAATTTCATCGACTGAAACTCCATATACATTGTTTGTTGATTTTCGTGCCTTTTCGTGTCTTTTCGTTGTTAAAAATGGGTTGTAGAAAGGTTATTTTCCAAAATCCTCTGTGCTTCCCAGCCATTCGAGTGGATAAGGCACTTTGCTTGAGCTGACATGGAAATCAAAAAACAAGAAATTGGCGGCTCCCCCATGTCTGGGCTTCGCGCTGGTTATTCCTGTCAATGTATTGTTGGCCACATAGTAATATTCTCCTTCTGTCAAGAGGAAGCTTTGCGACGGTTTTTTGACTCGCGCCATCAACTGGCCGGCAGGTTCTGCCCAGCTGGCTTTATAGTTGACCGAATAGCTCCAACAGTAAGTCAGCGTATATCCCCTGCCGTCATACATAGTATCGGCAGGACAGTTGTTAATTCGCCGCTTGGCAGCCGGCGCTTTGACTGATTTTTCAAGCCCCATGTAACGCCCCATTACGTCTACCCAATATGTATTGACGACAGAGGTCGTGTGTGGCGCAATGACCCAATCATCATATTCGGACAAATAAGAATGAAAAACAAGTCCGAGCTGTTTCAAGTTGCTCGCGCAGCGAGTGGAAACTGCTTTTTGCTGCGCCTTGCCTAAAGCCGGCAGCAACAGTGATGCTAAAATCGCAATAATGGCGATGACGACGAGCAGCTCAATAAGTGTAAACTTTTGCAGGGCAGCCGATTGCATTGCTTGCGAAGCGCATTTTTTCCGGTTCATCTCTCAACTCCTTTTGTCCTATAATATTAAACTACTCAGAAACAGGAAAATCATGATTTGTTCTCTGACTTGTGGCATTGGATGCCAAGTGCACGGTTTTTGTTGAAATGTTGAATGGTTGCCTCGAGCGCTTTGATTTCGCGGTTGATTTCGGTGTCGCTCTGATAATGTGTTTTAAACTGGATCATGCGTTTCTGGAGCCTTTCCGCCACCGGGCATTGTATGCCTGGGAAATGTTTTGCGAAGAAGGGTTCCTGATAAGTCAGGCGCCATGCGCCATAGAAGCCGTCGCCTCCATTGCTGCAGAACGTATTGTAGAAGTCGTCCCAGCTGACAAAGTCGGTATCGAGTTGCGCGGCGACTGCCCAGTAACTGTGTTCAACCCCTGGCGGAGTCTTTTGCGCGGTCAGGAAAGGGCATTTCTCGATCACCTGCAAAAAGGCCCGGGCGCATTTCTGTCGCATCGCAACCATGCTATCAAGTTTTTCCAGCTGCGCCAGGGCGACTGCTGCGCACAGCTCGCTGAGACGGTAATTAAAACCGAAATCAACGTGCCGAATGGTATCGGGATGAACGATCGATTTTTTGTCGATCTTCATTTTACCGGGTTCAGCAGAGAGCTGATCATAGCCAAGGCTGCTGAAACGCCGCATTTTCAACGCCAGTTCCGGGTCGTCGGTTACCGTGATGCCGCCCTCTCCACAGGTCATGTGCTTGGAATTTTGGAAGCTGAAACTGCCAATCGCCCCGATGGTGCCGGCAACCTTACCGTCAATTCGCCCGAGAAAGCATTGGGCACTGTCCTCGATAACGGGCAGTGAAAAGCCTGCCAGCTCCTGGACTGGTGCCGGCAAACCGTAAAGGGACACCGGCATGATGGCTTTGCTTGTGGCACCAATATGCGGCGCAACCGTAGCTGCACTTAATACAAAAGTCTCCGGATCAACATCCGCCCAGACCGGTCGTGCGCCAGCATGGAGCACTGCCAGCGAAGTGCTGGCCATGGTCAGCGGCGGAACAATCACTTCATCGCCGGGGCCAACCCCCATCGCCGCCAGAGCAGCGTGCAACGTGGCAGTGCCGTTGCACATGGCAATCGCGTAGCGCGAACCGAATTTGGCGGCAAAGCGTTTCTCCAGAGCTTCTGTAAAAGAACGAGACTGCTTTCCTGGAAAACCGGACGAAAGCAATTCCATTTCATATTGCAGCTCTTTGTCTCCAATACGCAGTGATTGCATGCAGTCCTCCTCAACTTGTAGTAATCACCTGTGGTTTTTAACCACGAAAGGCACGAAAAAGCTTGGCGTGGGCTGACGCCCACAACCTATTTTTTGTCCACGGAAAGCACGGAAAACTCGGAAATTTTTTGGTCGCGTCCTAAAGTTGGGACCCACCCTGTCAGCATTGCAGTGATTGCCATGAATGCCGTCATTGATTTATGCATTAGATATCTTCCTCACATTTTATCGTTTTCAAAACAACGTATGAACGGTAGATTCTCGCCGCGTATACCGAATTTATCCAGCATTTCGGCTCGAATCGAGTCGACATCGGTAAATGGCGGGAAATATTCGAATTTCCGATCCATTACATGACTAAGCTGCCTGACAAGTTCATCTGCTTCACGCGGAGAACTTGCTTTGACCAGAATCGTTGAACCATCGCGGCTTACGCCGACAGTCCCGGCGCATTGACGTCCGACCAGTATTCTGATTGTCGCCGTATCCGGCTGGGCATCACTTTTTACCAGGGGTATTTTTCCTGCTGCGGTGATATTTCGTTCCTCGCAAAACCTGAAATATCCCTGGATTCGTTCTGCCTGCTTTATCTCGGCATCATTCGGTTCGGCCGGAATTTGCACTGCAAACGCGGAACGGTTTTCCTGGTCGACAAACGGGAAGTCAAGGATTTCAGCCGCGGCAGCCAGGAATTGCGTTGAACGGTACTCCAGTACCAGTCTGGCATTCGGGGGAATCTCGCAGTTTTCCGGTTGAATATTCCTGCCGTTAAGCTGGATATCCTTGAGAGCAAAATTGCGGATAGCGCGCGGCAGAATATCGGTTCTGAATTGCGGATTGTTTTTAAAATCAAGAGTGAAGCGTATACGATTAATATCCTTGGCGCTTTCGGCTGTCACGGTCAGTCCGTCTGCGGGAATTGATGAAAAACCGCAGACCGCCTCGTAAAGATAAGGAATCCTCGGAGCAAGAATTTCGTTGAAAAATGTTTCGCCGTTTTTCAGCTTGTTTTCAGTTGATGCGCGATCGCGCA
>JAPXLT010000186.1:0-9389 GCA_033809415.1 Lentisphaeria bacterium
GTGCTTTCCGTGGACAAAAAAGAAGATTCTGGGTAATCGTGCACGAATTTTTTTCGGGTTGCGGTTCGAATTACTGCTTATATTTCCGGCAGAAGAGGCACTCTTCGTTGTCGCAAAGAAGAATATTCGGGTCTTGCGAAAGCAGCTTCATGCCGACCGCATAGAAATTTTCCGCCTCGAGCAGGCGTATTTTCCCGCAACCCAGCGTGCTTTCGTTCATTTTCAGGCCAGAGGCAAGTGCCTTTTTGAAAAATTTGCTATTGCCATCGACATCACGGTAGAAATCCCGGTCTCCGGGCAGGTTTTTGGGGATGTAAACAGTACGCAGGCTGCCATCCTTGTTTTTGACCCGGCAAACGGAATCTTTAAGATACGGCAGGTCTGCAACGGTTTCCAGATAGTGCAGGAACGTGCTGGGTGCCAGACCGCAGCCAAAATAGACAAGTCTTCCCTTGTATTCCACTAACTTGGCAAAGGAGCTGGTTTCACCGGTAGGAGGGTCGTTTTCCTGCTGCGCTTCGAGGCAGGCTGCTGCAAGCGATCCAATGCCGGCCACTGGATGCGAAGGATGCCGCGAACGGATCACGCCAGGCATCTGCAAAAATGTGCGCGGTATGCTGCCTACCCGAACCTGGGATGGATCCTCAGGATCAAAAGGACGGTAACGGCGGCCTTTGTTCAGCGTTCCCTCGAAGCTATTAAAGGGTGACGTAAAGGTGGGCATCAATAGCGTGCCGGTCGAGCCGATGGCCTCGAGAAATGCCTCGATCACCGCCGTTTCACCACCCTCGATCCAACCAAAGGCAGAAGCGCTGCTGTGCACAAAGAGGCAATCGCCGGAGCGGACTCCCACATTCTGCAAGGCGGACAGAATATCCGCATGCGTGATTTTTTGGTTGTACTCCACCTTCAGGAAGCCATGCTTTCCAAGAAACATCACTGCGCCGAGATACTCTTTGATCTTTGTTTCGCTGAAGACTGTTCCTTCTTCCCATTCCGCTTCGCGAATGACCCGCTGCAAAGTCTTCTGGCCATCCATATTGGAAAGCACCCGTGAAAAGGGACCATAGATCACCCCATCGGGCAGACTTCTGCGCTGGCACCTCGGAAGTCTGGTCTGATCGTGCGGGAAACCACGTTCCACACGGCTTGCAAGGACAGTTGCGGAGTAATCAAACCATTTTCCCTTGCGCTCTTCCGTGACTGGCGCCTGTTCCTTGATTTGCGCCAGATATCCTTGTGTAGCCGCCTGCAACAGCTCGATCTGCCGCTCGATTTCGGGATCGGAACCCACTTCGCGAAAATCCTCGAGGCGTTCGCAGTCACGCTGCAAGCGGTAAAGCAGTTGCTCCGAACCTTCATCCGCCGAGAGTCCTTTTTGCAGAATATTCCGGTACTCGATTGCAAGATGGCTCAAGCCGTAAGCACCGGCCTGACGGACAATTTGCGCAAGACTTGCCTTGTTCAGGGTCACAACCGATGCAATCCAAGTGCCGATAGTTGCGCATATGCGGGCAAAAATTCTGCGATCAATCAGCTGCATAGTCAATGCCGAGTTGTGCCAGAACATTTTTTCGCGGCCAATGAACCATACGGTGGGCAACCCGACCGTCCGGTCTGTTAGCAGCGTATCATCATCATACCAGCCGCTTTCTGCAAACTTTGCCACTGGGAATGCATTTTTATCCTTCCATTGATCAAGGAATATTTCCAGCAATGCGTTGCCAAAGAATGGGGTTCCCGGTGCTGCCGCATAGACATGCAGTCTCTGGTTGGGATTTCCGGCCATCAGGCTGTCCAGATTGACCGCGCCGATAGTCCGTTCGCTGAGGTTTCCGCCAAAATGCTCTGCAAAGGCCGCAAAGCCGTACATCTCAGCACCAAATACCAAGCGCAGGGAAAATTCCAGTTCAGGCAGGTCGCCTTTCGCGATCAACTCCTTGATGCAGCGTACCATTTCGATGGCAGCGACAACGCCGGTGGAATTGTCGTCGCTGAGCGGTTCATAAAGGTGCGCCATCAACCAGAATTCCTTTTTCTGGCGGCCAGGGATCAATGCAGTCACTCCAGGAATGCTTCCCTGGTAACGGCGTCCATCACATTCCACTAAAGCCGTGACTTCCCCGACTTCTGCGGCCTGGCGCAACTGATCCCCTGCTCCGGCAGTAATGCTGAAGCAGACAAACGGCCGGTCGCCCTCGATAACGTGCCAATTCGCCCCTTCCGTGCCGGCGTTGACCCAGCCAATTGCCTCCGGTGCCTGGACACGGCATGCTTGCGCATAGTAGTCGCTGATCAGGCCAATGGCGCCAAGGTCCAAGGCGGTTTTCAAGATTGCCGCCCCAGGGACGGTGGACGGTGCGCAGACGACCAGCGCACCGTCGGCATCTTCGCCTGCAAACAGCTGCGTTTCCGTGATAATCTTGACAAGCCGCTTCCCTTCCGGTATAGCCGCGGAACCCTTGACTAAATGGAAAGGATGACGCTGATAGTCGGCAATGACCGGCTCGGCAAACGGACGCGGGCTTTTCCGGATGGTCAGCTTGCCTATCGTGGCATCCCAGGCCAGAGGCATGCACTTGTCTTGGTAAACTGTTTTGCCGTCAGCCGGGAAGGAAATCATCTCCACATTTTCCATTCCCGCCTCGCGCAGCAATTCAAGGGTGTATTCCGCCGCCGCCAGATATGCCCTCGAGGTCTGCGGAAATTCCTTTCGCCAAAGATTTTCAACTTCATTGTAGATGCGGTTCCGATCAACACAATTCAAGAACTTTGCAAATAACTCGTTCATTTTTCTCTTTCCGGAGTATGGACATTGGATGAGCGGACGCCCACAATCTCTTTTTTTAACAACGAAAAAACACGAAAAGGCACGAAAAAATTATTGTGGTTGCAGCCACCCTGACATTTGGGATGCTTTTTCAGTTTTTTCGGAGGTCTTTGACGCGCACTGCCTTGCCTTCGGTTTTGGGCAGGGAATCCGGTGCCACGAGCTGCACGATCGGGGTGACCTGTACCTCGTCACGAACTTCACTGGCAATCCTTTTCCGCAAGTCTTCGAGCTTCTTGAATTCATCGCTGAAGAATTCGCTTTTCATCTCCGCCTTAACCATCATGAAATCACCGTCTTCATTGCTATCGAGCACGATCAGGTAATCTGAACCGATTTCGTTGATGCGCATTAGGATGCGTTCGATCTGGATGGGAAAGACATTGCATCCCTTGATAATGAACATATCGTCGCTGCGTCCAGTAATGCGGTCAATCCGACAGGCGCTGCGTCCGCAGGGACAGGTGTCGGGAAGAATCCGGGTAAGGTCGCGGGTGCGATATCGGATAATCGGCATTGCTTCGCGGTCGAGGGTAGTCAACACCATCTCGCCGATTTCTCCATCCGGCACTGGTTCGAGCGTTTCAGGATCGACGATTTCTATCAGGTAGCAATCTTCCCAGAGATGCATGCCATTCTGATATTCGCATTCGAATGCCACCCCTGGTCCGTTCATTTCCGTCATGCCAAACGAATTATACGCCTTGCAACCATACAATTCCTGAATGCGTTGGCGTGTTTCTTCGGAATGCGGTTCGGCGCCGATGAACAGTCGTTTCAGGCGGGTGTCGCGGATCGGGTCCAGACCGAGTTCGGTAAAGACATTGTGCAGACGTCCAAGATAGCTGGGTATGGCATGCAGGCTAGTTGTGCCAAAATCCTGCATGAGTTTGATCTGGCGCCGACTGTTCCCCGCACCGGCGGGAATGGACAGGCATCCCAGCAGTTCGGCGCCGCTCTGGAACCCCAATCCGCCGGTAAAGAGTCCATAGCCACTCGAGTTCTGAAAAACATCCGTATGCCGTGTGCCGGCAGCAAACAGGGAACGTGCCACCAGATTGGCCCAGGAATGCAAGTCCTTGCGTGAATGCAGCACGGCCGCCGGATTGCCGGTGGTACCGCTGGTGCAATGCATCCGAACTATCTCATCCGTCGAAATTGTCAGCAGGCCGAAAGGATATTGCTCTCGCAAATCATTTTTGCAAGTGAAGGGGAACTTCCGGATATCCTCGAGGGAGCGCAAACTGTCCGCCTGCAAACCATGACGCTGAAATCTTTCCCGGTAAAATGGGGAAAGTCCCGCCCTCGATACTGTCTCCTGTAGCTTTTTCAGTTGATAAGCCCTTAACTGCTCACGCGGTAGTGTCTCGATTTCTTCCTGCCAGTAATTCATTTCTTGTAACCTTCCTTTTGATATGGACGATGGACAATGGACAATGGACATGGACACGAATGGACAATATGGACGGGATGGACAACAATGGACTACGGAATGGACAATAGACATGGACTATCCGCCCGTGTAAAGTCCGTGTAAAGTCCGTGTAAAGTCCGTGTAATGTCCGTGTAATGTCCGTGTAATGTCCGTGTAATGTCCGTGTGTTTTTCGTTGTTAAAAACTCACTCGAATCCAGCGAAGTATTTGTTTTTGACTGGGTCTCTCAATTTGCGCAATGCCGCCGTCTCGATTTGCCTGATGCGTTCGCTGGTCAGGTTGAGGCGTCGCCCGATCTGTTCAAGTGTTTCACAGGCATGATCATCGAGACCGAAGCGGCGGACAATTACTTCCCTTTCCTTTGCCTCGAGGGTGCCCAAGGCGTCCCGCACGGTATCCTTCAGTGACTCGAAAGCGACCTGCTCGGCGGGATGGGGGCTGTTTTCATCTGAAATCGTTTCCCCAAATTCCTGATCCCCATTGCGGATGCTGTGCAGTGAAATGGGCTGTTGTGACATCTTGATCAGGGCGCTGACCCTTGCCGCCGACATGTCCAGTTTTTTGGCAACTTCATGGGCTTCGGGAACCCGTCCAGTCTGCTGCAGCAATTCCCGTTCGCACTGCCGGATTTTGCTGAGTTGCCTCAGGGTATTGATGGGCATTCGGATGGAACGTCCCTGCAAGGCGACCGCCCGTCCAATAGCCTGCCGGATCCAATAGGTGGAATATGTGCTGAGCCGATGCCCGAGTTCGTGATTGAAAGTTTCAACCGCCCGCATCAATCCGATATTCCCCTCTTGAACCAGATCAGGAAACGGCACTGATCCCCGCGCATAGTTTTTGGCAATGCTGATAACCAGGCGCAAATTTGCCTCGACCAGAACATTTTTCGCCTGGCGAGCCTGTTCGCTGGCTTCCGCCAAGGTCTGCATCTGCTGTTTCGTCTCTGCATCGCAGGATTCTTGCGCACTTTTTTCCTGTTGCAGGAGCACATGAACGCAATCTTCGAAAAAACGGTCTCTCAAGCCGAGGCTGTTGAGTCGCCGGGTGAATTCATTACGAAAAATATCCATGGCGGGGCTTTTCGAACGCCACTTTAGGAAATTCTCCTGATGTTCAGCGGCCCAGCTGATGAGTTCCTCGAGTTGTTGGCTGACACCCTGCACAGTCAGTTCATCACCATCGGCTGTCACCATGCCGCCGGGCAGCCTGCCTGCCTCCGATGAATCCTGCAACATACGAAGCTCTTGCAGCAGAACCTGTGGAAAATCGCTGATGATCTGGCGGATTTTCTTCCGGCTTTCGTCAACCTGGCGTGCCAAGGCAAGCTCTTCGTCGGCAGACAGCAGATTGAACTTGCCCACTTCCCGCATATAGGAAGCCTGCGAATCGGGTACCTGCCAGAAAGCCATCGAGTCTTGCTGATTGCGTTCTCTGTTCTCTTGCTGATAAACAGAATTGTTGTGTTCAAATTCAGACATAGCAACAACTTCCGAAACCGAAAAGTAATACGTCGGTGAAACTGAGTAGCCGACGCATTCTTTTTGAACACCGAAAATCTTATGATCGGAGTTATCCCTGATTTTTGGCTTGCAGCCACATGTTTTTTAATTCCAAGCTTGAGAATTGTTCGAGTGACTTCTGCTGCCTGCGTGCCTCTGCTTCCATCCGGCGGAAACGGTTCATAAACTTTCCGATTGCTCCTTGCAACGATTCTTCCGCCTCGATCTTCTGCCAGCGGCAGAGGTTGACTACTGTAAACAGCAAATCCCCAAGTTCTTCCTCCAAATGAACAGGATTCCCTTCCTTAATAGCACCTTTGACTTCCTCGAGTTCCTCCTCGATTTTTTCCACCACCTCAGCCATCGAGTTCCATTCAAAACCACTTTTACCAGCCTTGCTCAAGGTCTTCTGCGCCCGTGTCAAAGCCGGCACCGAGCGCGGCACCCCATCCATGACCGAAAGACGCTTCTGCTGGCTGCCCGGCTCGCCAATCTTGCTCTTTTCCCAGCTCTTCAAGGCCTCTTCCGGAGAATTAACCGTCTGACCAGCAAATACATGCGGATGACGTCGCAACAACTTCTCACATCCGGAGCGTGCGACATCCTCGAGGGTGAATTTTCCTTCCTCGGCAGCGATCTGGGCATGCAAGACAACTTGCAGCAGGAGGTCTCCTAGTTCTTCCTGCATCCCCTCGAAATCATCGTTTTCGACAGCATCCAGAAATTCGCCGGCCTCTTCTGTGAGACATCTGCGTAGGCTTCGATGCGTTTGCGCTTTATCCCAGGGGCAGCCATTTTCTGAACGAAGCTGCCGGACGATCTCGATGAAGCGTTCCATCTCCCGCATTGTATTCACTCGTTTCCTTTTATTGTTCAATAGAGGGTGTCCAAAAGGGGGCCAGGAGCTTTTCATCCGCAGATTACGCAGATTTGAACCGCCAAGACGCCAAGAACGCCAAGGGGGCATTTTAGCGTTAGGCACTTCACAACCGGGACGGTTGCGCTACTTTTTAAACCGCATGCCATCCCATCCGCCTGAGCAACAACCCTAAAAAACTTTCGTGTCTTTTCGTGTGGTTCGTGGTTAAAAAATCCTTTTTGGACACGGTCTCAATAGTGCGAATCCGGGAAATAGAACTCCGCAGCATTATCCGGGGTAATCAGATCGGCGGGGACGATGACCTTTTGACCAGTCTTCCATTCGTTCTTCTGCAACTGCAAGCCTTTTTGTGCCTCTTCCAGGCCAGTGACAATCATCCGCGGGGGATAAGTGACATTGAAAGGCACCAGCGGATTCTTGTCCAAAACCATTTTGTTCACGATTTTATTTCCGGCGCCTCCGACAAACAACCGGATGTCTTTCCGCCCAGACTCCTGATAGGCTTTCAAGGCACCCAGGAGGACATCGTCGTCGCCGGTCCAGACCGCATCAATCTGCTGGTACTTTTGCAGATAATTCTCCATGAGTTTCAGCCCTTTTTCCGTGTCCCAATAAGCGGGTTGGGAATCCAGGATCGTAATTTCCGGATAGTCCTTGATAACTTCCTTGAATGCGTTGACGCGGTCGCTATTGACGGTGCATGGAATTCCCTCCATCAGCACAATCTTTCCGCGACCCTGCAATTTTTCTGCGAGGGCTTTTGCGCAGGCTCTGCCGAAACCGGGATTGTCCCCGACCACTGTTACATGTTGCACGTCCTTATCCAAACCACGGTCAACCACCACCAAGTAGAGTCCCTTCTGCGCCACCTTTTCACAAATTCCCGTCAAGGGCCCCGGTTCATGCGGCAGAATCACCAATGCTTGAATTCCCTGCACCAGCAGATTTTCAACCTTATCGACCTGCTCTGCGGCATCGCGTGCGGTTGAAAGAATGATTTTTAAATTGGGATTGGCGGCTTCCATGTCCGCCTTGGCCTTTTCCGCCCACCAGACGACGCCGCCCGTCCATCCATGATCTGCACTCGGTATTGAAATCCCGATGATCTGCTTTGTGCTTTCGGACTGCTTACCGCAGTTGTTCAAAAGCAAAACCACCGCTATAGCCACTATCCCCAGCAACCAACTGAAATAATTCCTTTTCATTTTGCTTTCCTCGAATAAGCCCAGTTTTAGGAGTGCTTTGCATCCTGTCTCTGCAACAGAACCGCAATGATAATCACGGCGCCCTTGACCGTGCCCTGCAAATTGGCTGAAATTCCCCACATGTCCAGGACATTGGAAACAATCCCCAGAATGAAGGCACCCGCCAAAGTGCCCCAAATGCTGCCACGCCCTCCGGACATGGCTGTGCCGCCAATGATGGCCGCCGCAATCCCGTCCATCTCATAGGCATTTCCGGCCGTCGTGGAACTGAGTGAACTCAAACGTCCTCCCAGCAGAAACGCACTGAGTCCGGCAAGAACTCCACAAAGCAGATAGGTTGCAAGGCGCAGGAGATCGATGCGGATGGCTGCATAGAGTGCCACCCGCTCGTTGGCGCCGGTTGCACAAAGGTGACGTCCGAAGGCCGTGCGGTTTAACAGTACCGAACCGGCAAAGGTCAGGATCAGCAGCAGGCAGGCGGTCAGCGGCAAATGCAAGATTTCGGCAGCTCCGATGCGCCCGAAGAGTTCGTTCGAGGTGCTGGTAAGTCCAGCATTTGCCAAGTACAGGGTCAGCGAGCGGAAGATGGACATGGTGCCCAAGGTAACGATGAAGGGCGGAATTCGCCCCAGGGTTACCAGAAGGCCATTCAGCATGCCGCCGACAGCGCCAGTCAACAGAGAAACAGCCAGGCAGATCAGCACGCCGACCAAAGGATGGCTGATGCGATTCATCGCCATGATGCCCAGCGTCCCCGAAAATGCCAGCAATGCGCCAACCGAAAGATCAATTCCACCGCCGATGATAACAAAAGTCATGCCGATGGCAATAATGCCGCTGTAGGAAATCTGACGGCTGATATTCAACAGATTCTGCGGACTACGAAAAGCCGGACTGGATATGGCGCAGACTAACAGCAGCAACACAAGAGCCAACCAGGCACCATGACGCTCCATCAGGCGTGACCTGCTGATCCTAACAAACAATTGGCGAGCCATATCCAAAAGTGATTCAAAAACATGACGCTGTGAAAAAAACGGTAAAATAGTAATGTATCCCTGCATCGTAATTCTGCCACTTCCGTAAGGGAAAAAAGAGTGCAGGATAGGGTGCAGGGTGCAGGGTGCAGGGTGCAGGG
This sequence comes from Lentisphaeria bacterium, assembly GCA_033809415.1. Taxonomy (GTDB): domain Bacteria; phylum Verrucomicrobiota; class Lentisphaeria; order Oligosphaerales; family Oligosphaeraceae; genus JAQVUB01. The sequence continues at coordinate 8,991 of JAPXLT010000186.1, forward strand.
GGCAGGGTGCAGGGGGCAGGGCAATACTCATTACTTAAGATTTTTTAACCACGAAATACACGAAAAGGCTTGGCGTGGGCTGCCGCCCACAACCCATTTTTGTCCACGGAAAGCACGGAAAACTCGGAAATTTTTTTTAGGGTTGTGGCTCTGACTGATGAAATGGCACGCGAGTTTGTGATCTGGTCTATTGGTTTCTCCGACTGATCAGTCGGATCGGACGGATCGGACGGATCAAGTAGATCGGTCGGATCGGTCGGATCGGTCGGATCAGTCGGATCAGTCGGAGAAAAAAGACAGGAATTGGCGGTACCTTAAAAGGGCTGTATGCCAATGACTTGGAGCTTTCTTTTCTGAAAAATCTTTCTGAAAAAACAAGAAGTTTGAAGACAGTAGTAC
>JAPXLT010000187.1:0-9383 GCA_033809415.1 Lentisphaeria bacterium
GGACGGGACACGGACGGGACACGGACGGGACACGGACGGGACACGGACGGGACACGGACGGGACACGGACGGGACACGGACGGGACACGGACGGGACACGGACGGGACACGGACGGGACACGGACGGATTAGTCGGATTGCTTGTCCATCGTCCATAAAAAACAAGAAGTTTGGGAATAGTACAAATTTTTTGTAGGGTTGTCGCTTTGGCGGATGGGATTGAAAGCAAGGTTACGGGCTACTCTGTTATTTTCTCTGACGGGTCGGCTGTCCGTGTAAAGTCCGTGTAAAGTCCGTGTAGAGTCCGTGTAAAGTCCGTGTAAAGTCCGTGTAAAGTCCGTGTAAAGTCCGTGTAAAGTCCGTGTTCAGCCAACTAAGCTGGCATAAAAGATTTCGAATTGCTGCTGGCGTTCCTCTTGACTAAGCGTCTTATGGCGCTTGATCGACCCCAGATTAATCAGGCCGACTTCCCCATCGGGCAGCAGCAAAAAGTTTTCGATGCGACAATCCGGCCAGGTAAAACCCATCGAGTGCATGGCCATCAATGTTGTTTCCGCCTTTTCAACCCCTTGCCGACGCGCAACGCCATCCAATTCACTGGCCAGAAAAGCGGGTAGCGTCTGACCTTCAGGCGGTTGCAGAAACAAAACGCCGGCCTGTGGCAGCCCGAAGCAGCGTTTTTCGCCCCAGGCAACGATCTGCGGCACGATAAAACCGGCGTTCTTCAGCATGGCGATGGCCTTGCGTTCCCGCGAAGTCAGCGTCAGCGGGAAATTGCATTTGCAAATGTCTTTAAACATCTGCGAACGGGGTATTTTCTGCTGTCGTTTCAGACAGAGCAGATGATCATCGTCCTCGAGCAGGAAAGCTTCCACACCGCATGGCAAGCAGCATTCCTCGATAGCCTCTGGTTTCAGTTTCAGCACTGCGTCAATGCTGTCCAGGCCTTGTTTTTGGAATTTTGCCTGCCATTCCGGTTGAATTTCAAGTTTACACATGGTCAGTACCGATAATAATCCGGTTTATAGGGTCCTTCAACAGGCACGCCAATATAGGCGGCCTGGCGTTCCGAAAGCTTGGAAAGTTTCACCCCGAGTTTTTCCAGGTGCAGCCGGGCTACTTCCTCATCGAGCTTCTTCTCGAGGCAATAGACGCCAATGTCCAGTTGCCCCTCCGCCAGCTGAATTTGCGCGAGCACCTGATTGCAGAACGAACAGCTCATGACAAAGCTGGGATGGCCGGTGGCACAGCCCAGATTGACCAGGCGCCCTTCCGCCAACAGGATGATCGAATGGCCATCAGGATAAATATAACGCTCGACTTGATCTTTGATGCGAACACATTCGATTCCAGGCCAAGATTTCAGGCCGGCAACATCAATTTCATTGTCAAAATGACCGATGTTGCAGACAATGGCATGATCCTTCATCGCCGCCAGATGTTCGGCCAAGATGACATCGCAATTGCCGGTGCAGGTGACAAACAGGTCGCCCTGCGAAACCACATCCTGCAAACGCACGACTTCGTATCCTTCCATCGCCGCCTGCAAAGCACAGATCGGATCTATTTCGGTAACCAGCACCCGAGCCCCCTGCCCGCGCAAGGCCTGTGCACAGCCCTTGCCGACATCCCCGTAACCGCATACCACGGCAATCTTGCCGGCCAGCATGACGTCCGTGGCGCGTTTGATACCATCCACCAGCGACTCCCGGCACCCGTACAGATTATCGAACTTCGATTTAGTCACCGAATCATTGACATTGATCGCCGGGAAAAGCAGTTTGCCGGCCTGATGGCGCTGATACAAGCGATGCACCCCGGTTGTCGTCTCTTCGGAGACACCCAGGCAGTCCGCCGCCGTCCTGCTCCATTTGCCTGGTTGGCTTTGCAGGCAACGCTGCAGGCAGGCTTTCAGTTCACGCTCATCCTCGGGCATATCGGCAGTGATCTGCAAGTTGCCAGGGTCTTTTTCTCCATCAACCCCGAGATGAACCATCAGGGTGGCGTCTCCGCCGTCGTCAACGATCAGCTGTGGTCCTTTTCCTCCCGGAAAACTCAAGGCCTGCAAGGTGCATTCCCAGTAGTCCTTCAGGGTTTCCCCTTTCCAGGCAAAGACCGGCACCCCTGTCGCAGCGATGGCGGCGGCGGCACTGTCACGGGTAGAAAAAATATTGCAGGAGCACCAGCGCACTTCCGCACCCAGAGCGACCAGCGTTTCGATCAAAACGGCCGTCTCTGTCGTCATATGCAGGCTGCCCATCAGGCGTTTGCCGGCAAGCGGTTTCAAGGGGCCGTATTTCTCACGCACCGCCATCAGTCCCGGCATCTCCTTCTCCGCAAGCATGATCTCTTTGCGTCCCAATTCCGCCAGGGACGGATCGGCAATCCAATATTGTTCAGTTTTAACAATCGACATGAAATCTCCTTTATCTAGGGTGCAGGGGGCAGGGGGCAGGGGGCAGGGGGCAGGGGGCAGGGGGCAGGGAAAGACTAAAGGCACTATCACAACCGGGACGGTTGCGCTACTTTTTAAACCGCATGCCATCCCATCCGGCAAAGCAACAAACCCTATACAAATTTTTCGTGTCTTTTCGTGTGGTTCGTGGTTAAAAAATCCTTTTTGGACACGGACTACGTAAATTTTTTCCAGAAATCAGGGGGCATTTCGGTGCCAATCTGCTCGACGACTGCGGCGGCCATGCGTGCAGCCAGCTCGCCGGCTTTTTGCAGACTTTCTCCTTGCAGCCATGCATACAGAAAACCGGCCGCCCAGAAATCCCCGGCACCAGTTGTATCGACGGCATTGGCCGGGAAAGCCGGAACATGCACGGGGCTTCCCCCGTTTTCACAAAGAAAAGCCCCGTTTTTTCCGGCTTTGACAACAGACAAGCGGCAACATCTCGAGAGCACCTGCAAACCCACCAGCAAATCCCGACTGCCGCAAAAAGCAGCGCTTTCCTCTTCATTGAAGAAAGCGATTGTAACATACTCCGAAAGCAATCCCTGCAACAAATCGCGGTGAATTGCCACCAGTTCCGGAGAGCCGGCATCCCAGGCAATGGTCAGTCCAGCGGCTTTGCCGGCAGCCAGCACTGCTTTGACCACATCCGGAGTATACAACGCGTAGCCTTCGACAAAAAGATGTGTGAATCCCTGAAAATCCGCTGCGGTAAAATCCTCCGGGCGCATCTGATCAGCAATTCCCTGGCGCGTGCGCATCGTGCGCTCGGAATCCGGTGTGACCAGCGACAGGCAACGCCCCGTCTCGGCGCCGTGAATCACCTTGATGCCATCACAAAGGACGCCGGCAGCCCGCATGGCTTGCAGGTAGTAAACACCCGCTTCATCATCGCCAACCAGTGTCAGCATCCCGGCAGCACCGCCTAGACCGGCGTATGCGCGAACTGTATTGCCGGAGGCTCCGCCAAGCTGCCGCTGGGGCTTCTCCGGCAAAGCGGACAACAAAGCAGACATCTCCATAGCCGACACCTGCCGGGCACCGCCCTTTTTTCCAGGCAATGCCGCAACGAATGCATCCTCAACGAGGATCATTTCATCCAGCAAAGCCGCCCCAAATCCGAGCAAGCGCGGTCTGGCATGTATGGGTTGACTCGGCATTTTTATGGACGAGGAACTTTCCGTCCGACCTGTCCGACCTGTCCGACCTGTCCGACCTGTCCGACCTGTCCGACTTGTCCGACTTGTCCGACTTGTCCGACTTGTCCGACAGAAATTTTTCGTACTACTATCACTCGACTTCTTCTTTTTTGTGAAAGATTTTCAAAAACCAGATGCGTAAGTTACTGACCTTGAAGCTCTTTCTCATTTTTGAGAAACTTTTTTGAACTTTTTGATTTTTCAGTGATGAGAGAGGGAAACCGGCTTCATGCCGGCGAGCCGCCGGCGCTCCATATCGCCTCCGACTGAAAAAGTAAAGCCGACCTTGTCACGCAAGAATTTTGGCAAAGCAGGCTCATTCGTCGAAGCAGCAACCCTACAAATTTTCCGAGTTTTCCGTGCTTTCCGTGGACAAAAAATGGGTTGTGGGCGTTAGCCCACGCCAAGCTTTTTCGTGTGGTTCGTGGTTAAAAATCAGCGTGTACAGGCAGTTTTACGTACTGCCTCGAGCAATGCTTCCACCCGGTCTGTTTTTTCCCATGGAAACTGGTCTTTGCCAAAGTGTCCATAGTTGGAAGTTTGACGATAGGACCAGCCTGTCGGCTTCTTCAGCCCCAGCGTTTCGATAATCCGGGCTGGGCGGAAATCGAAAATCACCCCTTGCCCGAGGATATCGGCCAGACGCTGGTCTTCGCAGACACCTGTCCCGAAAGTATTGACATGAATGCTGACCGGCTTGGCAATGCCAATGGCGTAGGCCACCTGAATTTCACAAGTCTTTGCCAATCCCGCCGCAACGATATTTTTCGCCGCATAACGAGCCATATAGGTCGCAGAACGGTCGACTTTCGACGGATCCTTCCCAGAAAACGCCCCGCCGCCATGACGCCCCATGCCACCGTAGGTGTCAACGATGATCTTGCGTCCAGTCACTCCGGAGTCGCCATGCGGTCCACCGATCTCAAACCGCCCTGTCGGATTGATCATGTAATCTTCGGGGGAAAGTCCTTTTAGCAGACTGGCCGGGATGACCTCCTGTACAACCTCCGCAACCAAGGAACGCAATTGCTCTATCCTCATATCCGGTGTATGCTGATGTGACACCACCAGATTGCGAACGGCAACTGGCTTGCCACCTTCATATTGCAAAGACACCTGCGCCTTGGCATCCGGACGCAAAAACGCATAGCGCTCCGGCGCCTGATGCCGCAATTCCGCCAGGCGTTGCATGATCCGATGTGAATAGTACAGCGGAGCAGGCATCAGGCAATCGGTATCCGAACAGGCAAACCCAAACATCATGCCCTGATCGCCAGCACCCTGCTCCCCAGTCTGGCTGGTCGCAGCATTCACCCCCAGATAAATATCCGGAGACTGCTCATGAATTTTCACCACCACTTCCGCATCATCGCCGGAAAAGCCCAAGCCCGGACGATCATAGCCGATATCGCGCACAACCTGACGGGCAATCCCAGCATAATCCAATGATGCTTGACTGGTTACCTCGCCAGCCAGTAAGATAAAATTTGTTGTCACCAACACTTCACAGGCAACCCGACTCTCCGGATCCTTCAACAAGCACGAGTCCAAAACCGTATCCGCAATCTGATCGCAAACCTTGTCCGGATGCCCCTCCGATACCGACTCGGAGGTGAAAACATAACTGGAATGAACCGATGACATCGTAAAAAACCTTTCCTGTTTATGTGTAAATTCAAAACAGCGCATAATATAGTTCAAGCTAATGAATTTTTCTGCTAATATAATGAACTTTCTTGACTTTTTTTGTAAACTCCCCTGCTTACGTAATGCGTCTTCTGTAGTGCGTGGTGCGTGGTGCGGGTCAGACGTGGTGGACAGTGTGGACAGTGTGGACGGTGTGGACAGTGTGGACAGGGCAAGGACATCCCCCCGCACCCCACGACAGTCAGAATAATCACAACCGGGACGGTTGCGCTACTTTTTTAAATCTGCGCCCCCTGCATCCGTTCCCAACGCACTACGCACCCCATTCCCCTAAACCTTGTACTACTGAGGCATTACTTTTTTTGATGTAACTGGAATTTGAACTTTTTGATTTTTCGGTGATGGAAGAGGAAAGCCGGCTTCATGCCGACGAGCCGCCGGCGCTCCATATCGCCTCCGACACAATTGCGTAAAGCCGGTCTCGGCACACAAGAACTTCGCCAGAGCAATCCCTTTCGCCAAAGCAGCAACCCCTATAAAAAATTTCGTACCTTTTCGTGTGGTTCGTGGTTAAAAAATAGGTTGTGGGCGTCAGCCCACCCAAGTCCTTTCGTGCATTTCGTTGTTCAAAAAAGAAATCCTTGACGCATTATGACTTGCGAAATTCTCCAGAGGTTTTACTGTAGTATAAAGTGCCCGTTTTTTGATTTCGGGATTATATTTTGTTTAAGCATTACAAAAAAGGGAAAACAGCTGATGGACAAGGAACCATATTTCAGGCGGATACTTTTGAAGCTCAGCGGGGAGGCTCTGCAGGGCGCAGGCGGAAGCATAGACCCTGATGCCGTATTGGCCACCGCAGAACTGATCCGGGAAGCCACCTTGTCAGGTTCAGAGGTTGCCGTCATCCTCGGCGCTGGAAATTTGTTTCGCGGCCTGACTGGCTGTCGCAAGGGAATGGATCGCAATTGCGCGGATTACATGGGCATGCTGGCCACCTGCATGAATGCCCTGGCTGTGCGCGATGCGCTCGAATCGCTGGATATCTCCGCCGAAATTCAGTCTGCACTGCCAATAGACGGTGTCCTCGAACCTTTCGACTACCGCAAGGCCGACCGACTGTTGAACATCGGCACCGTGCTCCTCTTTGCCGCCGGCACCGGACATCCATTCTTCACGACGGATACCACGGCGGCTTTGCGCGCCTGCGAAATCAAGGCCGACGCCGTATTCAAAGCGACGAAAGTCAATGGAGTTTATAGCGAAGACCCGATGAAAAACCCAGCCGCAGTGCGGTACGAAAGGGTAACCTTCCGCCAGGCACTCAATGAACGACTCAAAGTCATGGATTCTACCGCCTTCTCTCTCTGCCAGGATAACAATCTGCCAATTGTCATTTTCAAATTTGGCGAACCCGGCGTATTAGCCGAGATCATGCAGGGAAATTTCAAGAATGCGACTCTGGTCAGCAACAAGTGAACCCCCAAAGAAAGGAAACAACATGCCAGAAATCACTCGAATTGTGGATCAAGCCAAGGTTGCCATGGACAAAGCCGTGGATGTCATGCAGAAAAACTTTGCTTCGGTGCGCACCGGGAAAGCCTCGCCGGCCCTGGTCGATGGAATCATGGTGGAATATTATGGTGCCCAGACACGCTTGAAAGACATTGCCAGCGTCACTGCCCCGGAACCCCGCTTGCTGGTCATTCAGCCGTGGGATCAGAATGCCATCAAGAGCATTGAGAAAGCTATCCAGGCATCGAACCTGGGCATCAGCCCGGTCAGCGACGGGCGTGTCATCCGCCTGCCGATCCCGGAGTTAAGTGAAGAGCGCCGTAAAGACATGACCAAGCTGGTACGCAAGCGCGCCGAAGAGGCCCGGATCGAAGTCCGCAATGCCCGCCGGGATGCCAACGAAGCCCTGAAAAAGGCGCAAAAAGCCTCGGAAATCTCCGAGGATGAGCTGAAAGTACAAACCGATGTCATCCAGAAAATGACCGATCAAACCATCGAACAGGTCAATAAAATTCTGGAAGGCAAAGAAGCAGAACTGATGGAAGTCTGATTAGGGTGCAGGGTGCAGGGTGCAGGGTGCGGGGGGAGCGTTCTGTCCACAATGTCCACAACGTCCACACTGTCCACCACATTTGACATATAGGGGTTGCGTGTTCATCCGTCAAAGCAGCAACCCATAAAAAATTTCCGCGCTTTCCGTGCTTTCCGTGGACAAAAAATAGGTTGTGGGCGTCAGCCCACCCCAAGTCTTTTCGTGTCTTTTCGTTGTTAAAAAAATAGCATGTTCCCGTCCACTTCTGAAAATGTAGCCTGGTTAATCAAGGAGCAGGCCGCTGTCCAGCCCCGGGCTGCGGCCATTTATTTTCCTGAAACCCGCGACCGTTTCGGGCGTGTCGCCTATACGCATTTGACTTTTCAGCAACTGCAGGAACGCAGCGATTTTTTTGCCTGGGGAATGCGCAACCTCGGGGTGTGTGCCGGTCAAAAAGCCTTGCTGATGATACGCCCCTCGCTGGATTTCTATACACTGCTTTTTGCCATCTTCAAAATCGGTGCCATTCCAGTTTTGATTGATCCAGGAATGGGCTGGGGAAATTTTCTGCGTTGTGTGCAGTCCATCGAGCCGGAAGTCTTTCTCGGAATCCCGGCAGCGCATGTCCTGCGCTTGCTCACCCGGCGGTATTTCCGCTCCGTTAAAATCAATATCACCCAGGGCAACATCCGCTTCTGGGGTGGGCGTACCCTCACAGAACTGCATGGAAAATCGGAGCCCTATCCGATCCATGCGGCTTCTCCGGATGATCTGGCAGCCGTACTTTTCACTTCCGGCAGCACTGGTCCCGCCAAAGGCGTTTCCTACACGCACCGCATCTTCAACACGCAGGTCAACTTGATACGGCGTGAATACGGCATCAAACCCGGCGAGATGGACCTGGCCTGCTTTCCGCTGTTCTCCCTGTTCAGCATCGCGCTTGGTGCGGCAGCCGTCATTCCGGACATGGACCCCAGCAAACCTGCCCGAGTCAATCCGGAACGGATTCTCGAGCCATTGCGGAATTTACCGGTAACCTACTCCTTCGGCTCTCCGGCTCTTTGGGATCATGTTTCCCGCTACGCCTGCGAAAAACAGCTGCGCCTGCCGGGTTTGCGACGGATCATCATGGCCGGGGCACCCGTACCAGCTCAGGTGCATGAAAGGCTATTGCATCAGCTGCTCGAACCCGGTGCAGAGACCTACACCCCATACGGTGCCACCGAATCGTTGCCGATCGCCAATTTCAGCGGCAGTGAAATGCTCGCCGAAACCAAAGAAGCTTCCCTGGCCGGGAAAGGCACCTGTGTCGGAAAGCCCATTGCCGAGATCCAATCTAAAATCATTGCGATCACCGACGAGCCTATCGCCAGCATGCAGGATGCTCACGAACTCGATGACGGGCAGATCGGCGAACTCTGTGTCAGCGGCACATGCGTCACCACCGAATACTACAATAACCCCAAAGCGACTCGATTGGCGAAAATTGCCGATGGCGACAAAATCTGGCACCGGGTCGGGGATGTCGGATACTTCGATGCAAAAGGCAGATTCTGGTTCTGCGGGCGAAAAACACATCGCGTGGAAATGCAAAGCGATGCCGGCACACAGACCCTGTTCAGCATTCCCTGCGAGGCCATCTTCAACCAGATTCCGGGTGTGCGGCGTTCTGCCCTGGTCGGTATCGGAAAGCGCCCTTCACAAATCCCCGCCATCATCATCGAAACGGAAAAAAATCACCGGCTCACCACAGAAAAAATCCTCGAGGTCGCTGCCGCCAACCCGCTGACCGCTGCCATCCGGCACGCCTTTTTCCATCCGGCATTCCCCGTCGATGTACGGCATAATGCAAAAATCAACCGCGAGGAACTCGCTCGATGGGCAACTGAAAAATGCTAAAGGTTTTTTAACCACGAAAAGCACGAAAAAACACGAAAATTTTTTATAGGGCTGCTGCTTTGACAGATGAACACGCACTGTGCACCTGTCAAATGGGGTGGACGTTGTGGACGTTGTGGACGTTGTGGACAGT
>JAPXLT010000188.1:0-9328 GCA_033809415.1 Lentisphaeria bacterium
CCCCCGCCCCCTGCACCCTGCACCCCGCCCCCTGCACCCTTATGAATCGCTCTGTTGCAGATAATCTTTCCTGGAGCCGGCTTTTCATCTGGCCGGTGATCTTGGGCTTATCTATATTCGGCTTATGTTATATTTACAGCACCGGTTATATTGGCGACGAGTATCCCGTCCGTGAAAACTGGCAGCGGCAACTGTTTTATCTGTTAGTTGGTTTTGTGCTTTTTCTGATTTTATCGCACTGGGACAACCGTCAGTTTTCCTGGAAGATATTTCTCTGGGGGGGATATTTTGCCAGCCTTCTGGGTCTGGTGCTGGTATTGTTCATTGGCCGTGAAGTCGGCGGTGCCCGGCGTTGGCTCGAGTTGGGGCCATTTTTGCTGCAACCGGCTGAACCTGCCAAAATCTTCACTCTTCTGGCAGGATGCTACCTTCTCAACCGACCTGCCGGCGGAAGCAGACTCTTCCGCCTGATGGCACTGCCTGCCGTCATCCTCATCCCCGCCATTCTGATCAAGCTGGAACCAGCCTTGGGTAATGCCTTGATCCTTTTTCCACCGATCCTGGCAGTGCTGCTGGTGAAATACTGCCCCAGCAAACTCTTTCGCTGCCTGCTCAGTGCTTGCTTGATTTTGATCGTGGTCGCAATCTGCGGCCTCTTCTGGCTACGCAGCATTCCTCCAGAAGAAAAATCAATAGAAGACAAAACGACCGTCAGCCCCCCCAAAAAATCAAGTTTTTTGCGTGGGTATCACCTGAGGCGCCTGCGCTCCTATGTCTCCGGTCAAGGCAGCTGGAACGAACGGCAGTCGATCATGACGGTAGCCAGCGGCGGGCTACACGGCAAGGGCTTTCTCGATGGCACGATGAAAAGCCTGGGCTACCTGCCCCGAACGGTCGCCCCGACCGATTTTATCTTTTCGGTCATTGCGGAAGAAGGCGGTTTTTTATATGGTTCCCTGCCGGTTCTGCTTCTGTACGCGCTGCTGCTAATGATCTGTCTTCATTGGGGAGCGACCGCCAGCAATGCCCTCGATAGCAGCATTTGCACCGCTTTCAGTTCGCTGACTCTCTGCCACCTGCTAATTGGCATCGGCATGACCATACGGCTCGTACCAATCATGGGACTGCCTCTGCCACTGCTGAGCTACGGCGGCAGCTTCACGGTCAGCTTCATGATGGGACTGGGCTGCACCGCCGCAACCAGACTGCATCGCAACGCACCACCGCAAGCAGATACTCGATCCATCCTGCAAATCCGCCTGGGCCGCCTCTTCAATTTCAGCCTAAATCGACTGTGATTATGGACAAGGGACGTCCCGTCCGTGTAAAGTCCGTGTAAAGTCCGTGTAAAGTCCGTGTAAAGTCCGTGTAAAGTCCGTGTAAAGTCCGTGTCGCTAACAAAAAAAATCCCTGGGACATACGACGACATCCCAGGGAAAAAGTCACCATGTTCGATAGTAATTATTTTTCAGCGGCTTGTGCTTCCTCGGCCTGCTTTTTGTTTTTCTCGATTTCGGCTTGCAGTTTCTGAAGTTCCTCATCATTGGTTTTCAGATAGAGGGTCAGGTTGCTGGGGTTGAACTGGTAATTGCGTTTCGGATGCACTTGGTAGATGCTGTACAGCGCATTGACGACAAGCGCCCAACGTTGTACCAGGGTATCGTGCTCTTTCTGCAGGGTGGCTTTGCGGGTTTCATCTTCTTCTTTTTCGATGATGTCTTTCAGCTCGACGATGCGTTTGGCATAATTGTCACGCGCCTGGATGGCTCTTGCAAACACTTCCGTGATCGTTCCAACCCGCAGATAGATCGTCGATTTGACACTGTCATACTCATAGGCACGCGTACCGCCCAAACCAAAAATAACGTCCATGTAAGTCGTCAATTCAGAAAAAGCCTTGCGAGCCTGAACCAGACCCTGGCTGATTTTTGTCGCTTCCTCGCCACTGCTTTCCTTAAGTTTTGCCGTTTCCTGCTCAATCAAACGTGCCAGAAGAGCCCGGCGCTGCAACGCCTTGGCAAAAGCCTGCTCCATAGTGACCAAGGGCAACAACTTATCTTCAAGTGCAGCCGCCGCTTCCTCCGCACGCAAAGCATATCCGCCACAACACATCACAAACACCAAGGCACCCGCAAAAATTTTCTTCAGATTCATTACCAATCCTTTCAGTCTTGTTAACATTCGTTCCCCGGAATTTCACCATAAAAATCGCCGGAATTATTTACTGTACTATGCAGAATTCATTTTACAAATCTTTCTTTTAAAAATTCTCCCGCCTTTCTGCTTTTCCGGTAAGGCATCAGTGAACCCGGGTAAGCAAGAAATTCTTTTGAACAACGAAATGCCCGAAAGGACACGAAAAAATTTCATGGAAGTGACTTTTTCTGCGAGAACAAGCCGTATTTTCCATGAAATTTTTTCGTGTCCATTCGTGTTTTTAGTTGTAAAAAAGCCCCTGTCACCCAGTTTTACTGACGCATTACGCTTTTCCGCGCTTCAGGAATTTGGGATTATATTATGTTTTTTGCCTTTCATCTATTGATATCAGGTTGTTTTTGAGTTCGTAATGTTTTTTGAACCTACCAGATTTCTGCTGCTGGAAAACCGATTGTATCATTATGCATGGGGAAGCCACTCGCAAAATGGGGTTTTGCCGTATCTTGCGGAGCTTTTGGATTTGTCGGATGACGGGCGTCCTCTGGCTGAACTGTGGATAGGGGCGCACCCTTCCATGCCTTCCGCAGTGCACATCGATGGGGAAAAAGTCTTTCTTGATGCCTTGATCCGCCAGTTTCCAAATGAAATTCTTGGGCAACCTTGCCGTGCAGCCGGTTTTCAAACCCTGCCCTTTCTGATGAAAATCCTGAGTTGTGAACGGCCGCTCTCGATTCAATGCCATCCGAACCTTAAAACCGCCGCACGCTTGCATGAACAATTTCCCGACCGCTATCCGGACAGCAACCACAAACCCGAAATTCTGCTGGCGCTGACCCCGTTTGAAACCTTGGCGGGTTTCCGGAAACCCACCGAAATTCATGACTCCATCGCAAAGCGCGGCCTTTTTCAAGAATGGCTTGAACTGCGGAAGGATGGGGACATCCGCAGTTTCTGCCAAGCTCTTTTTACGCTGCCGGAGGAGGTCTTGCAAAGGATTTTGCAAAGAGCCGCAGATACCCTGAAAAATTGCACAGACCTGCACTCCTGCGAGCGAGTATTTCTGCGGCTGATGCGGGAATATCCTGGTGATCGCGGCTGTCTTTTTGCGTTTCTGCTCAATTACATTTGCCTGAAGCCAGGCCAGGCCGTCTTCCTGCCACCGGGACAGGTGCATGCCCATCTGCATGGCACCGGCGTCGAATGCATGGCCAACTCTGACAACGTTATCCGAGGTGGACTCACCAACAAGACAGTTGCTCCGGAGGAATTTATGCAAGTTGCCGATTTCTCATCAGCATTTCCGTCCATTCAACAAGGCAACCCGCTGTCTCCCGGAAGACGCGCTTATCCGGCTCCGGTGCAGGAGTTCAGCCTGACCATGCTGGAAGATGCCAAACTTGACTTGGCAGATGCTGCGAACACTCCTGGCATTTTGCTGATCCTGCAAGGAAAAGGCGAGCTGCACAACCCTGATGGGAGTTGCCTCGAAGCGGTCAAAGGCAGTGCCTGGCTGCGCCCGGCAAACCTGAAAAGTGGCACGTTCGTGCCGCTATCTGACAATACCCGTGCAGTATGGTGCGAAGCATCTGTTACCAGTCATGACAATATCTCATAACAGAAACTAAATAAAGGTCGTAAACAAACATGGAACAATTCAACGAAAATGATTTCGGAGCGATGTTTGAAGCCAAAGAACGGCAGAAAGTCCAAATCCGAACTGGCGAAAAAGTCAGCGGCAAAGTTATCATGGTCGGCAAGGATACCGTTTTTGTCGATCTCGGCGCCCGCGCCGACGGTGTCATCGACAAGCAGGACTTCGACGACGGCAAAGGCGGCTTCACCGTCGCCGAGGGCGATATCATCGAAGCCTATTGCATGGGCTGGACCGACGAAGGAATCAAGCTGCAAATCAAAATGAAGAGCGATCGAGAGGGCGACGCCGACGTCGAGCAGGCCTACAACGCCAAAATGCCGATAGAAGGCAAAGTCACCGCTGAACGCAAGGGCGGATATACCGTCCAAGTCTCGCAGACGGAAGCCTTCTGCCCATTTTCGCAGATTGACATGCGTGGTGTCCGCAAGGAACCAGTCGAATACATCGGCAACACCTATCTGTTCAGGATCACTGAATATGCCGAAGAGGGACGCAATGTCGTGCTCAGCCGACGGCTAATCCTCGAGGAGGAAGCACAGAAAAGCCGCGCAGCCTTGCAGGCTACCCTGCAGGAGGGCGACATTGTCAACGGCACCATTGTCAAGCTGATGCCGTTTGGCGTATTCGTCGATCTGGGCGGCGTGGAAGGGATGGTGCATATCAGTGAAATGAGCTGGAACCGCATCGGCACTCCTGAAGAAGTAGTTCAGGAGGGGCAGGAAGTCCGCGTCAAAGTCCTAAGCCTCGAATGGGGCGACGGCGGCGAAAAGAAAGAACGCATCGCCCTGAGCATTAAACAAGCTCAAACCAACCCCTGGGACCTGATCCCGGATTCCCCGGAATATGCCGTCGGCAGCAAACGCACGGGCAAAGTCACCCGCATCAGCAATTTCGGCGTCTTCATTGAACTCGAACCCGGCGTCGACGGGCTGGCGCACATCTCCCAGCTGGGGGCCGACCACCGCGTTGAACACCCCTCCGAAATCGTAAGCATCGGAGATCAGGTCGAGGTCACCATCCTGGGCGTCGAGGCGGAGCGCAAACGCATCGCCCTGTGCATCGGTGAGCCAAAAAGCGATGCAAAGCCGGCGGAACTGACGCTCGAGGAGGAAAAGGAGATCATCAGCAATGCGATTGCCGGGCAGAAGATCGAAGGCGAAGTCGAAAGCCAGAAACCCTTTGGACTCTTCGTCAAGCTGCCGGATGGACGCACCGGCCTGCTGCATATCAGCCAGATTCCACTGCCGGAAGATGTCGGAAGCGCGTTGCAAGTGCGCGCCCTCTACAGACTCTATCCGCTGCGCAGCAAAATCGAAGTCGTCATCCGCGAAATCGACGGCAACCGAATCTCGCTGACACTGCCGGAAACCTTGGAAAAAGAACGGGAAATGGAACGCGAGACGCCAGTGAATGTCAAAGATAGTGCCGACGCAAGCTTCGGCACCCTGGATGACGTATTCAGCAAATTAAAACTCTGAAACCGGGTAGGCGAAAAATTCTTTTTGAACAACGAAATGTCCGTTCGTGCCTTTCGTGGTAAAAAATCCCCTGTCACCCGGGTTCATTGAAGCCTTACATGGTGAAACGGAATGAAAGAAGTGATTAAGAGCAAAAATCAAAAAGACAAAATGACCGTCGAGCAGACGGCTGAAGCTACAGCAGATGCCCCCGATGTGAATGCCACTGACGAAACACAGGAAACCCAGGCAGCGACACCGCCACCGGAACCCACAACGGAGGAACTGCTTGCCCAGGCCAACGACCGCTACCTGCGAGCCCGAGCGGATTTCGAGAACTACCGCAAGCGCATGGGTCGTGAATTCGGCGAAATCCGCGAATCGGCCCGGCAGCAGACCATTGCCGAGTTCCTGAATGTCTTCGACATGTTTCTCCTGGCTGTCGATCATGCCGATCAGGCAACCGACCTGGAAAGCCTGAAACAAGGCCTGAATATGATCCTCAGCGAATTCCAACGCACCTTCGAAAACCTCGGTGTCAAGCGCATGGAAACCATCGGACAGGACTTCGATCCGAACTTTCACGAAGCGATTTCCCAAGAACCAAGCGACACCGTCCCGGAAGGCAAGATCATCCGTGAATGGAAAGCCGGATTCCTGCTCAACAGCAAACTGCTGCGAACCGCAAACGTCGTCGTTTCATCCGGCAAACAAAGTGAAGAAGAAAAAAAGTAAGATGACTGCACTCGAAACTGTCATTCTGACGATATTGATGGTAAGGAGATTTTATTCCTATGGCTGAAGATTATTATTCAATCCTAGGTGTGGAACGAGGCGCCAGCGGCGAGGAAATAAAAAAAGCCTATCGCAAGCTGGCCATGAAGTTCCATCCCGACCGCAACCCCGACAACAAGGATGCGGAAGAAAAATTCAAGGAAATCAACGCGGCATACGAAGTGCTCAGCGACGAAAAAAAACGACGCCAGTACGACCAGATGGGACACCAGATGTATACCCAGGGCGGACGAGGCGGCAGCGGAATGCGCCCGGAAGACATCTTTGCATCGGTCTTCGGCGAAGATGGAGGAGACTTTTTCAGCAGCTTTTTCGGTGGAGGCGGCAGAAGCAGGCACACACGAAATGCCCCCACACGCGGAGATGACCTCCTCTACGAAATGGAAATCTCTTTCGCAGAAGCGATTTTTGGCGCTGAAAAAGAGATTACCATCCCGCGTTCGGAGACCTGTACTCGCTGCAATGGCAACGGCGCGGAGCCTGGCTCCTCCCGGAAAACCTGTTCTTATTGTGGAGGTCAAGGGCAGGTTGCCATGACCCAGGGCTTCTTCAGCATCCGACAGACCTGTTCACACTGCCGTGGGGCAGGAACTATTCTCGAAAACCCCTGCAAAGACTGCCGCGGGGCAGGAACCCTGCGGAAAAGCAAGAAGCTGACGATCACTATTCCGCCCGGTGTAGACAATGGCTCACGCCTTCGCGTCGCTGGAGAAGGCAATGCCGGAGAACGTGGCGGCCCATCCGGCGACCTGTATGTCTCCCTGCGAATCCGGAAACACGAGATCTTTGTCCGCGAAGACCTGGACTTGTACTGTGATGTGCCAATAGACTTCCCGCTAGCCACTCTGGGTGGCACGATCGAGGTGCCGACCATCTCCGGCAAGGAAAGCCTGAAAGTGCCGGCCGGAGTTCAGAACGGGACAAAGCTGCGTCTGAAAGGAAAAGGGGTGCCTTCCCTGAGCGGACACGGACGCGGCGACCAGTATATCCGCATTATCGTCGAAGTGCCCACCAACCTGAATTCGGAACAGAAGAAAAAACTCAAGGAATTCGCCGATTCCTGCACACCCTCTATCCACCCGAAGGTACAAGCTTTCCAGAATAAAGCAAAAAAATACTCCCTGTGACCCGTCAGACCCGTCAGACCCGTCAGACCCGTCAGACCAGTCAGACAAACTGAAATGCCATGAAGCGACTGTTTCTTGTCTTTGCTCTGATTTCCGCTTTCATTGCCAGCGCTCAGCCGGCCACCGAAAGTGAGGAACAGACCATTGCCAAATGCCTGCGAGACTTGCAAAGCCCCGACGCTGCAACCCGCAAGGCCGCAGCGTTGGTCATCGGAAAATATGACACCCCCGAGGCCAAAGCCGCTTTGCTGAAATGCCTCCACGACCCCGACGCCGCCATCCGCCAGAGCGCACTAGTCTCCCTCGTCGAAGAAGACCGTAACATCGATCCGGAGACAGGTCAGGAAATCCTGCGCCTTTTAAGCGATGAGGATGTGCACATCCGCCGCATTGCTTCTTCCCTGCTGGACAGAGCGGTCGTCGGTGGCAACCGGATCATCGGTTCGCGGATCATCATCCGAGGACGCCTGAAACAGTCCGAAGCACTGCAAAATCCCGACACGATTAAATATCTGAATCAGGCTCTCGATGACCCCGACGCTTCCGTGCGCCGCAATGTTCTGCTGGCGGCAGGATATTTTCCAGGTGTCCTGAAACGTGAAAATCTGGAACCATTCTTTGCGGCTGAATCTTCGGAATTGCAGGTGCTTGCCCTGAAAGCATACGCACGTTGCCAGGGAGAAGAGGAATTGCGTGCGATGCAGGTGCAGCCTCTGCTGAGAAGCCCGCATCCCGCCGTCCGTTTCGAACTAGTATACCTCGCCGCCAATCTCGGCGAAACCGGTACTCCCCTGTTGGAGGTGCTTGCCGATGACCCCGAAGCCATGGTGCGACTAGCCGCCATCGGCATCTTGGCCGCCGACAAAATCACCCCGGAAAACTTCGCCCGCCTGAAAACCGCCCTGCTCGACGAGACGATCTCCGCAGAATTGCGCGTACCCCTAGTCAATCCTTTGCGGCAATATGCCGAACAGGCTCTGCCCATTTGCACCGCAATGCTCGATAGCGCAGCACCCGCATTGCGCGTTGCAGCCTTGCGCATGCTCGCCTTTCAACTGCCCGGCAGCAACCCCGACCCGAAAATCTTCCTCGAGGCTCTTGAGGACAACAACGCGGAAGCACGCCAGTTGGCAATGATGGCGCTGCGACGCAATAAACAAGCCCTGCCCCGCGAACAGCTTCTCCCGATCCTGAAAAATCCGCAGCCGGATGTGCGCGTATTCGCTTTCCGACTGACCGAGGACCCGGCACTGCTCGTCGAACTCGCGCAACAAGCCATCCTGGACGAAAATCCCCTCGTGCGCAAAACCGCGATACAGACTTATGCCCGGCAGCGCCCTGAAGGCTATCAGGACATCCTGCTGGCCGCCCTCGAGGATCAGGAAACCAGCATCCAGGAACAGGCCGCACTCAGCCTGATCCCGCTTGCACGTGACCCTGAAGTTTATGACGCCCTGCAAAAATATATCGAAGTCTGCCAAAATGAGCAGATCAAAAACCGCTTGCAACGCTTCCTCAAAATACCACCCCGTAGAAAATAAAGCACGGAGTAGCTATCATGAGTCAGCTCAAGGATAAAGTCTTCACGTGGGGCTATGTTTTGGAAAAGACCCCGACTTACGCGCCTTTTGTCTTCGGCAAAACCCGTTGTAGTCTGGAAACTGCCGCAGAATATCTGGGTGTACGCAAGGCATTCTACAATAACTCGATGTTCAATGTCGCATATCTGCAAAAGCACTTTCCAAAATGGGATCAGGAATGCATTGACAACTGTATTGCCGGAAGACTCTCCGACACACAACTCGATCTGCTTCATGGTATTGAAGAAGTTTTCTGCACCTTGGAACATGGCAATTACTTGGCTTCAGCCATTCAAATTGCCGAACGCTCCCTGAAATATCCTAACATCAAAGGGATTCAGATCGATGATTTCAATCAAAGCGCCGACAGCGAAAACTATGTCCCACCTGCTGCTCTGAAGAAAATCCGGGAAGAGATTCAATCGATCAATCCTGCCTTGCAGATTGCTGTGGTAACCTATTCACATCTCCCGGTGGATTTTCAGCTGGCACCAGTTGTCGAAGACATTGACATTGTCTCGCGATGGTGCTGGGTACCCTCTCAGGACTACTGGGATC
>JAPXLT010000189.1:0-9322 GCA_033809415.1 Lentisphaeria bacterium
AGCCTGCTCTGGCGAAATTCTTGTGTGCCAAGGTCGGCTTTACTTTTTCAGTCGGAGGCGATATGGAGCGCCGGCGGCTCGCCGGCATGAAGCCGGTTTCCTCTTCCATCACCGAAAAATCAAAGGGTGCAGGGTGCGTCTTCTGTCTGACTTGTCCGACTTGTCCGACCTGTCCGACCTGTCCGACTTGTCCGACCCGTCCGACAGGTCGGACGGGTGTGTAGTTTGTTTTTAAGGATTTTGCAAAGTCAGGGGATATGGATTTTTTACGCTTATCTGGCAAGAACATTGTTTTGATGGGAGTTGCGAATCGTCGCAGCATCGCCTGGGCAGTGGCGGAAGTTTTACGGGAGGCAGGGGCAAATTTGGTTTATGTCTTCAAAGACCGTGATTTGCTCGAAAAGAATCGTGCTTTAATTGGTGCTGAGGCACCTGCCCTGGTTTGCGATGTGGAATCCGAGTCGGAAATGGCGGAACTGGGGGCGTCAGTTGCAGCGCAGTTCCCGGTGGTGCATGGCCTTGTCCATTCGCTTGCCTTCGCCAATTTCAGCGAAGGGATCAAGCCCTTTCATGCCACGCTCAAACGCGATTTTCTGCAGGCAGTCGATATCTCCTGTTTTTCACTGGTGCAAGTGTGCAATCAGCTGAAACAGCTTTTCAGTCCAGATGCGTCCATTGTCACCATGAGCATCTCGACGACCCGCATGGCTTCGGAAAATTACGGGTATATGGGGCCGATTAAGGCGGCGCTGGACTCGAGTGTCGTCTTTCTGGCCAAATCGCTGAGCCAGGAGGTCTCGCCTGGAATTCGCGTCAATGCGGTCGGCGCAGGCTTGCTGAAGACTTCGTCATCCGCCGGCATTCCGGGCTATATCGACGCCTATCTGTATGCCGAGAAGGTGATCCCCCGGAAATCAGCGCTTGCCACCCGGGAACCTGCCGATGTCATCGCCTTCCTGTTAAGCGAGCGCTCGAGCGGAATCAATGCACAGACGCTGATTGTGGATGCAGGCATGAGCATCAATTATTTCGACCGAGAACTGGTGCGCAAAATCAGCCGCGAATAAAACTTTTTTAACCACGGAAAACACGGAAAACACGGAATTTTTTAGGGGTTGCTGCTCTGACGGATGAGCCTGCACGCGGATTAAAAGTGGCGCAACCGTCCCGGTTGTGATGGTGCCTTTAATCTTTTGCTACTGAACAACATGGGGCAGGGTGCGGGGTGCAGGGTGCAGGGTGCAGGGTGCAGGGTGCAGGTTTAAAAAGTGGCGCAACCGTCCCGGTTGTGATGGTGCCTTTAATCTTTTGCTACTGAACAACATGGTGCAGGGTGCAGGTGTTTTCTCTGACGGATCGGTCGGATCGGTCGGATCGGCGATGTTGGAATTAGCCCTGAAAGGGCGCGACATACCAGCCCAGGGCAACGCCCTGGGTTGGGAACCACTCCATCCGCAAAGCCCTGTAAGGGCGCGACATAGGGAATCGCCAAGGTTCAATTTCTATCCAAAATCTTGCACAACAAGATTCTGGGGGTAGTACGAAATTTTTGGATGATAGCATCGAGAAGTTTGATGGGTGATAACAAGAAGTGAATAGGACATGAAAGAGACTTTTGCTGAATTATTGAATTTGGATCGTGAATATGTATTGCCGACTTACGGGCGGGATACCATGCTGGTGCGTGGTGAAGGTTCGAAAGTCTGGGATTTTTTCGGCAATGAATATCTGGATTTCACGATGGGGATCAGCGTTTGCAACCTGGGACATTGCCATCCGGCGGTCACTCGAGCCATCAGCGAGCAGGCCGCCAAGCTGGTGCATTGCTCGAATATTTTCTACAACGAAAATCAGCCCCGCCTGGCTTCTGTTATCGCACGCAATAGCTTCGAGGGAAAAGTCTTTTTCTGCAACAGCGGCGCTGAAGCCAACGAAGGCCTGATCAAATTCGCCAGACGTTGGGGCAGCCGCAATGGCGGACGTTATGAAATCATCTGTGCCACCCACTCGTTTCACGGTCGTACCTTGGCAACCCTGGCCGCAACGGCCACGCTGAAGTATCGCGAAGGTTTTGCACCAGATATGGAAGGCTTCGTTTTTGCCGAATTCAATCAGCTCGAAGCAGTCCGCGCAGCGATTACCCCGCGGACCGTTGCGGTTCTAGTCGAGCCGGTGCAGGGCGAAGGGGGAATTCATCCCGCAAGCCCGGAATTTATCCAAGGATTGCGCCAACTTTGCGATGAAAAGAACCTGCTCCTACTCTTCGATGAAGTGCAATGCGGCATGGGACGCAGCGGCAAATATTTCACCTATCAGAATTATGATGTCATTCCGGATGGAATGAGCATGGCCAAAGCACTGGGCAACGGTTTGCCGATGGGAGCGTTTGAAATTGGCGCGGAATTTGGCGAACTCTTCGCTCCGGGCGTACATGGCAGCACCTTCGGTGGCACGCCTCTTGCCTGCGCAGCTTCGCTGGCCGTGTTCAAAGCCATCGAGGAAGAGAAGGTGCTCGAGAATGTCCAGGCGATGAGCGCCTATCTGTTTGCCCGCTTGAATGAATTGAAACAGCAATTTTCATTTATCAAGGACGTGCGTGGCGTGGGACTCTTAGTCGGTATCGAAGTCGGTGAACGTGTCCTCGCTCTGCAGACGGCATGCAAGAAACGCCGCCTGTTGACGCTGACCGCCGGCGAAGGCGTCTTGCGCCTGCTCCCCTCGTTGAAAGTCACACGTGCGGAGATCGATCAGGCCTGCGAAATCCTGACCTCCGCACTGGCTTATGTGGCCTCCTGAAAGGGATTTTTTAATAACGAAAAGACACGAAAAGACACGAAAAATTTTTATGAGGAGAAAATGATGCGCGTTGCTTTGTGTGGCTATGGAAATATGGGCCGACATCATGGCCAGCTGCTGAAAAAACACGGTGCTGATATCGAGTTGTGCGCCATCGCGGATGTTCGTGAGGAGAGGCGGCAGATGATTGTCGAAGACTTTCCAGGCATGAAAATCTATGAGACCGGGCAGGAATTGCTGGCTAGGGAAGAGCTCGATGCAGTGTTTGTCTGTGTGCCGACCTTTCTGCATGCGGAACTGAGTATTTTGGCTCTGCAAAAGGGTTGCCATGTCTTCTGTGAAAAGCCCATGGCTCTGAATGTGCAACAATGCAGCGAGATGATCAATGCCTCTGAGAAGAGCGGAAAAATACTGATGATCGGTCAGGTATTGCGGTTCTGGCCGGAGTACTGCGTCTTGAAAGAAGCGGTAAGCCGTAAGACTTACGGCGACTTGCGAACCCTTTCGATGACACGGGTGGGTGGCATTTCGACAGGTTGGCAAAATTGGTACCTCGATGAAAAGCGCGGCGGCATGCAGATTTTCGACCGGCATATTCATGACAGCGATGCTGTGCTATGGCTGTTAGGATTGCCGCGATCCGTGCAGTCCTTTGGTTTTTCCCGGGATGCGGAGACGGCCGGCGGAATCGTGCACAGCTTTACCCATTATGATTTTGGAAAGGAGCTAGTCGTCTGTGCCGAAGGAAGTGCGGATATGCCGAAAGGCTTCCCATTTACGGCTGCGTACCGCGCAACGTTTGACAAGGCCTGCCTGGAATTCAATGGACTCGGCAATCCGACCTTGATGCTGTACCAGAATGATCAAATTTCCCATCCGCTGCAGCATGAGGATATCGAGGAAATCGAAAGCGGTTTGAATATTTCGTCTGCGGGACCCTATTTCAATGAACAGGTGTACTTTTTTGATTGCATCCGCAAGGGCGTTCAGCCGAAAACGGTTACTGCCGCCGATGCGATGCAGACGATCAAGCTGGTGCGGGCCGAAATTGAAAGTGTGCGAAGTGGAAAACCCGTATTCCTTTAAGGAGGTATGCCATGAAGACCATGTTTCTGCTGGGTGTCGCGCTGCTCCTTTGCAATGCTTGTGAACCGGCAAAACCGGCAAGCCAGCAACAGGACGCTCCTAAAAAAACTGGTCAATCACTGCGCCAGGAAATCCAAAGCGCAGTTGATTACGGCACCGGCGCCGCACAGGTCGAAGCCAAAAAAGGCGCAGTCAAAAAAATCGACCAGATCAACCAGCAACACAACAAAGACCTCGAAGACGCACTGAAGTAACGCAGGTTTTAACAACGAAAAGACACGAAAACCCCTCGTCCCTCGTCCCTCGTCCATTCAGCAGTCCATTCTTGTCCATTCCGTCCATTCTTGTCCATTCCTGTCCCTGTCCATTGTCCATTATGCCTATTCTTGAAAAAATCACTTATCCTTGCAGTATTGACAATAGCTCTCAGCCGGCGTTTCGTCTGCTGGCCTCCGGATCATCCCCGAGACCCCTGTTGGTTGCCCTGCATACCTGGAGCTGCACTTTTGAAACGGGCATTGAGCGATATACGCAACTCTGCCATGAAAAAAATTGGCACTTGATTTATCCGAATTTTCGTGGTCCAAATAACACACCGGCAGGGTGTGGTTCGGATTTAGTCGTCGCCGATATTGCCGATGCCGCAATTTTCATGCAGGAAAATTTTGCCGTTGACAGTTCCCGGATTTATCTCAGTGGCGGTTCAGGCGGCGGTCATGCGACTTTGCTGCTTGCCGGACGGCGCCCGGAAATTTGGGCCGCGGCGTCCGCCTGGTGTCCGATTTCGGATATCGCTGCCTGGCATCGGCAATGCCTGAATACCCGGCATCATGGCTATGCTGAACATATCGAGCTGGCCTGCGGGGGCAATCCGATGAATACGGCGTCGGCTCTCGATGAAGCCCGGAAACGCTCGCCTCTGACGTACATGCAGAATGCAGCGGGCCTCCCCTTGGATATCAGCACTGGGATTCATGATGGTCATACAGGCAGCGTGCCGGTCAGTCAGGCAATTCATGCCTACAACTCACTGGCGGCGCCGGAGGATAGAATCAGTCAGGCAGACATTGATCACATCGTCCTTCACGAGCAGATTCCGGAGCATCTGCTGTGGCAGGATCAGGACTCTGCCTTCGGCAAATATAAAGTCTATCTTCGCAAGCAATCCAGAATGGTGAGGCTGTCCTTGTTCGAGGGTGGGCACGATATGCTCAGCTGGCCTACCTTTGACTGGCTCGAGCGCCAGCAGAAAGGTCAAGTGCCAGACTGGAGCAGCGGAAAACCTTGGCCGCAAGAGCCAGCTGATACCAACGAGTTGAGCAAGTGATCTAATGGATCATCCAGAAGCCAACATTGTGCTTATTGGAATGCCTGGCTGCGGAAAGTCCAGCATCGGACAATTGCTGGCGCAGCAAATGAAACGCGAGTTCCTCGATACCGATCAGCTTATCGAGCAGAAGACGCACCTTCCAGTGACAGAGATTTTTGCAAGGCATGGAGAAGCGTTTTTCCGTGCGCAGGAGGCCGAAATCGCCGAGATGTGTTCGCATTTAACCGGGAAAGTGATTGCCACTGGCGGCGGCATGGTGCTTAATCCGGAAAACATCCGGAAGCTGAAACAAACGGGCCGGGTCTATTATCTGCGCAGGGATTTGTGCATGCTTGCCCGGAAAGGCAGACCGCTTTCATGCTCGATGGAAGCTATCGAAAAACTGTTCGAGCAGCGTACCCCGCTCTATCTCGAAGCTGCGGATTGTGTCGTGGATAATCAGGGGGCTGTGCAGCAGGCCGTCCAGGCCATACTGGAGGATTTCAATGAAAATTCTGGTCATTAACGGACCGAATATCAATATGCTGGGAATCCGTGAACCGCAGATTTACGGGCAGAAAACGTATGCGCAGCTGCTGGATTTTATCCGGCAATGCGCCGCCGAATTGCACCTCGAGGTTGATTGCTATCAATCCAATCATGAGGGAGCGTTGGTGGATGCAATCCAGGGGGCTCTCGGGAAATACGATGGGATTGTCATCAATCCGGCTGCCTATACGCATACCAGCATCGCCATCATGGATGCTCTCAAAGCGGTCAATATCCCGGCAGTCGAGGTGCATCTGAGTGCTGTGCAACAACGCGAAGAATTCAGACAAATCTCCTACGCGGGCATGGCCTGCTGCAAAACCATCGCCGGAATGGGCTTCGAAGGCTATCGCGAAGCAATGATTTTTCTGAAGGAGGGTGCAGGTGACAGGGTGCAGGGGGCAGGGGGTGTAGTGCGGAGTTAGTGGCGAGTCCTGTCCACCCTGTCCACAGCGTCCACAATGTCCACAGCGTCCACCCTTCACCCTGCACCCTGCACCCTTCACCCTTCACCCTTCACCCTTCACCCTTCACCCTTCACCCTTCACCCTTCACCCTTCACCCTTCACCCTTCACCCTTCACCCTGCACCCTGCACCCTTCACCCTGCACCCTTCACCCTGCCCCCTGTCCACAAACAGCGAGAAGAGGAGTTTCTTATGATTGTCGAGGCATGTTTAGGCTATCAGGCGATAGTTGATGATTTCCGGCTTGTCCGAAAAGCGGATGGGAAGTCGGTCTTCAAGATTTATTATTGCAGCATAACCGGGCGTCCTTCGCCGGAGCGCTACGAATGGAGCCGCTGCAAAATCAACAAAGATCAGTTTGCCGCGGATTTCACCGCAGGCACCTGGGAAGGCATCGGCTTTGTGACCGCTTTTCCGCATATTGCGAAAGTCTTCCGCTTTGCCCCAAAAGCCGAGGTACTCGAACACGTCTGCGCTTTCAAACCGGCTGACGGTAGCATTATCAGCCTCGAACGTGATGATGGATTCTATGAATTCGCTTGCCTGGCAGAGGCGGTTCTGGCCAATGACGAATTCAAGTTCTGGGCAGAGGCTTCGAGCGTGCAGGAATACCTCGAAAAGCGCAGTTTCGAATCTTGCTTTAAAATTGGCAACCATGCCAAGCTAAAACAATACTGGATGGGCTGAATATGCGTTTTCGTCCCTGCATCGATCTTCATAATGGTTGTGTCAAGCAGATCGTCGGCTCGACACTGGCCGAAAATCCTGATGCTTTGCAGACCAATTTTATTGCCAGCCAGCCACCATCCTATTATGCGCAGATGTATCGACGTGACGGTTTGACCGGCGGCCATGTCATCATGCTGGGAAAAGGCAATGAGGATGCTGCCCGGGAAGCACTGGCAGCCTATCCTGGCGGTATGCAGATTGGCGGGGGCATCACCCCGGAAAATGCACTCGAATGGCTCGATGCGGGGGCAGCGAAAGTCATCGTCACTTCCTACCTTTTCCCTGAACAGGAATTCTGTCTCGAACGCTTGCAGAGGTTGAGCGCATTGGTGACTCCGGAGCACCTCGTTCTTGATTTAAGCTGTCGCCGTCAGGAGGGACGCTTCGTGGTTGCCTGCAACCGCTGGCAGACTTTGACCAGTCTGGTACTGGATTTGAAGCATTTCGAGTTGCTGGGTGAATATTGCTCGGAATTTCTGATTCATGCGGTTGATGTGGAAGGCAAGCAAAGCGGTATCGACTCCGAATTGTTGCAATGCCTGGCGGAAAACTGCCCACTGCCAGTTACCTACGCAGGTGGAGTCAGTAGTATCGAGGACGTGGAAAAAATTGCCGAAGCCGGACAGAACCGCATTGATTTTACCGTCGGAAGCGCACTCGATATCTTTGGAGGAAGCCGCTTGAAATACGCTGACCTCCTGCATTACAAAGAATAAAATTCTCTTTGAACCACGAAAAGCACGAAAAACCACGAAAAAAATTATGACAAGCACGATGCATTCGCGCAGAAAAAACTACTTCCATGTGATTTTTCTTTTGCTCTGTTGCGTGATGGGACAGGTGAAAACTCTCTTTGCCCAGCAGGAACGTGACTTTTACCGGAAGGATTTCTACCTGAATCTGAATCGTCCGGACGGACTGCAGAATGACAGCAAAAGTACGGAACAGGACTGGTATGAAGCTGAAGAAGAAGACGACGAATCGCTAGACAAGAAAACCGACCAGAGAGACTTTTACGAAGACGAGAACCAGATTGTGATGTCGGATGATTTCTTTGTCGTACCTCCCGAATACCGGAAACGCGAGGATATCTTGTTTCTCTATCTGCTTCCTGGATTCATGGGACTGTTGACTTTGGCTCTGCTCTGGACCTATTTCAGGAAATGGCTGCGAAACAAACGGGAAGCCTACCGGACAAGACAGCGGCTCGTCCAGATCCGTCAGAAATTCCGGGGAAGGGAAACGGATGCTGAATTTACGGCGCAATTGAAGGAAACTTTGAAGTTACCACCTGGCGCGACTACCCAGGAGATCAGCCGGAAAATGCCGATTCAGGATCGTGAATTGCAACAAATGCTCAATAAACATGATGAAAACTTCCGGAAACCGAAAACCTGATTTTTCCGAATATAAGCAATGCCGACTCTGTCCACGCGAATGTAGTGTAAACCGTCTTGATGGTCAAAAAGGATTCTGTGGCGAAACCAGCGACTGCCGGGTGGCTTATTGCGGTGCGCATTTTGGCGAGGAACCCCCGATCAGCGGAATATTTGGATCGGGCACCGTCTTTTTTTCCGGTTGCTCTTGCGGCTGCTTCTTCTGCCAAAATGTCCAGCTTTCCAAAGAACACCTCGGCGAAATCCTGACTTTCGCAGAATTTTCGGAGCGGGTGCTTGCCTTGGCGCGAAGCAAGGTGCATAATCTCAATTTCGTCACCCCGGAACACTGGTGGCCGCATATACGGGAACTGTGCCGGATTCTGCGTGCGGAGGGAATCGATACGCCTTTTCTCTGGAACAGCTCCGGATATTGCCGCAGCGAACTGCTTATCGAGCAATGTCAATATATCGATATCTTCCTGCCGGATTTCAAATTCGCAAATGCGGATTTGGCGGAACGTTGCATGGGGCGCAGGGATTATCCAGAGCTGGCTTTGGCTGGCTTGCGGGCGCTGGTCGAGAAAAAAGGTTTCTTGCGTCCCTTTGACGGCAGCGGCGAGATCACAGCCAGCCAGGGAGTCATGGTGCGGCACCTGGTGTTACCGGGCGAAGTCGAAAACAGCTTGTGCGTGTTGCGACTGCTTCACGCTGCATTCGGCGAGGGGTTGCCATTGTCTCTGATGCGGCAGTTTACACCAATGCCGGAATGTGAACGAAGGCAGTTCCTGAACCGAAAAGTATATGATGAGGAATATGAGGAAGTCTGTAAACTGGCCTTCGAGCTGGGCTTTCGAAGACTCTTTCTCCAAGACAAGGACGATGGCAGCTTCCTCCCGGATTTCAGGAAAAAACAGCAGCCCTTTGCCGGAAATAAGTAAGGGTGCAGGGTGCAGGGTGCAGGGGGGCAGGGGGGCAGGGTGCGGGGTGCGGGGTGCGGGGTGCGGGGTG
>JAPXLT010000190.1:0-9310 GCA_033809415.1 Lentisphaeria bacterium
CACAACCGGGACGGTTGCGCCACTTTTAACCCCGCCACCTGCCCCTGCACCCTGCACCCCGCCCCCCCCGCCCCCTGCCCCCTGCACCCTGCACCCTGCCCCCTGCACCCTGCACCCTGCCCCCTAACAAAATATGACCAATACCCCGGAAAATAACCATCTTCCTGACTCAGTTGACGAGGAACTGCATACCACATCGCCAGAGGTAGCTTCTGAAGACAGCCTCCATGCTCTGGTGTCGAAGCATTTTATCGAATACGCTTCCTATGTGATCAAGGAGCGTGCCATCCCGGACGTCGATGACGGGCTTAAGCCGGTTCAGCGGCGGATTCTGCATGCCATGTCGACAATCGATGACGGACGCTTCAATAAAGTCGCGAATGTCGTCGGAAACACCATGCAGTATCATCCGCACGGAGATGCCTCCATCACGGACGCACTCGTCGTTCTGGCCAATAAAAAATACTTTATCGAGGGACAGGGAAATTTCGGCAATATTCTGACCGGCGACCCGGCCTCCGCAGCCCGTTACATCGAGTGCCGTCTCACCCCGCTGGCCAAAGAAGTCCTTTTCAATAAGGATATTACCACGTATATCGATTCCTATGACGGACGCAACAAGGAACCGGTCTGCCTGCCCTGCAAAGTCCCCGCCCTGCTGATGCTCGGCTCCGACGGAATCGCGGTCGGCATGCGCACACAGATATTCCCCCATAACTTCAAGGAACTCCTCAAGGCTCAGATCGCCATACTGGAAAACCGCCCCTTTAAAGTCTATCCGGATTTTCCGCAAGGCGGCATCATGGACGTCAGCGAATACGAGGATGGCGCCGGAAAAATTCGTTTGCGCGCCCGCATCGAGGCCGACGGGGAAAAGAAGTTGATCATCCGCGAGATTCCCGCCACCACCACCACGGAATCCCTGATCGACTCGATCACTCGAGCGGTGCGCCGCGGCAGGCTGAAAATCGCCTCGATCAATGATTATACTGCTGAGAATGTCGAGATCGAGATCAATCTTTCCCGCGGGGTCTATGCCGAGGAAGCAATCAAGGAACTTTATGCATATACGGACTGCGAGCTGACCATCCGTTCGACGTTGCTGGTAATCCAGGACAATGTCCCGGTCGAAATGACGGTTACCGAAGTTTTGCAGCGCAACACGGAAAAGCTGCTGGACATCCTTCGTCGTGAACTCGAGCTTGAACTGCAACGCGCAGAAGACCGCTTCCATGACCGCTCCCTGATTCGTATCTTCATCGAAAACCGAATCTACAAGCGCATCGAGAAATGCGAAACCCTGGAAAAAATCTTCCTCGAGACCCGCAAGGGACTCGAAGCCTTCCGGCATCTGCTGCACCGCGACATTACCGATGAGGACATCGAAAAGCTTCTGCAAATTCACATCCGCAGAATATCCCTGTTTGACTTGAACCGGATGACCGAAGAACTCGAAGCCATCCTCGAACAGATGGAAAAAATAAAATTCAATCTGGCGCATCTGGTTGACTACACGATCCAGATGCTTCGTGATCTGCTTGAAAAATACGGTTCGCTCTATCCACGCCTGACTAAGATCGAAGGATTCGAAACGGTCGATGTCCGGGAAATCGCCAGAGCCGACCTGAAAGTCTGGCATGACAAGCTGAATTATTTCGTTGGCACCAACGTCAAAGCCAGCAATAAGAATGACGAGCCGTTAGTCTGCACGGAATTTGACCGCCTGATGCTGCTGAAGAATGATGGCACCTGCAAAGTCATCGCAGTGCCGGACAAAGAGTACGTCGGACCAACCAAATACTTGTTTCTTGCCGACAAGGAACAGGTCTACTCGATCCTTTACCGGCATCGCCAAGAAGGCACCTGGTATGCCAAACGTTTCCAGCTGGGCCAATATACACTGGGCAGGGAATACCAGATCATCCCGCCTAACTGCCTGATCGAACAGCTGTATACGAACAGCGGAGTCATCGTGCGGCTCGAATTGGAAGCCAACAAGCGCCGCTCCTACAACTCCGTTACAGTCGATTTTGACTCATACCCGATGCGATCACGCGAAGCACGCGGCTTCAAGCTGACCCATTACCCGGTAACGGCAGTGACGATGGTCAACCGGGGAACCAGCGTGGCAGAAACCGCCGAAGACAGCCCGGAAACTACTGAGAAGGAACCAGCAATGCCCGACCCGGCAGATGAAATCATCGCAGAACCACCGGAGCAGGAAGAAAATGCCCCAGCCGAAAAAGAGCAGCACGACCCCGTAGAAACAGAAACTTCCGCGACTGCCCAAAAACGCAGCACGAAACGCCCCGGGACAAAAAAATCAATCGGCAAAAAAAATCCGCCACCCACTCCCGCTGAAGAAAAGCCGACATCCGCGCCTGCTCCCACGGACGAACCTTCGGAAGCATCGGACGTTGCCGAGCCGACATCGCCTCCCGTTGCTGATGCACCGGTAAAAGCACCCAGCATTGCGGCGCCTGCAATCTCCGCGCCAGCCGCCCCCCCTGCACCAACACCGCCACCAGAGCAGAAACCAGCACCCTCGCCAGTTCAACCTGCACCCGAGACAGACGAAAAGAAACCAAAGACTCTGAAAAAACTGATCGATGAAGACACGCCATTCTTCTTGGAATAAAAAAGTGGCGCGACCATCCCCGGTTGCGCTACTTCTTAAACCGCATGCAATTTCATCCGTCAAAGCAGCAACCATAGAGAAAAATTTCGTGCCTTTTCGTGTGGTTCGTGGTTAAAAACCTCTTTGCGGGCTGAAACGGATTCGCAAAAAAAGCATTCTGAAATATATTAGATGCTTTCCAACTCGGCTGTTTTTGAGCTTAAATTCCTCAACAACTCTCAACCACAGGAAATCAAAACATGGAAATTATTGGCAACGCCTGTATTATCACGGTATTGGGCATGGGTTTCGTTTTTATCTTCCTAGGCATCCAGGTCTGGCTCACCGGTGCCATGGCGAAATTTGCTGCCAAATATGCGTATTTACTGCCAGAACCGGAAAAACCTCAAAGACGCCCCGCAGCTAGAGCAGTTGCCCCAGTTGCCGCCCAACAGCCTGAGGGCGAACTTGTTGCGGTTATTGCCGCAGCCATTCAAGCACATAATGCCAAATAACCCCTTTCTGTTAGTATCGATTCTATTGTTGAACTAAACCCCCATAAAAGGAAAGACAATGAAAAAAATCCGCTTCATGGATACCTCCTTCCGAGATGGTTTCCAATCCGTCATTGGCGCACGCGTCATCACCGCCGATTTTATCCCCGCACTGGAAGCCGCTGTTGAAGCAGGCATCACCCACATGGAAGTTGGGGGAGGCGCACGCTTTCAAAGTCCGTATTTCTATTGCCAGGAAGACGCTTTCGACTCGATGGACCTGATCCGCAAGACAGTCGGACCGGACATCAATTTGCAGACGCTGGCTCGCGGAATCAACGTGGTGGGACTCTCTTCACAACCCAGCGACATCATCAATCTGCATGCCAAGCTGTTCAAAAAACACGGCATTACCACCATCCGCAATTTTGATGCCCTCAACGACGTCCGGAATCTTGAATATTCTGGACGTTGTGTATATGACAATGGCTTGCAGCACCAGGTGGTCATCACCCTGATGGGATTGCCCCCCGGCGTCAAGGACCCCTATCCGCATTCCGCTAAATTCTATTGCGATGTATTGGAAAAGATTCTGGCCAATGGCCTGCCTTTCCACAGCCTTTGCTTCAAAGACGCTTCCGGCACCTGCACACCGCAAGTCATCAAGGATGCCATTAAACGCTCCCGCGAAATCCTCGATGCAGCCGGCAAAAAAGACTGCCCGATCGAAATGCACACCCATGACACCGCCGGCATGTCGGTCGCCTGCTACATGGCCGCCCTCGAAGGCGGTGCCGAAATCATCGATCTCTCCATGCGGCCAATGTCCGGCGGCACGGGACAACCCGATATTCTCACCATGTGGCATGCATTCAAAGGCACGCAATACACCCTCGATATCGATTATGAAAAAATCCTCAAGGCGGAAGAGGTCTTCGAGGACTGCATGAGCAAATACATGCTGCCGCCGGAAGCCAAGGAAACGAATCCCCTGATCACCCTGTCGCCGATGCCTGGCGGTGCACTGACCGCCAATACGCAGATGATGCGCGATTCCAAATGCCTGCATCTGTTCCCGGAAGTCATCAAAGCCATGCGTGAAGTTGTCGAGCGCGGCGGTTCGAGCACTTCCGTCACTCCAGTCTCACAGTTCTACTTCCAGCAGGCATTCTCCAATGTCACCCAGGGTCACTGGAAAAAGATCACCGATGGCTATGGCAAAATGGTGCTCGGTTACTTTGGCCGCACCCCCGCAGAACCAGACCCCGAAATCGTCAAACTGGCTGCGGAACAGCTCAACTTGCAGCCGACCACTGAAGACCCGCGCCTTCTGAATGACAAAAACCCGGCGCTGGGCATCAAGCAAGCCGAAGAGAAGCTCAAGGCGAACAATTTGCCGGTCACCGAAGAAAACGTCTTTATCCTGGCCTGCTGCGAAGACAAAGGCCTGGCCTTCCTGCAAGGCAAACGCCCTATGGGTGTCCGCTATAAGGAGACGGAAGCCGCACAAAAAGATGCCGCCACCTGTTCCGGCAAAACGGCCGCTTCGAGTAATGGGGCATATACAGTTGTGGTCAATGGAACGGCCTATCATGTCGAAGTCGGCCCTGCCAAGGCAGGAGCTGCACCGGCAGTGACTAGTGTAACGCCAGCAGCAGCACCGGCGACAGCACCTGCCGCAGCGGCACCTGCGCCCGTAGCAGCACCAGCAACGCCGGCGGCACCAGCGGGCACCGCAAGTGGCACAGAAGTGCGCACACCGCTGCCTGGCACTGTCTTGCGTGTTGCCGCCAGCGCTGGTCAGCCCATCAAACGGGGTGACGATCTGATTGTCATCGAATCCATGAAGATGGAGCAGCCAATCAAAGCCCCCTGCGATGGCGTGGTTGTTGAAATCTGCGTCGATACCGGCGACACCGTCGAAAGCGATCAGATCGTGGCAATCATCTGACAAGGACAATAGCCCAAGCAGGGGCAGGAAAGGCAACTTCCTCCTCCTGCGGAAGATTTTGATCCCCCCCATTTTCAGCTCAGAAGGAATCCCATGAAAAACCTTGCTTTCGTCATTGCGGCAGTATTCGGATTGTTCACCTCGCTTTGCCATGCTCAATGCTGCCAGAAAAACCAGGACTGCAAAGCTTCCTCACAGCGCGCCCCCTTTGCTTTGCTGCCGGCCGCAGAGCAGACCCAGGCACTTGACAATTCCTCGTTGTTGCAGTTCCGCACCAATGACGGCGTCTTCAAATGCGAACAGGATGCCAGCGGAGCAATTTCCGTGCGCTATGTATGGCCAAACCCGGCCGTGATCTACAGCGTCTCCGTCCGGAAAGAGCAGGATGTCTTCCCGGGACGCCCCATGACCGTCCTGAAAATCAACAATACCTACACGGAAGATGCCAATGGAAACCCGATCCCAAGCCGCAGCAAACCACAGGTCAAAAGCGGCATCTCCGGACGGGTCGTCGAACTGGGAGAAAAATTTTCCCTGGGACAGACAATCCAGCAGGGTGAACTGTTGTTCAAGATTCTGCCGCAAGTCATCGCCCATGACTCCGTGACCCCTGGAGTCACAGAAGAATTCCAATTTATGGCAATGCTGAAGGGACTCTGGCGCAGTACCGGTATTTGCAACTTTATCGAAATGAGCAAACTCGAGTGGACCTTGGGCATTGGGCGGCTGATCATGATCGGAGTCGGCTTGCTGCTGATTTATCTGGCTATCTTCAAGGGTTTCGAGCCGTTGTTGCTGCTGCCGATCGGCTTCGGCGCGGTGATGAGCAACATCCCATTGGCCGACATGGCTGGTGTTGACGGCATCCTCGGTCTGCTGTTCACAGGCGTCGATCTGGGTATCTACCCGTTGCTGATTTTCCTCGGCGTGGGAGCACTGACTGACTTCGGGCCGCTAATCGCCAATCCAAAAACCGCCATGTTGGGCGCAGCCGCACAGTTGGGCATCTTCGGTGCTTTGATAGGAGCTGTCCTGATCAGCACTTTTACCCCGGAATCGTTTATCCATTTCACGCTGAAAGACGCTGCTTCCATCGGCATTATCGGCGGTGCCGACGGGCCAACGGCCATCTTCCTGGCCAGCCGCCTCTCGCCAAACCTGTTGGGGTCCATCGCAGTAGCCGCCTATTCCTATATGGCGCTGGTTCCGATTATCTTCCCGCCGATCATCCGGGCGATCGTCCCGGTGCATGAGCGCAACATCCGCATGAGCCAGCTGCGCAAAGTCAGCAAACTGGAAAAAGTCGTCTTCCCAATTACCATCACCCTGCTCTGCTGTCTGCTGCTGCCTGATGCCGCGCCACTGATCAGCATGCTGATGCTCGGAAACTTGATGCGCGAAGCGATGTGCGTCGACCGCCTTAGCGATACCGCGCAAAACGCATTGATGAATACCGTTACCATCTTCCTGGGACTCAGCGTCGGCTCGAAACTCTCCGCCGATAAATTCCTGAACTTCGAAACCCTCGGGATCCTCGTGCTGGGACTGTTTGCCTTCTCCCTAGGCACTGCCGGCGGCTTGTGGCTGGGACGCCTGATGTGCAAACTTTCCGGCGGCAAGATCAATCCGATGATCGGAGCAGCCGGCGTCTCCGCTGTCCCGATGGCAGCCCGTGTCGTCAACAAGGTCGGACTCGAAACCGATCCGCAGAACTTCCTGCTGATGCATGCGATGGGACCGAACGTCTCCGGCGTCATTGGTTCCGCCGTAGCCGCTGGCATCCTGCTGCAAGCGCTGGGCGGCTGAACAAACAATGCACCAGATGTGATGGGATTTTTTACAACAAAAGACACAAACTGACACGAAAAGATTCATGGGAAATGGCGACGTATTTTAGCAGTCTCAAAGCCACCTCCCATGAATTTTTTTCGGGTTTTTTCGTGCTTTTCGTTGTTCAAAAAGAATTCCGCAACATCATTACCCATACCGTTTTTCTTTTCCGAAAAAGCTTGACAAGGTCTTTATCCATAATACAGTATGAAGGTCTTCAAAGAGCTTGACGGATTGTTTTACAACTCGAAACGTTAAGGTTCATTTTTATGCGTAATGTTTTAATCCCGACGAAACTAGACAAAGTAGCGGCGAATATTTTAGAGAACAATGGTTATAAAGTTCTTCAGGACAACGATACAGAACTGATGACCCTTGTCCTGAATCATCCGGAAACCGAAGCACTGATTGTACGCAGTGAAAAAATCACCCCGGAAGTGATGGATGTACTGCCGAAACTGCGCTGCATCGTCCGAGCCGGTGCTGGCTATGATTCCATCGATATCAAGTATGCCCGCCGCAAAGGCATCGATGTCATGAACACGCCCGGCGCCAACTCGAATGGCGTCGCGGAAGAAGTGTTCGCCATGGCTCTGGCGGCCTATCGCCATGTCGTCCCAGCGGATGTTGACACTCGTGCCGGCGGATGGGAGAAAAAGAAATTCATGGGCCGTGAATTGACTGGAAAAACCCTGGGCATTGTCGGGCTTGGCAATATTGGACAGCTGGTCGCCAAACGCTCGACCGGTTTTGAAATGAAACTGCTTGCCTATGACCCCATCATCTCTTCCGCCAAGGCAGAAGAACTCAACGTCAAACTCGTCGACCTGGAAACCCTCTTTGCCAACGCCGACATCATTACCCTGCATATCCCTGAAAATGATGAAACTCGCGGCATGATCAATGCGTCGCTACTCAGCAAAGTCAAACCCGGCTGCATGCTGATCAACTGCTCGAGGGCTGGCATTATCAACGAGCAGGATATCCGTGATCTCAAAGCAGAAAAAAAATTGATTTTCTGCACAGACGTCTACCCTAAAGACGCCCCCGGCCTGAAATCCGTCGCCGACATCGCAGATATCATGCTGCCACACCTTGGCGCCAACACCTATGAGGCCAACTTCGTCGCCGCTAAACGCTCCGCTGAACAACTGATCGATTATTTCGAGAAGAGTGTCACCAATTTCGTTGTCAACAAAGGCATTCCGGATGGACTCAATGCCAAGTTCCAACACCTCGCCTACAAACTGGCCTATGTCGCACGCTACCTGATCGGAAAGACTGCTCCGATCAGCCAGATCCGATGCAGCTTTTACGGGGATTTGAACCGCTATGACAAATGGTTCATCGCGCCCATCAGCGCAGCCCTCTGCGATAATTTAGACCCGCAGCAGGCACCCGAAGAAGCACTCAGCTTCCTGAAAGACCGGGGTATCAACTACGAATCCCGAGTCGTCGATGAGCAAAAACGCTATGGCAACGCAATGACCATCGACCTGGAAACCGGCTCGAGCAAAGTCAGCCTGCGCGGAACCATCACCGAAAATACGCTGATGATCACACGGATTGATGATTTCAACCGCGTATATCTTGTGCCCCAGGGAAATATATTGATTGTTGAATATACCGACCGGCCCGGTGTCCTGGCCAGCATCACCGCCCATTGCGCGGAAGCAAGCATTAATATCGAAGATATTCATGCCCCGCGGGATTCCGAAGGGAAAAACGCAATAGCTATTTTGCTGACTGATCAATTGGTATCTAATGCTGTTGTGGACAAGATCCGGACAGTGGTCAACGCCCACAAGGCAGTCAGTATTTCAATTCCATAACCGATTTTTCATTTCAACGCAAAAAAAGGAGATAAAAAAATGACAATGACCAAACGGAAAATTGCAATCGCAGTCGCCGAGCGCACCAACCTCACTCAGCAGCAGGCCTTTGCTGCTGTCCAAGCTACACTTGACGTAATCGTCGATGAACTGGCAGGTGGCGGACATATCGAATTGCGCGGTTTCGGCGTATTTGAAATTGTCACCCAGAAAAGCCGCATTGGACGCAACCCCAACCGTCCCGAAATTCCCGTGCCAATCCCGGAACGCAAAGTTGTCAAATTCCGTGCGGGGCGCAAACTGGCCGAAAAAGTTCAGCAATTGATGGACTGAACGGGAACTATCGAGTCTTATTAAGGGTCGAACAAGGCAGGATGTACTTGCCTTGTTCGGTTTTTTTGTTCGTAGATGCCCCTAAACTGAGGATTTTTTAACCACGAAACACACGAAAAGACTTGGCGTGGGCTGCCGCCCACAACCCACACGGACTTTACACGGACGGGACACGGACTTTACACGGACGACAGATCGGACGGATCGCCATGTGCCAAGGTCGGCTTTACTTTTTCAGTCGGAGGCGATATGG
>JAPXLT010000191.1:0-9278 GCA_033809415.1 Lentisphaeria bacterium
GTTCCCATTTTTGAGAAGGTAAGAAACGATTTTGGCAGGAATTTTCATAGGACGGAATCATCTGCAAAAAGGCCCGCCTTCGCTCGCTGTGCGAGCTACGGCGTGGCATTTTTTGCTAACGCAAAAAATGGTGGATTTGGTGTCGATTGAGCCTGCTTCCAGCCTGAATTCCAGCAGTCAGACACAGGGGGGCCTCCAAGCAAGGCCGGATGGCTGGAAATGCAGGCATTGGGAAGCTTCAGGTGGTCTGACAGTAATAATATTACAGAAGATCGCCCAGGCGTTCCCGGCAGGTGATTCAGCTTGTGGCTGGCCAGAAAAGTTTTTTCACCACGACGCCACAAAACAATTTTTTTTTTGATGGCGATTTATCAAACCTCAAACTATATTCTACCATTGACACGTTCAGGGTGGAAAAAAGTCAGGCTGATTTTCTGACGTTCAGACAGCAGGCAAAGTTTCCGGCATCGCCGACATTCTGGAGTTTAATCCAGGGGTTTTTCCGGGGTGAGATACCGTTTGAGTTTTGCCGGTTTCCCTCCACCATTTTTGTTTATACGCCGCTCATCCGAGCGGCTTTTTTGTTGCCTTTTACCCATCAAATCCACCTCAAAACGACCATCATTGTTTTCTCTCTTTGCGATGGGATGCACGGCACGTTTTCTCAAATCGGCAGTTTCTCTCAGTTTTACAGAATCCGGGCGGGACTTGACCCGCTCTTTATCCGACCTCAAAGTGACCACCCCGGTTTGTGAAAAGTCATGCTGTCCATTTGTCAATAATACGATATATGCGTCCTTTCGATACCCTTACGCAAGGAAGAGTTTGCGCTGTTCCTCCCAACTCTCCGGGATGCCGCGCCGCAGCTTGTCCAGCGTCAGCGAATCCGGCGCAGTCCCGTTCCAAATCATTTTGATCAGATCCGGCGCAAGGTTTGCCAGTTGAAGCGTCCGTGCTACAAAGGAACGATCCATTTTCAGCGCATCCGCAATTTCGCGCATGGTCGATGCCTTGCCGGTCACCAATTGCTCCATGCCTTGGTGAGCTTGAACCAGTGCCTTGCGGATGGGTGTCGAGGCCGTTTCGGAAATTTCTTCCGGGAGCGAGATTTCCAGCTGACCGGCGCTTCTCCGCAAGTGACACGGAATACTGAGCGTACAGTCCATTTCCAGTTGTCCGTCGGCAGGAGCGATGCTGAAATCCATTCCGGCTTCACGCAGCAGACTGGAAAGTCCTTCCGCCGCGAAGATGATGCGTACTTCGTTTTCAAACACCAGAACGCGCTTGATGATGGCGTGGAGAAGTTTATAGCGTTCCACCGGAAACATCTGCGCCCATACCGTTGCAATGCCTTCCAGCGCCTGACCGACCTGCGGCGCGGTCAAGACTTGTGACAGGCGTTCATCACAAATCTTCGCAAGCATGGTCGGCGTGTGAAACATCTTTCCGATTTGTCCCAGCAGCAGTTTTTCCAACGGTTCTGCCGGAACGCGATGCACTGGACACTCCACATTGGGCTTTTTGTCATCGCGGAGACAGATATAATAGGCGTATCGTCTGCCATTCGGCTTGACCGCGACTCCGGTAAACATCGGCGCATTGCAATGACCGCAGTAAATCAGTCCGGCAAAGGGTTTGACCTCCCGGCTGGCGCGTTGAGGCGAACCGCGCCGGTTGCCATCCAGAGATTCCTGTACCTTCCGCCACAAATCCGGGTCGATGAACCCATCGTGTTCGCCCTCGTACACCTTGTCGCGATAGCGCAGTTTCCCGATGTAGATCGGGTTGCGCAAAATTTCATGGATCATTGCCAGCGTTATGGGTTTTCCGCCATGCCGGATGCCTTTCTTCGACGTCCATTGCTTCGTTTTCAACCCTTTTTCGGCAAGCATCCGCTGAACCGCCTTTGGAGAACCGCTCCGCAAATACTCATGGTAGATCAGCTTGACCGTTTCCGCTTCAGCTGGATTGACAACGATCCGCATGGTTTCGGAATCGCCGTCATACCCCAGCGGGAGCAGACCTCCCACATATTTTCCCTTCATCTTTGACGCGGAAAGTTTATCGCGGATTCTCTCGGCAATGACTTCCCGTTCAAATTGCGCGAACGTCATGAGGATATTGAGCATCATACGCCCGGACGATGTGCTGGTATTGATTTCCTGCGTGACCGCGCAAAAGGCGACGCCGTGCTTATCAAATTCCGTTTGCAGTTCCGCGAAATCGGTCAGGGAACGCGATAGACGGTCAATTTTATAGACCACCACAATATCCACAAGTCCCGCACGAATATCCGACATCAATCGCTGGAGTGCCGGACGGTTGGTGTTGCCGCCCGACCATCCGCCGTCATCGTAACTTGGAGCGATTGCCTGCCAGCCGTTGCTCCTTTGACTTGCAATATAATTCATGGCGGCATCACGCTGGGCGTCAAGACTGTTATACTCCTGTTCCAGCCCGTCTTCATGGCTTTTTCGCGTATAGATCGCGCATCGTTTGATCTTCGTTTCCATTATTTGCCCTTTCGGAGTCCAAAGAATTCACGTCCGTTCCATGCCGTACCGGTGATCGCCCTGGCAATGCCGGATAGCGACCGGTAGAGACACCCTTCGTATTCATACTTGTTACCACGGAAAGTGACTTCATATCGTTTGCCGTGCCATTCACGCGAGATTTTCGCCCCGTCCGGCAGATCGGCGACCTTCTTTCTGCTGGGCGTCGCCTCCGGTGTCAGCATGGTTTTCAGCATTGGGTCAAGCCCGCCATAGAATAGTTCCTGCACCCGATACGCAAGACGCCGCCGCAGAAATTCCCGGCTGGAATTGGGCGGTTCCGCACCGTACAAGTCGCGCCATTTGTCGCAGAGTTGCGGACGACTCATCCCGGCAAGCGCCAGCAACTGCCTCCGCACCGATTCATCTGTTGTATTTCGTGTTTCCATGATACTCCTTTCGTTAGGTTCTGCCGTGTCATATAAAAGCGTTGTTATAGCTTAATATCCAATGATGTATGATGATATTTATGCCGGATTCTTGCCGGGTGTCGCCTGTGCGATCCGCAATAAGACTGCACGGATGATTTCAGCAACATCATCAAGTGTTGATTTGACTTTTTCAGCCATAAAACTCCTTTCGTTGAATAAGTTCGGTTAATAATTGATGTTCGATTTGCTATGTCGCCAATGGAGAGCTTTTGATATGCGTAAGCCAAACCAATGGAGGTCAACATGGCAATCGGAAACATCACAGTCGGGACGAAGGCAATCGCCAGAGTCGGTCGCAATGCAATCGAAGTGGAAGTCATAGCGTTGGAGAACGGAGCATACCGCGTCCGCAATAAAGCAGGCAAAGAATTCACGGTGCGTCGGATTGAAGCAGTGCCGGATGCCGTGTCGGCGGTTGAACCCGCACAGAAAATAATAATCCCGCTGATCGAGCCTGTCGTGCCGGAGATTTCGAAAGCCGATGAAATGCCAAATTTTATCCCGGAATCCTGCAAGCAGGAAACGACGGCAAAGCATTTAAGCCTCATGAATGCGGCAGTGGAAGTCCTGCGCCGAAGCGAACAACCGCTCAACACCCGCGAGATTGCCGCACAAGCTATCGTGCTGGGGCTGTGGACGCCAACCGGCGCGAAAACGCCCGAACAGACGCTCTACGGCGCTATATTCCGCGAGATGGCGACTAAGGAACAGCCGCGCATCGTCAAGGCCGGGCAGAAGGGCAAATTCCGGCTTGCGTAATGCTAAAAATTTATATCGCTCCGCAACCAACTAAATTTAGCACATAGACTCCTTCCGCCGCCCTCCATGAGAAAAGGTCGGCAGGAGTACCTTTTGATAATGTCGGATGCCCTCCTGTGCGGAGGCAGAGCCGCTATCTGACCGACGATCTGCCTTGCGCGTTCTCGTGCGTCGCGCGCTCATTTCCGAGCGACTGTAGGCACTTCAAAATATTCCCGGACGCTTGCGGAACGTATCTTACGCCTTCCGACTCCTTCCGCCGCCCTCTATCTCAATCGAGGCCAAGGAGTACCTTTCGATTTCCAACCCTGCCGATGCCCTTGTGCGGACTCTGTGGTGTCACGCTGTGCAAGACAAATACCGCAGCGTTAGTTTTCGGCCATGACAGTATTCACATAGAAACCACTGCTCGACTTTCTTGCCGCGTTCCGCTTTTGGAAGCCATTGCATGGGCGTCCATTCCTGGCAATCGGCGCAGAATGCCAGCGGTTCATCTTTACCGGGCTGACGGCGGCATACAACAGGCTTGACAACGGACTCGCCAGCCATCACTGAAGCGCACTTGTTTTTGTCTTTCTTCCATGCCAGTCTCTTCTTATACCGATTTGGCAGAATCCATTTGCCTTTGGCATTCTTGCATTTTACGTTCCACATGGTTAACACTCCTTCGTTTTTTCGTTTTCTCCGTCGGTAAAACAAGCAGCAAAACGACTTGTTTCGCACCACCAGACGCATGTTTTTTGTTGATGTCTCAACACACTGATTATCAGCATTCTTCCGTTTTTTCAATCTTTCGTTAGCCCTTAATAGTAAGCGGAAGTATAAAATCAAAAGATTTTGCTGACGCAATCTATTTTTATAACTGCTCCGCAGAGAGCGGAAGCAGTATATAAAAATGATATGCGCGTCTTCAGTTTTTTCTTGCCTTGACACCAGAGAGAATGCGGGGATGCTCCGGTGCTTGATAGCGCGATGATTTCTGTCCCGGGAAAAAAAGTTTCATTGCCTGTTGGTGTTTTGCGGAGTCACCTTTACGGATTTCCAGTAAGTGTTGTTCGCAAAGCAATTCAAGCGCAGATTCGGCTTTTTCCTTTGAACACTCCGTATAGTCCCGAATCGTTTCCACCAAAAGCGTCTTGGGTTTTGGCAACACCAAGGCATCCATGTTTTCTTCAATGGTACCAGCAATATCCTCCACGGTCATTTGCCTCTTTTTCGCCCTGTCGCTCAAAGAGCCATCTTTACCGTCCAATTCCTCTGGATTACAATTCGGCTCAAGAATCCAGAGATTGTTCTCATCGCGTCGAATGCAAAACGGTTCTACTGGCGGAAAACTGCGAACGCAGCACGACACGACCATGATGCCGGGTTCACGATGCGGACGCAACGTCAGATGCGTATCCGGTGACCGCGACTGTGCGCCAGCGCCGGAACCGACATCCGTGACGTTCTTGTTGCCCTGATTGCCTTTGCTGGTGTGATGCACCAAAATGAACGCCGCATTCATATTCTGAGCATACTGATCCAGCATATTGTAAACGCCCGTAATATCCCCGTTACTGTTTTCGTCGACGTCCTTTGGCAGCGCTTTGTAGAGCGCATCCAAAATGACCACGTCGAACGGCTGGCCGGTGTAAGATTTCAAATGAGCCTGCAAATGCGTCATATCCTTCTCCAAGCCGCGCTGCGGATAGATGACCAGATTTTTCATACATTCGTCATTCCATCCTATGCCCATGGAATCGGCAACCCTCTTGAGACGGCAGGACAGCGTTTCCTTATGCAATTCGTTATCGACCAGAAGCACACGGGATTTTTTACATTGCCGCCCAAGCCATGGACAACCGCAGACGAATCCCAGTGCCAGCTGCATGACCAGCCATGATTTTCCCATTTTGGGAGCGGCGACAACATTCATGACTTCTTCGCGACGAAGCAGCCCGTCAATCAACGGCTCTTTCATGGACGTAAATTCCTCCAGCAGTTCAGATGCCGTGTAGAACATCTTGATTTCTTTCGGCTTCATTTTATTCAGCAATGGTTCGAAATCGATGCCGCCATCCACTTCCATTGCCTTTCCGTAACCATTCTCCAGCAAGCATCCGGCGGCCTTGCCGAAGTCTCCGCCATGTTCCAACAACGCATATACTGTAAACGGGACATAGCCGTGATTGCCTTCAAACGGCGCGGCATTGGACGAAAAAACATAGAATACGCCGTCCTTGAGCGTTGCCGAATTGCCGTCTGTTTCCTTACCGGGACGCCGCCAATATTCATTCCCGTCCGGCTGGATGCCGAGGGATTGCCAGCCATGGTGTTCCAAGAGTCCGCGAACATCGCCGCGCATATTGAAATCGTCACCCGGTCGTTGTTCGAAAGAGGATGGATTTGGTTCCATCATGGTAAACCCGTTCGGCATGTCATTTAGCGTTGGTTGCGACCCACGTTTGGCTTCATTCATATGCCACGC
This sequence comes from Lentisphaeria bacterium, assembly GCA_033809415.1. Classification (GTDB taxonomy): domain Bacteria; phylum Verrucomicrobiota; class Lentisphaeria; order Oligosphaerales; family Oligosphaeraceae; genus JAQVUB01. The sequence goes on from JAPXLT010000191.1 coordinate 6,213, forward strand.
CGTGTTGAGAAGCGTTACCCGCTCATCGGTGGTCAGCCGCGGCAAGTTCACATAATCGCCGCTTTGGATGGTATAGCCCTCGGTCGGCGCACAGAGTACAAGACCTCCTTCACCGCGTGTTTCGATCAGCGTTACTGTCTTATCGTTGCGAACACCCTGCGCCAGTTTGATGTTGCCGCAAACCTCGTCGGAACAGCGGTAGGCCACATGGTATCCGCCGGACGGAGTCTGTTCAATCACCAGCTTCGCCAGCAAATCGGCAGGGATGGACTCTTTCCACTTCGGAAACAGTTCGCCGTGGTTGTCGAAATCCAGCACCTCCAGATTGCCGGACACCTTGCCGCAGACGATGCAGATGGCATCCGGTTTATTGGCAAACCATGCCCGTTCTTCGTCCTGTGTCGGCATGCGAGTCTGCCACTCTTTCCATTTGCCCAGAGGGCATTTCTTCGTCCGGTCTGCCGGGAGTGCAGATAGTCCGGCACTCAAATAGTTCATCGGTACATTAGAGTCAATCATATTTTCTCCATCATTTCGGGACAAAAAGATTGCGCAGCGACAGTCCCGTGTGAAACTGCGCAAGTAAAAAACATTGATTGTGACTGATTTATGCCGTATCAGCCGAACGGGTTCGTTCCGATGTTACGCTATGTCATGTCCTAAATCTCCTTGTCATTGCCATTATGCACGGCGGTGTTTCCATTCAGTTTCTTTGCCGAGAATCCAAAAGTGTGCGGTATATCTCAAAGAAAAATCGCATTTTTTCACGTTTTTCGTGAACGATGTCCACACAGGGCATATCTGCAAAAAAAATGCGAGTGTAACACTTTTTTTGGTACTTTTTTCAAAAAAATCTTTCTGTTGCGCACCCGCTACGCCTCATGTCTGTCCTATTTCTTTGCCAAAAATCCGAAAAACCGTCGCAATCATCGAAGAAAAGCAAAAGATTGCACATCACTCCACTCCCTTATTCACCAAAAATGGCATGGGGGTGGAACCTAAAAATCCCATTTCGGAAAAAAACTCATTATTTTCGCCATCACTCCATGAATCGAACCGATACCCGACATCGTGTATATCAAATCAATTTTGGCGTTTGGTCCGCCTTTTTCGGTTTTTTTATGAAAATCTTTGCGTGCTTATCTAGAAAAATTTTCGGGTCTAACCTTCGATCCGCCACCACCCGCTTCTTTCTTAGCTTTATCTTCGATATGTCTTGATAATCAAGTGGATATAACACAAATACATGGCATTGTATGCTCAAAGCAAACAACCATAAGGAGATACGCAAAATGACAACCCTCGAAGCACAGCCGGACTGGAAGCGCATGGACATCCAGAAGCAAATCAACGAAATGCTGATCGACATCGACCAATGGATGCAGCATACCGCCGATGACCGACCCGGATACACCTCACGGATGACAAGCGAACGCGCACGGCTCATCCGAATCGAGAATGCGCTGAAATACGCACGGGACTGCAAATAACCGCCAACCTACGCCGAGGGCGAAAGCCCTTGGCTCAACCGGAGCAAAAGATGAAAATATATACCGTGATCAATGATGAAACCGATTACCGCGAGGATTTCCACTCTCTGACGGCGGCAAAACAGGCAATGCGTGAACACAATGCCCAAGGGTTCATCACCAAAGTATGGAGCAACGGCGATTGGGAGCCAGCCGGAGAAATCACGCTCAAGGGATCGAATAAAAACGTTCATCACCAACACGCGTCAGCAAAAGAAAAATTATTGATAGGAGCAAATTATGCGTGGAATCAAAATTAATCCGACCGACCGTACCATCGAAGAAGTCGATGTGCCGAATCCCAACAACTCCCTGCAAGGGTTGTACGACCTCATCGGATGCGACCTCGTCCAGCTCGTCGAACTCGATCGCGACATAATCATGGTCTGCGACGAAGAGGCAAAATGCAAGCCGGTCACCGGCGCATTCACCTTCTACGGCACTGACCTCATCATCGCCGGTAATGCCGTCATCCTCGGAGGCAACGCAAACCGGTTCAGGAAACTGCACGAGGACATCGGCACTTTTGAAAAAATCATCGAATGGGTAGAACCGGAGGATGTGCCGGAACCCCAATTCACCTTCATTCCACTCACCGATGAAAGGATTTGAAAAATGCCCGATCACTTCTTCACCACAAAATTCTGCGACAGATGCCACGCCTCCCTCGCTGGGAAATCGCGGCAAATGTCCCGCTTCAACACCGACTGCCTCTGCTCCGAATGTGCGGAGGCGGAACGCCGGCATCCCGACTACCGCAAAGCGGCGGACGCGGAACTGGAAGCCGTGCGGCGTGGCGACCGGAACTTTCCCGGCGTGGGATGGCCGGGCGGAAACGGGAGACTCAAATGAGCGAACAGAAATACCCCATCACAAACGTGACCGTGCGCCTCGTCGGAACCGACGGCAATGCGTTCGCCCTGCTGGGCAAAGTCCGGCAGGCGCTCCGCCGCGCCGGATACGACGCCGGATTCATCGAACGGTTCACGAAAGAGGCGATGGCCGGAAACTACGATGAACTGCTCGCCTGCATCATGCGGTATGTGAACGTGGAATAACCGGAGCCCGTTTGGCGGCTAAGTTGCCGCATGCCGTTCTTACTGAAATATTTATCGTTTATATATCGATTAACATGTTGGCTATTAACATATTCCACGCTTAATTAACAATCAGCGGGCGAGAGCATGAGGCGACCGCCGGAACCCCGAAACGGAGACATGAAAATGATAAAGAAGAACGAAGCCGGGATCGCCTACGACGCCGGTGCCGAACCCTGTTGGCTGGCTTCGGAGCATTATACATTGCCATTCCGCTTGCCATTGCAGTATGGAGCACAAGCGGATTATGCATGATAGCATTTATCGGCATCCGCATAATCATCTGGTGGTATCATGGATAATAAGGAAACTGCTGTTCGGAGAAAAGTTCGGAGATGGTATTGACGAAATAAAAATCCCCCAATAAATGTAATTGTACATTTACACTGGCAGACCGGAAAAGTCTGCCGTTTTTTATTTTAGAGGTAATTTCAAAAGAT
>JAPXLT010000192.1:0-9257 GCA_033809415.1 Lentisphaeria bacterium
TGTTTCTTGTTCAGTTAAAACTCCAACGACATCGACCACTGAAAAATACCATTCCTCTTTTTCGTTATCCCAAATGGCTCTAATTTCTTTATTCTCGTAAAGTTTTATCTCGTTCATAATATTATTTCTCCTCTCTTAACTCTACCATCTGTACCTGTCGTGTCGATACAGACAATAGGTTTCATTTTTATTATGCAACATACCAAAATCACCCGGTTCATCATTCAAGGTCGGAATCTGGCTGATAATTCTCTCTATATCGCCATCTTCGCGCAGACGCTTGAGGATTACTTTAACGAGGGTGCTCGTATAGTCCTTGACAATCTGGTTGCCCCAGCGGTAAGGGCGTTTTGTCCCCCTGGTTGGGTAGGACTTGGAGGCTGTCTGAACCATGACGAAAAAATAGTGCCGTAAAAACGCTTTTTCAAGTATGATCATAAGAAGTCATGCAGAAACATAGAAAATCCACGGAAGTCATAGCAATTCCTAATCCTGGGAATCTGCGTCCATCTGCGTAATCTGCGGATAAAATGCACCCAAAGTCTTTTGGGATGGGGGGATAACTTGCCTGTCTATCATACGGCAACAAAGAATACGAGTATAAAAAAGACAAACAGGACGATCAGAATGGACTGGCAACATTGTTCTTTTCGAACGACAGATGAAACCCAAAAGACAACTCCCAGAGCCGCGAAGCAAACTGATGTAACTTCCAAGCGTTTCCCAACGTGAAGATTATCCGTTATTGCTACTGTACTGCTTCGGGTTATGACTGCGTCCGAATATTTCTGCTTGGCTGCAAAATTGACAATAACAGCCATGGTGAAGCAGCCGATCGCCATCAGAAAAAATGTCTTCATGAACACAAACCTCGAACTTGGGACTTGACAACAACTACCGTATATCTTGAGCAAGAAAAATCAAGGCGCAGCAGCATTCTCAGGTATTCCACAAGCCGGGCACAATGCATTATGCCAATCCGCTGATCTGTCAGATAAAACAACCAATTAGGCTGCAAATTCGCGTGCCATCCCATCCGTCGAAGCAGCAACTCTATAAAATTTTCGTACTACTATCACTCGACTTCTTGTTTTTCAGAAAGATTTTTATGGACGATGGACAGGGACAAGAATGGACACGATGGACGCAATGGACAAGAATGGACTGCTGAATGGACGATGGACAATGGACAATGGACGATGGACGATGGACAGAGATTATGTCGCGCCTTTCAGGGCTGATTCCAACATCGCCGATCCGACCGATCTACTTGATCCGTCCGATCCGTCCGATCCGTCCGATCCGACCAATTCGACCGATCAGCTGTCCGTGTCCCGTCCGTGTCCCGTCCGTGTCCCGTCCGTGTGGGGTGTGGGCGTTAGCCCACGCCAAGCCTTTTCGTGTGGTTCGTGGTTAAAAATTCTTATGTACGGTTGGTGTTTTCCAGAGTGCACCGGCGTGCAGCCAGGATGGGCCTCCGGCTGGGACTGTTTCCAGGCGGAGGGTTTGCACTGAGGCGACAACTGCCTTGAGTTCAGCGGTCGGTTGATTCCAGTTGATGATCGCTTCCGCCACTTTTTTCCCGTCGCCATATACTGTAAAGCGCACTTTTTCGCCGTTGCGTCGAATATTGCAGAGTTCCGTTTCGAATGGGTTGTGGAGGCTAACCATGCACTCGAAGCGGGCATATTGTCCTTTCAGCTGATATTCGAGGTTTGCCGGTGCGCGCACGCCCAGGTCGTATTCACCGGTTGCTTCTCCATTGAAACTGCGTCCTGAGCCAAACGCGCCGCGCATTTGATCGATGCGCACCGGCATCAAATCCGCCAGAAAGAGTTTTTCCTGCCCGGCGGCTTCCTCGACTGTTGCAAATGCCGGAAAACGTTGCGGGGCGCTGGCTGCACGCAGGGTTTCATTGCCCAGGAATGTTTTGCCATTCATCAGACTCCAGTCAGTGCCGAACCAGCCGGTGAGCAGCATCGTTTCCGGGGATGCGGAGCGTGCATCAAAGATTGCGTAATCATAATATTTTTTGGAATCGTAGACGCCCCAGTTGAACCAGTTGCCGAAGCGTCCCCACTGCTGCCAGGCACCTTCCGGGGAATTTGCACCGAGCACCACCAGCAGGCGTCCCGGTGCCAGATTGCCGGCAGGATAGATCAGCTGATATCCGATATCCGCCGCCTCGAGGTCGTGATTCGAGCCGCGCAACGGGACAAAGATTTCGTGCAGCGGCAATACATCAGCAAAGAGCATACTGACCCGGTTGTCCGACGGGCCTCCCAGCAGAATCAGATTGCGCTCTGAGATCATTTTCATCGTGCAATCCACATCCTTGACCACCAGGCATGAGGCGTTGTTGCGGCGGCGCCATTCCTGCACAAAGGTCTTCGCCTCGCGCATCCAGGCGGCATTCATTTTAGCATCCGCAGACTGAGTGCCAATTACCAGCAAGAAAGGACTCAGCAGCACTTCCTGGATGGGGCCCTCGAAATTCGCTTTTTTAGTCAGTTCAGGCACCGGCAACTTGCTTTCCCAATCCCAGCCATGAATCGGATCACGGCGCAGAGTATGCCATGCTTCCGGATCGCCACGCCAAAGCGGCATGATCACACGCTCCCCGTCGATCTCGAGAAAGAGCGGTTTGTCTTGAGTGAAAAGTGCGGATGGGCGTTGCAGCGAAAAGGAAAGAAGGTTTTCGGTTTTGATGGTAACCCGGTTTTCGGCAGTGACTTCGGCTTTGATTTCACCGAAGCGGACGGGTTCTTTGAACTGCTCGAAGCGCAGCCAGTAGGCTCGACCATGTTTCAGCAACGCGGCACGCCAGGAGATGCTGCGTGGAAACGGATTGCGCGGCCAGGAACAAGTCCAGGACAGGCCGGAATTGACTGCATCCGCAGGGAAGCCGCCATGCCCTATCCCTGGAAATTCCCGGTATTCGACTGGGCAGCCTAATTTTCTTAATTCGGCAGCCATATTGCGGGAATGTTCCGGAGGTACGACCGTATCTCCAGCTCCAGCCAAGATATAGGTTGGCAGGTTGAATAGATTGCCGGAGAAAGCCCGGGCGGTATGCCCCTCTTGCAGCCAGTTGCGCAGCTCGGTATTGCGTCCAGGAAACATGCGGTTCCATCCCCAACGTGCGGTCCAGGCGAGATTATCGGCATTGCCGACGATCGGGAAAATGCCGGCGAAGCGGTCTGCATAATGCACGCCGAGATGGAAGCTGCCTGTTCCCCCCATGGAGCTACCAGTCAAGTAAATGCGATTCGGGTCGATATTGAAATCTTTTTGCACTTCGGCAATTGCCTCGAGGACATCGAGTTCCCCCAGGTCTTTATAGTCTGTGGCTCCGCGTCCCTGGGGTGAAAGGCAGAAAGCGCCGCTGTAGGAAGGCGCCGGGTGCCCCTGAAACGGCGCATACCAGCCATGGCCATGCATGGAAACTACTAATGGCCACTGAACTACGGGATCATAGGCAGAGGGGACGCTGATCGAATAAGTCTGAAAGGTCTGATCAATATCGGAACGATATGCGCGCAGGCGGGCACCCTTTTCCTCCTGCATGTCCGGGCATCCCAGACGGCTTTGCGGCATCGCCTTCAGAAGCAGTCGCCCTGTGTCTTCCACCAGAAACAGTGCTGCCTCTTCCTGCTTCGGGTTTCCTTTCCCGATCCGCTTTGCGCGTTCACAGGCAAATTCGGCCTTGGCCAGCAACCATGCCGCCTGCCGCGAAGCGAGGCTGTCATCCATCCATTGGCGGAAACGTTCCTGATCTGCAAACTCCCGCAGCATTTCCACATATTGTTCAGCCTGTTGGGTGCTGCATGGAATCCGAACCGGCATTCCTTTCGCATCTTTGACGGGAGCGCGATTGCGTGGCCAGATCGCAACGCCCAGCAAAATCAGAAAAATTGCCGCACAAGTCCAGACTTCCTGTCGGGAAAGAAAAAACTGCATCACATGCCTCGAAAAGATAAAACGGCTGACAACGGCTAACGCTGTCAGCCCCATTCAGAAAAACGTAATGCGTCAGTGAAGCCAGGTGATAGTTTTTTTTACCACGAAAGACACTAACGGACACGAAAAAATTTCATGGAAAGTACGACGCATTCTTGCAGACAAAGCCACTTCCATGAAATTTTTTCGTGTCCTTTCGTGCTTTTCGTTGTTCAAAAAGAATTATTCCTCGGCGACCCAGCTTCACTGGCGTTTTACAGAAAAACACCTCATGCTTTAGCCATTTCGACGAAGCGGCGGAGGTTTTCCAGTCCGAGTTCGATGCCAAAGAGGGTATCTTCCAAGCCTTCGAACTCGATGGAAAATACGCCGTCATAGCCGTTTTTGATGAGAATCCGGATGCATTGCGCCACCGGAATATTGCCATGGCCGACGATTGCGCCGCGCCACCAGTTGCCGCCGCGCGACATGTTCCAGCCGCGTCCGGGCCAGGGTTCTGTGCCGGGTTTGAGATGGAAATCTTTCGCGTGGCAATGGAATGCATAATTTTTCAGACGACCGACTGCTCGACCGGACTCGTCATCTGCGCAGGTGAAATTGCCGATATCGATCAGTACGCCGAAGTTGGGATGGTTGACAGCATTCACCAGTTTCTCGACCCGGATGCTGTCCTGGCAAAAATAGCCATGGTTTTCGACCATCGTGCGAATGCCCTTGCCGGCGGCATATTCGGTAACCGCCCGGCAGCCTTCCGCAATGTACGGCAACGCCGCATCAAAACTTTTCACTCCCTTCCAGGATTCCGGAAAATTGCCGGAAGCGGCATCGTGGCGCATACCAGGCACACCCAGGATTTCCGCGATATCGACTTCTTTTTTGACGCGTTCGATTTCAGCTTTCCGGTCGCCATTCGAGCCGTTGATCATATCTGCCCCGATGGTATAATTGACGATCGGGATTCCGACGCGGTCGGCTTCCGCTTTCAATTCCCTGGCGAAATCCGGGAGGTTTTTGCCCTCCGGCACTGAAATCGTCGAGAACTCGATGGCATCAAAGCCCATTTCTTTTGCTTTGGCAATGACCTCGATCTGCTTCATTGCACCGGAACGGACCAAACGGCTGAAACTGTACGAACTGACTCCAATCTGCATCTCTTTCTCCTTTTTTTTACACAAGCAGTATTTTCAAACAACTGCAAAACACATTCGCTCAAAAATGTTTTATGAAAGATTATGTCACGCCCTTACAGGGCTTTTTTGATGGGGTGATCCTCAACCCAGGGCGTTGCCCTGGGCTGGTATGTCGCGCCCCTTCAGGGCTGATTCCAACATCGCCGACCGATCCGACCGATCCGACCGATCCGACCGATCTACTTGATCCGTCCGATCCGTCCGATCCGACTGATCCGTCCGATCTGTCGTCCGTGTAAAGTCCGTGTCCCGTCCGTGTAAAGTCCGTGTGGGTTGTGGGCGTCAGCCCACGCCAAGTTTTTTCGTGTCTTTTCGTTGTTAAAAAATCTTTTTAGTCTTCGAGGCTTCGGAAGTAGTCGCTGAGGAGGTCTTTGTATTCATCGGCGACCTGCCCCCAGTCTGAAGGATCGACATTCGTTCCGCCGGTTTTTTTCAGGGTTGCCACCGGCATTGGCAGGACGACACCATCCTTCATTTCCACCTGAGTATCGGAAAGCCTCCGCAACACCCGCCGGTGAAGATTGCCAAGTTCCTTCATTTGCGGAACGGCATTTTCGATGCCCCGCAATTCCCGAGCGGCTTCACCCAGGCTTCCGGTTCCCAGATACAGCAGGCGTGCTGTCGCATAGAGCGCCTCTGTTTCCTGGCGCAGGCGCTGCGGGGTCATGCCGTGGCTGGGGGTATGCAGGTCCCGGCGCGGAGCAGTGCCAAACATCCCTTGGGTTTCCGATTCCCCGCCCAGCTTTCCGCCGCCCGTTGCCCGTGCATCCAGCGTGGAGTTTTCGTCTTCAGTGACCATTCCCTTCTGGAACTGATCGAGCGTGCGCCGGGCTTTCGTCTGCCGTCCTTCATAGCCCTTGACATGGTTTTCCACCAGTTCGCCTGTAGATTGTCCTTCGCGTCCGGCGCCGCTGCGTCCAGTCATTTCGTTGTCATTGGGCCGGGTGTTGCCGGATTTTCCCTTGGCCGAGAAGGAAGGCATCGGCCCATCCATCACCATCCAGCCCATTTCCATATCTGCAACGATATTATTGCCGGTGGTATCCTGGCTTTGGGCATCGATATCCGAGGCCTGATCCAGCAGGTCACCAACCAGGTCTTCGAGTTCATCCGGCAACGGCACCAGCGGGATTTCCGGAAACTCGTCGGTATCAAAGCTTTCCATATTCCAAACGATGTTATCCGGAACATCCAGCAGCCACATTTCCACATCCTCGACGCGTTCCTTTGTGCTCCGGATGGCATCCAAGATTGCATCCTCCTTCTGGACGGCAATTTCGATCGAGGGCATATTCTCACTGTCCATCGCCTGCAAAACCGATTCGTAGATTTCCCGCATTCGGGAATTCAGCTCATTGCAAACCGGCAATTCCGGGAACTGATAGAGATCATTGGCCAATTTTTCCAGCAGGTCTGCCATATCCTTCTGTTCTTTGTCCATGCGTGCAAGCTGCTCCCGCGCTTCATCATCGAGCGGACCGCGTTTTTTCAAGTCCCGGGTCACTTCCACAATCTTTGCCTGTTGTTTTTCCAGTTTGTCCAGCTCTTCATGGGTGTTTTTCAAGACGGCGTTCGCTTCCTCGAGAATCTTTCGCGCATTCTGCACGCGCCACTGATTGAGCAGATTCAACACCTTGAGCAGAGCTTTCAGGACATTCTCCTGGGCGGGTATGGCTGAGGAAAATTGTTTGTCTTCGAGAAATTCACTGGCTTTCAAAGCTCGCTCGTAGGCACGTTCCTTCTCGAGAATCCCATGCGCCTTGCGAATCTGCACGGCATAATCATCTTCGGTGCGGCTTTCCGCCTGGGTCAGGCACTGATCGCTGAAAGCCAGAATATTTTCAGAAATTTCGTCTTGATTGTGAACCAAGGCGGAGAGTTCGACGTCAGCCCCGCCGCTCAAGCTACGCGTCTCCTGCAAGTTTTGTTTTTGCAGTTTTACCAGTCGTTGCAGGAAAGCGAAGAGATCCTGTTTTTCGCGTTGTGCCTGCTCGGGTTGCAATTGTTCATGTACGCCGGTCAAAGCGGCCAGAATACGGATTTGCAGCTGGACTTCCTGTTGGAGCAGGTCTTTTTTGTCGTCGATGCGGTGCATCCGGTCAAACAGTTCGAGCGCTGCGGGCATTTCAGCATTGACCAGGCCGAGTAAGACATCCGCCAGGCCGCCGAGGATTTCGCGTTGCTGTAGTAGAGCCAAAGCCGCTTCGCGCACTTTTTTCTGCACTTCTTCGGGAGGTGCCAGCATGCTGCTAGTGACTGTTTTATTTTGCATGGCCAGATCGGCAAGAATCCGTGTGTCTTTCAGGTTGTCACGTTGCAGTTTGATCAGATCGCTCAGCGCCTGGCCGACTGTCTGCACAATCTCGGCCTGCTTTTCGCGTGTCTGCTCGATTTCCGGAAAGATCACCTGTATCACTGGCGAGTATCCCCGGCGTTGTTCAGGGTCGCGTCCTTTATCCTCGGCCCAGACACGGAATTTCAATGGGATGTTTCCTGATGTCCGGAAGGTGGACGTATCGATCACGAAGCGTCCCGGGAAACGTTGGGTGAATTCCTGTTCAGGGGCAGCCGTCCGCAGCTGTTCCGTTGCATTCTGTTCGAGGATCTGCTCGAGTCCGACGCGGGCAACTGCATAATCATCTTCGGCCAGAAACCCTATCGGCAATGGGTCCCCTTTCTGCAGAGTCATTTTCAGTGGTGTATCCTGCAGAATGACTCGAGGCGGGCGGTCTGGCATGATCAGCAAAGGCAGCGGCACAAGTGCTTCGACTTCGGACTGGAGTTTCAGGATCACAGCGCCCTGTTCACCGACCTGGAACTGACCGGCGAGCCGGGTTCCGTCCAACGAGGGTTTTTCCAGCAAGACTTTACTGCCCTGCAGGATGCAGGCTTCTTGCAGGTTCCGGGATACTTCCGCCCGCAGAAACAGCAAAGAATCCGCAGGCACGGCCAAATCCTTGTCGCCGGACTGGATTGTGTAGCTGGGACGCCCAGTTCCTGCCGGGGGGATCACCTTTACATCCCAGCTTTTCAAGACTGGCGGCGCCAGCATTTTCAGGTCATACCAGCGCGATATCGCATCGCCAACCTGAACGCGGTAGCGGGCATTTTCAAAAACCGGGGCACTCTGTCCACTGAAGCTGAAAGCATCCTCGAGACCGGCATTCAAGTCAAAACGCTGAGCGGACATTCCCTGCTGCTCGAGCAGAAGAACCGCAGAATCCGGCAGTTTGCCGGAGACTTTCAGGGTGACAGCCAATTCCTGGCCACGCCGCAAAGCCGTATCGCCGGGTTCGAGATGCACGATGCGCGTCCCGGAATACTGCATCAGGTCCGCAAAGGGCAGGATAATCCGCAACACACTTCTTCCAGTACCGGGCAGAGAATATCCCGCCAGGCACAGCCAGAAAAGCAGCAGCAGCCCTGCCCCGCGTAAAATCCGCCGTTTCAGACTGCGTGGATATAATTCAGAAGCGCGGATATCATTAGGAGTTACTGGGGATTCGAGCAGGATTCCCTGGATAATTTCCTGGGAGACGTCGCCGCGTTCATGGAATTGGACAGCGTTGATCAGTGTATTTCGCAGACCGGGCCTGGCACGTTCGAGCAGTGCAGCCATGGCCTGATTACTGAGACGACGCCTGGCGAAGCCGACAAAAGCAACTAGACCTGTAAGGATGCCGACCAGCAGCACTGCAGCAAACGTCCAACGCCAGAACCTAGTCAGCCCCATCGGGCAGCAGAAATCCAGCAACACTCCAAGCCCTAACCAAGCGGCCAGCATACAGGCACCGCCAGCAATATACCAGCCGGCCAGCTGCCAGAAGCGTTGCTTCCGCAGGCGAGCCAAAACAGCCAATAAATTGTTCAGTCCATCAGGCATCGTACTATCACCTAGAATCTTGTTGTTGGAAAAGATTTTTTATGGACAAAGGACAGGGACAAGAATGGACACGATGGACGGAATGGACAAGAATGGACTGCTGAATGGACAATGGACAGAATGGACACTTACAGCAGGTGACGTTTTTTGCGCCTGTCCATTCGTCCATCAAACGGCAAGTCCATCGCGTCCAATGAAAGGGCAAACATCAATCACAACCGGGA
>JAPXLT010000193.1:0-9249 GCA_033809415.1 Lentisphaeria bacterium
GGTTTTCCATGTTTCAAATCACATTTTCTATGCTTCCGTATGATTTCTTATGATTTTTCTTGAAATTCCGTTTTTCCGGCACTATGTTTTCGCCGTGGTTCAGACATCATCCAGCCCCTCCCACCCAGGGGGCAACCCACCCTTGATATGGTACGCGCGCGCGAGACAGTCGTCGGACGGGTCGGACAGGTCGGACAGGAAACGTCCCCTGCGCCCCGCACCCCCTGTTATTCAGCAGGAAAAGACTAAAGCACCTTCACAACCGGGACGGTTGCGCTACTTTTTAAACCGTATGATAAAATTTTCCGTGTGTTCCGTGGTTGAAAAATCCTTTTTGGATGCGGTCAAACCAGACCTTGTCCAAAAAGGATTCCGGGCGTATTTTACCCGCAGATTTTCAGGATTATGATTCGTAAGGCGTCAGTAACTGTGAGATTCTTTTTTTAACAACGAACGGCACGAAACGGCACGAAAATTTTTGTCCGTTAGTCTTTCGTGGTAAAAAAGCCCTTGTCACCTAGCTTCTCGTATTTTTTCGAGGAATGCATAATATTTGCTGAGGATGTCTTTTCCGAGTGTCGCCCCGGTTCCATCCTCGAATAGAATAGTATTTGGCGCGGGCGGTTCCTCTGCGTCGTCTTTTGCAAATTTTGGGTTTTGCGAAAGCGAGAATACAATTTTCTCGCCTGCTTGCAACGATATGTTTTCCAGTTTTGCAAGGGGGTGCCGCACTTTGCCGTCCTGGAAAATCTCTGTCTTTTCATTCCATGGGGAAAGTAGTTTGAATGATACAGGTTTTTCAGCCTGTATTTTTACATATTGCACCTGCTTGTTTTTCAGCTGGGATGATACAAGTATCGGGCCCTCAGCGCGAAGAGTTGTAAAGGAGGCGTCCTTGTTTTTGTCCCAACAAGGGAAGAGTCGGAGTATTCCGTTGAAGCATTGCATCAGCATTTCGGAGACGAGCAGAAGATAAACCGCAGGCCCTTCCAGAACAGGGAACATTTTTTCCTTGCATTCCAAATCATCCGTGCATTCTTCCCAGCAGCGCCCTGATGCAACTTCCAGGAGATTGATTGGCTCCGGGCCGTGGTCATGATGCGTTTGCAAATCCGGGACATTTGCAATATTCGCTTCGCTCAGTGAACTGTTGGCAAGTATGGCGACATTATGCGAGACCAGGCCGTTGGGCTTGACGTTTGTGGCGATGAAGTTTCGTAGGATTTTTGTGGCAAGCGGAATATCGCCAAGGCGGCATGCGGGGATTGCCCTATGATATACCCGTCCTGTCCAGCCCTCCTGGAAGCCTGTTTTGCAAGCGTATGATTTCATGAGGAAATCCCATGACGAGTTATCGAGTTCCAGTCTTGCATGCTTCACCAGCTTGCCGCCGAACAGTGGGTCCGCCTCGCCGGTCGGGTATAGCGGAGTGACCGTACGGAAATGCACCATGTGATCGACGGGGAATCCCCGGAATGCCAGGAAGCCTTTTTCGCTAAGTGCATAGTCCGGATAATGCTCCAGAATATGCCTGCACTTTGAAACAAGCTGCTCGTTTTGCGAGAATTCCACCATGGCTTGCATGGTGACCTTCAGATATGCCAGCGTATCGACCGGATCCTCGAGGTTGAGGTACATGAGTTCCGGATTCAGGCTCATCTTCAGGTGGTACATCTGCTCCTGCTCGTTCCACACAATCCAGTTGCAGAAGAACTCCGCCACGCCTTCAAGGATAGGAATAAATGTGTTTTTAAGGAAGTCTTCGTTTTTTGTCATTAAATAATGGCGATACATCACGTAGCACCAGTATGGTCCGGCCACCTGTGCGAAACGGTACGCCCCCGATGAACATTCCTTGCCATGCGGAGCAGTGCCCAAGGCAAAATACGCGCCTTCCGTCTCGAATTCGTCACGAGCATTTTTTCTCGCCATGGGCAATTGTTTTTTCAGTAACGCAAAAAAGCTTTCTGCAAGTTCGGGATGATTTACGCTGGCAACTGACATGACCGGGAGCTGAGCATTGTAGTCGTTTGTGTAGAATCCATTCCATGGGAGCACATGGTCGTTATTTGGTGTTCTGCCAATCCATGGGCCGCAGAGTCCGAATGGAACCGGGCCGCCCATGCCGCAACGCAAATGATAGTTTGAAAGATACCACATCTGGTTTAGGAACTTGTCATGCAGGTCAACAGCATTTGCCTCCCAGAATTTTGCCCATTTTTCACAGTGCTCCTTTAGAAGGCTTTCTCGTTTGGCGGCAGATTCCTCAAGATTAGCGATTGCTTTTGCAAGTGGGTCTTCGGCTTCATCAGACGTTACGATGGTGAGCAGGACGTCGAAATTCCCGGCAATGTTTGCGAAAGCGCATGTAGGGGTGGTTTGACCCGCGACTTCAGTAGTCGGATTTGCCCAGTGCCAGTTTTTGGGGTGTGTCATTTTTTCGAAAAGTTCGCGGTATTCACCTTGGCCCAAGGGGATGATTTTTGCAGCTATGGCGTATGACAGAGTCGGCAATTTCTGCTGCATGGCAATTATGTTACCTTGAGCTGAAAAAGTGGCGTCCTCCTGGAATAGTTCCGGGTCTCTTCCTACCTCGATCCTGTTTCGAAATGCAGTTAGGAGCGATATATTCCGCAGTGAAATGACCAGTGTGTTTTCCTGGGCGCAGACATAACTTCTTATTCGTGGGTGCGACAGATGCTTGTCCAGCTTCGTCTCCAGAATTCCTTCGGTCAGATGGAGTTCCTTTGTGATTCTGTGTCCGGGGGCATGTTGCGGGGTAAGTCCCATGCACAAACGCAGATAACCGCCATATTTCGGGGTTGACATCTGGCACATGGGCACGTCCGAAAGCAGCTTCTCCTTTGACATCTCCTCAAGCGTGTTGTACTTGCCGGCTGCGATCTCCTTTATGTGCGAAAGGGGGTGGCGCTTATAGACTGGCTCGCGCAGGTCCCATAGCCGCGACGCATTCAGTTCCCAACGCGGATAAAAACCTTCGTCTTCCCAGACCAAGGCGTTCAGATCGCCATTGCCAATGGCAATGCCGTCCTGCCAGCAGCGTGAAGGGGAATCATAGACTAAATTGTATTTTCTGAGGTTCGTCATGTTGTGTAGAGAGGGGGCGTCCAAAAAGGGCGCCGCACTATCGCCCAAAATCTTCTTTTTTGTGAAAGATTTTTCTGAAAAGCAATCTTCAAGTCATTGGCATACAATCACTTGTCAAGATGATCCGTCTGATTGTGGTGCCTTTACAAGGCACTGTCTTTGGGTGGGTTCCTCACCCCAGACTAAAGTCTGGGGTTAAGCATGGTTAAGCGCCTACGGCGCAAAGCATTATGCCGATCCGCCTGATCTGACCGATCCGTCGGAGAAAACACCAGCCAAAACCACAAATTCGCGTGCAATCTCATCCGTCAAAGCAGCAACCCCCTATAAAATTTTCGTGCCTTTTCGTGTGGTTCGTGGTTAAAAAATAGGTTGTGGACGCCAGTCCACCCCAAGCCTTTTCGTGTGGTTCGTGGTTAAAAAACTTTTTGGTCAGTGCCTTCTAGTTCAAATCAACCCAATTCCGACCACCGATATTCAACTTCAGTTTCTTCGCATTCGAGTCGTAATATATGCTGCCTTCCCAATAATTCCCTGACTGGAAATCAGGCGCAGATTCTCTTACCGGTGGTCGGAATGTGACCTGCTCGCGTGCTCCTTTGACGGGTGCGCAGATGAAGCCGCCAAAGGACTTGAACTGGTCATCTGAAATTTCAGCCGTACTTCCGTTCGGATCAAAACCCGTTACGGTGAAGGCGGAGGCACCGCCGCCAAATGTGAGTTTCCATACCATTTTCTCCGCCTGAAGTGGCGTGACGCCATTTTCGGAATAGTATGCGTTGATAAGCAGCTGATTGTTTCCATTGGCATCTTTGGTGGCAGTCCTGAATTCGATGCCGGTACCTTCGGCTGATGCATCCAATGCCTGAAACAGAACGGGATTGTCGCCCATTCCGAGGAACTGTGGAGTCTGTGTCCCCTTATGCTTCAAGGGCACGCCGGCATTGGCACCGCCAACCATTATCTGGCCGCTGTTTCCAGCATTTCCAAGCACGACTAGGCTGCGCTGCTGTTCTACACCAGTTCCGATAAAGCCAGCATCCTTGCGGATGAAATTGACGCCGGAGAACACAGGTCTGCCATTTAAGCCGGAATCCACGACAATGTTTCCGTAGAAAAGGCAGCCGGACACGACCATGCCGGGGGCAATCAGGCGCAGCGAGTTTGGCGTCTTGTCCTTGAAAAACTGGCAGCCGTTGTAGTGCCGGATGCCCGTGAGCATGGTGTTGTGATAGCCGCCTTCGTTCTGGGAAACATAGGCTTGATAAAGGAAATATCCTGCAGTATCGCTCCAGGCGTTGGTTACGGCAATGCGACCCGCAGTCTGGTACATTTCCGCATCCGAAGGCATTGTTTTCTCCGAACAGCCGGATGTGTAACTGACAACATCGACATATCCGCCATAGACGTGAATGTGCGCACCAATCGGGTCTGAATATGCGTCCTTCTCATAGAACTTTCCCCATTTTCCGCTGCTTCCGATATGACACCCGAAGACATTTGCAATTGCATTGCCAGTTCCCCAGCAGATGCCTGCTTGTGTGCAATGACCGATGAAGCAATTGCTGATATTAACGGTTGCGTGGTCTGTGTTGAGGCCGTGGGGATTGCCTGACCATATGCCGAAACGGCAGTTGGAAATATGGACATTTTCCACAATTGCCATGCGGCAAAGGGTATTCTCCGGCTTTTCATCGGCAAGGGTTCCAAAGTGAATGGCACTCAAGGCGATATTCGCGGGTGGTTGAGCCGCAGTGAAGTCAATGCGTTCGCGGTATCCGGCAATGGTCAGGTCACGAATTGTGATAAAGAAATTGGGGTTGGAGGGGGTGCCCGCGCCGCCCTTGACCCAGAAAATCGGCTTTGACGATTCGCCATACCAGCGTATGGTTGCATTCTGGGGGTCACGCCAAGTTTGTGCACCGTCACCACGTATGACCATGCCATGAGTGCCGTCAATGCGCAAGGAATCGGTAATTTTGTAAAAGCCGTTTTTCTGGGTTGGGAAATAGAGCGTGAAGACCGAGCGGTCACGCCCGCCTTTTAGCCCATCAGTGCCTCGTGCGGCGTCAAGTGCCTTCTGAATGGCGGCTGTGTCATCATGTACACCATCGCCGACAGCTCCGAATTCAAGAACACTGACCTCTCGGGCGCAGAGAGAAAACGCCGCACAAAGCAAAAAGAATGTGCAAAGAGACTTCTTGTTCATTGTTTATCCTTTATTTTGACTCGATATATTAGGGCTGCTTAGTCAACTTTCCAATGCACGCTGTTATACGCGCCTGTTGCAGAAGCTGTCGTATAGGTGTATTTGTTGGGAACATCTGACCGGACATTTTCCACATGGCTATCCAGGAAAAGCAGGGGTGTGCAATTGCCGTGGCGATTCGAGAGCAGCTTCTCCGCTTTGTCATCGCGCAAGCTGCCGCTTGTGTTGTAGCGCGGCTGAAGGTCGCCATTTTTGGCAGCTGCATCGGCTGGTGAAAGACCATTGGAACCGCAACCGGCGAGAATAAGGGCAGAGGGATTTTTCTGACGGGTTGCCACGCAGGTTTTCATTCTGGCGTTGCCAGGCACGCCACGCATAGTGTGGTTCTGGCCGTACATCGAGAATGGCGGGGAACGGCGGTCGCTCAGCTTGGAAGACGGACATTCCCAGACTTTCTGGACTGAATGCGAAACGCCAGTTCTGAGAATATACGGCTGAAGACAATACTGCCAGGTGACGGAATATGTCGAAACGCCTGCATACATCCAGAGATATCCAGCAGCAACGCCATTGGTTTTCCCAAGATAGGTGTCCGGAATGAAATCGCCGTTGTCGTCAGCATACATTGCATACGCCAAACCAAAAGTCTTTACATTGTTTACACAAGTGATCCCATAGGCTTTTTCACGTGCTTTGGAAAGAGCCGGCAACAACATCGCAGCCAAGATGGCAATGATTGCAATGACGACCAGCAATTCAATTAAAGTAAACTGTTTTCTCATCTTTTTCTCCTTTTTTAACCCAGTCAATCAGTCTCACCAATAAAAACACTTCCCAGGATTGCTTTCCCTTTTCAAATGAACAATATTGTAATTATAAATTATATTCAATGTTACGCAATGCTTTCAGGCAATATATTCAATAAAAAGATTATATTACTAAGGGAGGCGGTCATTTTTTTGCTGGTTGTCTTGCGGGGCAAATGATCTGTGGGTGCAGCGACCGGTGGATGTCAAGGAGTCAGTGAGCAATGTCTGTCAGGATGCGTCCGAAAAGTTATTTTCGCATTCATGCGATCAGCACAAAAATCCGCGAATTGGTTTTGTGTTCATTGTCTCCGGGCGACCGTCTTCCTTCCGAGCGCGAGATTGCCGACCTGGTCGATGAAACCCATAATCGGGTTCATCGTGCTTTGCGAATATTGATAGAAGAGGGCATTGTCTATTCTTCCGGCTGTCGTCGCGGCCTTTTTCTGCTATCGCAACATAAAGCTCAAAACAAATTTCGAACAAGTACACCAAAGAAGATACCGATAACTTTCCTGCTGCCTCTTGAGGCAAAATCCAGGCAGGCTCAGTCTTGGCAGCGGGTTTGTGAAAATTTCAGGCTTTTATTCCCCCAGATTGAGTTTAATTATCTTTTTGATCCGGTGAATCGCAATCGGGAAGCAGATTTGTATCTTACCTGGCCGCCCCTGTTGGATTGTTCTATATATAGACCGCTTGATGCAGATCAGATTCTATCAGAAGAATTGAAGCCCGGAGACTTGTTGACGCGTATTTTGGAAACCGGGGTGCAATATGGAAAGCAATATGCTATCCCGGTGCTTCACTCCCCAGCCGTATTTTGGGGACATCGAAATTTACTGACCAGAAGTGGACTGAAAATTTCAGACTTTAAGGAGCCGGTAGATTTTTTTCGATGGGGGACGCAGTTGGACAGCATAAACCAATGTGCAATGGGTTTTAGCTTTTACGGTTTCATCTACCATGCTTCACAGTGGGGAGTCGAGATCAAGAAAAAAGACGGGCATTTTCTGATGAACAAGGAAAAGATTGCTGCATTTCTGACTGCGATTGAGCCGTATGTGAAATCACGCCATTTGCCTTTTGCATCGTATAATTTCGACAAATATTTTCATCGCGGGCAACTCGCGCTTTTGGCTGGCTATTTGCATGCACTACCCATAAATGAACAACGTTTCCGATTACTGGGACAGCCTTTGCTGGAAGATGGTTTTGCGTGTCAGACAGCCTTCATGCTAGCGGTCGGAAAAAGAACCAAGCAGATGGAACTGATCACGGAGTTGATCCGCTTCATTCTTAGCAGAAGCTCACAGAATATTTTGTTTTATCCTGAAACGTGCTTTTCAGTTCGCAAGGACTTATATTCTCAACAGCTTGAAAAAATAAAGAGGGACGAGGGAGTCAGCATCCCACATTATGATTTTCGGGGTTTTTTCTCATTATTAGATATTGATTTCTATTGCTTATGCGGAGACTGGTTGTATGCCGAATGCGCAAACTATCTGTGCGGACTCACACGTCTTGAGTTGGCGCTCGAGAGAATGAGCTCCATTAACATTTCCGAAATGCGCAAAAAATGGCTGAATTCGGTTTCTCCTCAATTGTTTCAAAGGTATGCCGCTTATGTGAAAGCCTCGTCCCGGAAGCCAAAGCACTGATCCAGCAATAATAAGAAAGAACAATTTCGTGTCCTTTCGGGCTTTTCGTTGTTTAAAAAGAATTTCTCGGTTACTTGGGTTGCCTGACAGCACAGCACAGCACAGCATAGCACAGAACAATTTTGTCATCTGGATTGCAAAACTCTATTAAAGCAATATATTTAGTATTTCATCTTTTAATTTTGCATATAATTTGGCATATTGACGATCATCAGGAGCGAGATCATGGCAACGAGTACATTTCGTAACAAGAACAAAGTTCGTCCTAAGAAGCAAGGTGCCGCCAAGCGCCGCCGCTGTTTGGTGCAGCGCCGTCGTCTGGTTTCCCTTGGCATGAGTGAAGAAGCCGTCGAGAAGCTGCAAGTGCACGAGCTTCGGGCACTGCTGAAACGTCCGAAGGAAGTTCAGAAGAAGGCTGCTCAGGCTCAGGCCGAGGCGTGAAGCTGAGATTCTAAAAGAGAAGCCGTTTTGTCCACTGTGACGGAACGGCTTTTTTCGTGTTAGGGAGGCTTTGGGTGTGAAATGATGAAACTTGCCATAATGACATGGGCTTGCCAGTCGGCTCTGGAAAGCGGAAAATATACGGCTGGTGAATTTCTGGATACTTTGAGTGCGGTTGGTGTAAGCGGCTTGGAGCCGCCTTGGGTCTGGTGCAGCACTGCATCACCGACTTGGCAGACCTTGCAAGATGCTGCTTTGGAACGTGGTTTTTCCTTTCCCTGCCTGGACGTGCCTGCGAACCTTAGTACTGGGGACGAGGAGAAGAATCGGGAGATTTTGCAGGGGTTGCGTCAGGTTTTTGTTTTTTGCCGTGATGAAATTGCCTGTCCGGTGGTTTTACTGTATGGGAGCAAACCGGTTCCTGGCATGAGTTTGCCTGAAGGTCGCCGGCACTATGGGGAGATGCTGGGGCGTTGTGCGGAGCTTGCGGCAGAATATGGTGTGACGGTCTGCATTGAAGACTTTGGTGGCAACCCTGAATTCTCCTCGACTTCTGCACAATGCCTCGAGGTTTTGTCTTATTCTGGCAGCAGTCTGGTGCGGCTTAATTTTGACAATGGCAATTTTCTCCTGGGGGATGAACGCCCCTTGGATGCTCTCGAGAACTTCAAGTCGAGGCTGATTCACGTACATATCAAGGATTTTCAGCGGTGTGCGCCGGATGCGAAAGCCAAAGGTCTTTGTTCTGTGGCGGGGGTGCAGTATCAAAACTGCGCCCTTGGCGATGGCGTCGGTGAGGTGGAAGCCTGTATTCGATGTCTGCATGAGATCGGATATCAAGGCTGGCTCTCGGCGGAAATTTCAACCTTTGATCTTGCATGGATTGCCCAGGAAATTGGCTATATCGCCGAAAAATTGCAGCAATTGAAGAAATGATGTTTTTTATAAGGGTGCAGGGTGCAGGGGACAGGGTGCAGGGTGCAGGGTGCAGGGTGCAGGGTGCAGGGGGCAGGGGTGCAGGGGACAG
>JAPXLT010000194.1:0-9194 GCA_033809415.1 Lentisphaeria bacterium
CAACCGTCCCGGTTGTGATTATTCTGACTGTCGTGGGGTGCAGGGGGATGTCCTTGCCCTATCCACACCGTCCACCCTGTCCACACCGTCCACCACGTCTGACCCGCACTACGCACTACAAACCCGTTACGAAAATTTTTAACCACGAACCACATGAAAATGTTTCGTGTGGTTCGTGGTTAAAAAATGTTTCTTGGACTTGTCTTTATTTTGCCCAGTATTTGTCGAAGAGTGCGGGGACACGTCCTTGCAAGGGTTTGAGTGCTTCGATGGCGGCGGTGTCACCGGCGACGGCTTTGATCAGCAGTTCGCCCTCTTCGGCGCAGAGCTTGTCGTGTTGCCGTGGGTAGTAATGGGTGAAGAGGAAGATGGCGAAGCGTCCCAGGCGAAAGTTGCCATGGGCGCGATGCTGTTTAGTTGTGGGGTCAAATTCGACGGCAATGCAGTTGCCCTTGCGAATGTTTGCGGCGATGTCATTGAAGGACAGCGACTCCGACAGGATCAGCGTGTATGCCCTGCCGAGATTGGCTGACGCATGAGCATCAGTAACGCCAATGCCAGGCCAGTTCCGCCCTTGCGCACGCAATTCGTGGTAATGGAGAATGCCCAGGTCGCTGCTGCTACAGTTGAGTACCTCGAAGGCGTCGAATTGGCCTTTCAGCAGCAGATAATCGGAGAGAGCCGCCGGGATATACTGGCGGTTCGCAGGTCGCCAGTAGGGATGGCAGTACACCGCCACGCCGCCAAGCTCGCGGATTTTGTTCCACACGACAACACTGGCCGCTGCCTGATAATGGAGGGCTTTTGGCAGTTCCTTGGCGTCGATGAGGGCTTTTTCGGCAGCGACAGCCTTGTCGTATTCAGCGCGCTGTTCGGTAAACCAGTCTTTGATGCTGGCGGAGGCGCCGAGAGAGAGAATATGTACGTTATTGCCGGGGCTGTGGACTTCTTCGCCGGGGAAACAACGCATATCGGTGGGCAGCTTGGCGAAGACGCTCATGGCTTCCTGCGAAGCATCATAGCGATTATGGTCGGTTTCGATGGCAAAGTCGTGACCGAGCTTGCGGCAGGTTGCGACCATGTGTGCCGGGGTCTCGTCTTTGCGTCCGTCGGAGAATTTGCTGTGCATGTGCAGCTCGCCCTTGTAGGGTCGCAGGGCAAAGAAATCCGGTTTCAGTGAGTAGAGTTTGAAGAAGCCATGGATCACTGGCTTCCCCATGCCGCTGGTCTGATGAGGCGACACCAGCCGTAAGGTATGCTCTGTTTCGCCACGGAAAAGCACCGTGGCAGTGAGCGTATCACCCTTGATTTCAAAGGGAATCTTCTCGTATTGCGTCCTGGACAATACCTGACCGTCGCCTCGGAGGCCATCAGCGCAGACGTATTGCAGGGTCAGTTCCTCGTGCTTGGGCAGCTCTGCGGCATCGGTGAAGACCATGGTAATCTCAGTTTTCTGATCTGCGCGGACAAATTGCGGCCAAGCGTCCTTTAACGCTGCATGCAGCCCCAAAGTTGTAAGTAAAACAACGATCGTGCAGGTAAACACGTCTTTCCGAAAACGCATGGTAGCCCTCCCTGGAATGAATGCAATATGATGATAGACGGCTGCGGCTGCGGCACTCCCGCAGACAATAAAAGATATTACGCACGAAACACGGTAATTATTGGCTCAAAATGTCGAGCTTGCAGTCATGAAGCCTCAAAAATTAGTAAGTTGCCAGTGAACCTGAGTGGGCAAGAAATTCTCTTTTAACAACGAAATGCCCGAAAGGACACGAAAAAATTTCATGGAAATGGCTTTGTTTGCGAGAATAAGTCGTATTTTCCATGAAATTTTTCGTGTCCATTGGTGTCTTTAGTTGTAAAAAAACTGTAAAAAAACTGTCATCCAGTTACTGCATTTCTGCTTGTTTTTTACCGTTACGGAAGTACAGTATGGTTTCGCCCATAAATATTTTTGGAGAGATGGCTGAGTGGTTTAAGGCAGCGGTCTTGAAAACCGCCGTGTGGGTGACTGCACCCTGGGTTCGAATCCCAGTCTCTCCGCCAGTTTAAGCAGAAAAAGCCCAAGTTTTTGCCATTTTTGCCACTTGGGCTTTTTTTATGCCCTTTACACTCGTTTTAAGGCAATGTTAGCCAAACCCAAAAAACGAGGTGAAGGATGCGAAGGAAAAACATGGTAGGCAAATTTATCGATGCCTTTATGAATATTCGGACAGGGACTGCCCCAACCCTGCCTGGCAATGGGGACCGCCTCCTGTACCAGCTTCTGCAGACTCCTCAGCAGCGAAACCATGCGACTGCGACAAACTGAATTCGCCCAAGCAGCCATCGCACTGGACTCCCCAGGCTGGAAAATCATTTTCCTCCATATCATTTCCAATGTCCCGCACCTGATCCTGATCACCGTCATGCTCCGATTCTCCAGCGAAGTCCTCTTCGAAGCCGTATTGACTTACCTGGGCATTGGATTCGGTGCCGACACCAGATCCTGAGGAATCATCTGATCAATGATGCACGCAGTGAACTCACACGCGTCCCCATCATCTGGTGGAAACTTCTGGCCGCTTTCCTCTTCATGATCGGACTCGTCCTCCCAGCCAATGCCTTCGGCGACACCGGCCGCGACGTCCTCGCCCCCTGATTGCGCACACAGAAATTAATTTCGCCGATCGACAAAAGTGGATTATTTACCCACCTTAAATGAGTCATTTTCATAGAAAAAGTTGCGAGTGTAAATTGTCACTGGCTTTACCCCATCGGCATATTTCACCGTTCTTCCCTCTTTTCCATGCACGTATCCCCATCCACAATTACGCAACATGGTCAAGGCTGGAGTTTCTTTGAAGTACAGTAAGCACAAGCGAGTGGTTTCTCCGAAAAAGCAGGTAGTGGATGTATCCATATACAGGCTGCTGCCGGCAGTGAAACTATAGACTGCTGGTATGCCGCGATATTCACCACCAAACCTGGTCAAGAGCAAGTATAGTCTGCCATAGTTGTCAAACCATCGCACATCATTTGCATATGGCCAATTCTTGACCACTGGCAAAAAATTGGGGCGGTGATCACGAAGTGTCACAGGCACGCCAAGCAGACAAGTAACGCGCATATCACCGCCAGCGTTGCAAATGGCAGGAGATAAATCCTGACTGCCGCTGGTTGACAGCCAAAGGGCCTCGATCTCACTATGCTTCGCGTTGGTATGCAAAGTATTGGTAGCATATATCGATGCAGAACGACGTAAGTGCAATTGAGTCCGATTCGGAAGTCCGGCTTGTCCATCGCCTGACAAAACGGATATCGCATAACTCTGTGTCGAATAAAAAAAACATTTATCAAAAAGGATTGTAGCGTCAATATCCGGCTCAGTATGCAATTCAACGGCATGGCGACCGCCGACAAAACGAAGGTTTGCAACCGAAAAACTTCTCACTTTACGGCCTCGGAAAACAGTTTTTGTGGTGTCAAATTGTCTTAAGGTGGCCAAACCAGGTGACATCACGCGAACTTCCGTCGGTATGTCCAATGTTTCTTTCAACGAAATCAACACTGGTGGCAATTCCAGACAAACTGGCCCTGGCGCGGCCATTGCCGCCTGCAACATTGCCTGCATCGCTTTGGTGTCATCGCTGGCGGGGTCTTTATCAACACCGAAATCAACCGCTCGCAGCAACGTCTCATTTTTGCTTGGCACGCAAGCCGGTAACCGCAGAGATGGCACTATCGCCGCCTTTTCCTGTTCCTTGCTAAAAGAGGGAGTGATCATACTCTGTAAAAAATCTGGCAGATTATCGCTTGTCAAACCGTAGTTGTCCTCTAAAATAATACCGAAGCGATATTCAGAGGCATGCCGCCCGCCAGTAACCTTAACCGCAGGCCCGTAATCAAAGAGAGAATTCTGCATCTCCTCAAAACTTCGTATTCGCTGCAAATGAAAAATTTGAGCTGCGGTTGGGGCCAGATTTCTGACCCTGCAGATATCGGTCCAGACGGGGAAATTTTCCTCTTCAGAATTACGGATATCCACCAGTGCCCGGTCACAGATGGCCTGACTGTCTCGAATAACCAGGCTGGGCGGTATTTCCGTACGTTTTTTACCGGTTATCATCACTAAAGGCAATGCTTTGCCGGAAAACTGGGAATGTTCAATCACAAGGTTGTACTTGTCATATTCGAACCATGCATCCATTGAGCTGTCTGCGGGAGCCCATGCTTTTATATTACGAAATATCCCCAATCCGCTAAAGCGTATGGCTGAAGAGCTCCCTTGCCGTCCCGCCCGTATCTCACAGTCGCGCATGGAGAGTCCGTCAGCATTCAGATGCAGTACCTGATGGCAATTTTCAAAGAAACAATTCTCAAAGGTAAACAATGTCGAATTATTGAACCATGGCAGAGTTTCATCGTTGGGTTGCAGTTGAGGACGTTCAGGATCCGTCCAGTCAACCTGATACGGGCCGATGGTTCTAGTGCTGTGATCACGACCAACTGGGTTGCGAAAATTATGCGACCAGAAAGCCATCTCGACAGAATCCTTAAATCGGCAATTTTCTACGGCAATCATTGAAGTGTCCTCATTACCGGTAAAAACAACCAACTGACGCCGGCCAGCGATGAATTCCAGGCCGCTTACTTGCACACGAAACCCCCAATAGATGTAAAGAATATCCTTATCAGGCTCTGTTTGAATAAGGCGGGTGCCAGACTCGCCTCTTATAAAACAATAGCCTGGGGCCACCAGTGTGCGGGAAAGACGATAATCACCAGCGGGGATAAACAACTCGGGAACAAGAACATTTTCGGAGGTGGAACCGATTACCGGCAAGTCGCCCAAATTGGGATGTCCTTCCAGCATTGGTTGCCGGGCCAGCAGAATCCGCGCATGGATACTTTTCATGGTATTGATTGCTCGCTGCAAAGCTGCTGTATCATCAGTAACGCCATCCCCTTTGGCTCCAAAATGACGAACATTAAGCGCGCTGTGTCCATCCCATTCCTCAGCCTGAACACTCAAAGTCACCAATATCACGATTAAAACTGCCCAAACCAGTTTGCCCATATTTTTCCCCGACAAACGCATGTTACCTCCTTAAGATACTCAATACACCCAATGAAATTTCTGTGATTTTCCACTTCCCGCCTGCCAAACATCAGCATCATTTTTTGTGGCATTGTCAACATGGCCGTCAAGGCAGGCAATATTCACAGTATTGCTATGAACCAAATAATGTCGCCATTCCGCCCATACCTCCTGATACCAGGTTGTGTCAGAACTCCAGCGACAGCAGATGCCATCGCCACAGCAAACGACCGAGAAAAGCGACGGTTTTTTAGCTTTCGTTATCCGATGGTACGGGTATGTAGTGCCACCCTCACGTCCGGAAGCATAAATGTTCATCTTATAACTGAGGTGGCCATCCAACAAACAGTTTTGCGGAGGAATGCTGGGACACTGAAAAATCCGCTTATGATTTGCTTCCATATCCTTGAATTCGCTGGTAGTGCGAAGTTTTGTGTTCACCATAGACAGAATTGTGTACCATTTGTAAAGTGTAGGATATGGCGCGTAATAAGCAGTTGGCACTATGTAATCTTCATACTCATTAGCATAATCGATGATCGCCATGCCAATTTGCTTGAGATTGGCTGAACATTGAACCCGCTTCGCCCTTTCACAAGCCTTGCTTAAAGCCAGCAGCAGCATGGATGCCAAAATGGCAATGATGGCAATGACAACTAATAATTCAATCAATGTAAATGCCTTAACACTGACTCCCGTTCTCCTGGTAGTTTTTTTCGAAATGTTTTTCATGGACAATCCTTTTTGTTTGTTCGACAACAGTTCATTTAATTCGATCGTTGAGTAAGTATCTGCTTTTTTCTAATTTGTCATGTTCTTCATAGGCAATCCTTTTTGTTTGTTCGACAACAGTTCATTTAATTCGATCGTTGAGTAAGTATCTGTTTTTTCTAATTTGTCATGATTTTTCGACACACCCCCGCAACTTTCGTTTTCATAAAACCTCGGTTTTACAAATTGTTCACATGCTTTTGGATTAAGGTTGTGGTTTTCAATTCTGCTGATCAGCGTATTGACGGTCAATTCTGAAAGTTGGATCATCGGTTGCAACACTGTAGCCAGTGGGACGATGGTGAAATCACAGATAGCCAGCCCGTCATAGCCGATGACTTTGATGTCTTTTGGAATCTGCAGACCAGCTTGAATCAGCGGACGCAATAGCTTGGCGGCAATATAATCGTTCGCGCAAATCAGACCGTCAAGTTGCAGTTTTGTGATCCTTTTTACTATTTTCGACACTTTGAACTGACTTGCCTCGTGCGTCAAAACATAGTCTTCCGGCATCTCGATGCCAGACTCCTCCAATGCCGAGCGCACCCCGGCAAGTTTCAAAAAACTGACATGCGGGTCAGCGATATTGTTCAATTCATAATCCATCAGGCATAAAAAACCGATGCGACGGCAGCCACAATCAATTAGCTTCTTTGCCGCAAGCTGATTGCCATATTTATGATCAACGGAAAAATCAAAACCAGGCATATGCCACGGTGGAACATAAACATAAGGAACTGGAGGAAGCTTGAATTTATTGATCGGATTTTCTATAGTGGATATAATCAAACCGTCAATACCCTTGCCAATCAAATCCGCAGTCGCGCGAAAAGCAGCATCCTCTGTTTCACCATAACTCGATAAAAGATTGTAACCAAAGCTTGCCAGCTTCGACGCAAGAATTAACATAAAAGATTGAGTAAGAATGGAAACATACGGAACACCATAAATACCAATCGTAAATGTCTTGCTGCCTTTCAAACGTTGAGCAGCAGCGTTGGGAATATAATCTAACTCCTTGGCAATACCTAAAATACGACCGCGTAGCTCTTCGGATATGCGACTCGTGCTTGATGGAGTAAAGGCCGCAGACACTGCCGCTTGAGAAACCCCGGCTATCCGTGCTATGTCTTTCATTGTAACTGACATCTGACAAAACCTCTTGCTCTGATTATAGGTATAATCAGGCAATAACCAACTAATTTAATGTTTCACTATTCTAATTATATGTATAATTTAATGTACTTTTATTTTCTGTCAAGTAGCTCCCCTGAATTTTTTCACATTTTTGTAACTGGTTTGCAATTTGCTATTTTGCCACAGCACATAAAAAATACGCCAGTTGAACCAACGGTGTTATGCATGCCTCTCTCCACCCGGTCTTAATATTTAACCCAGTCGTGATTTCCACCTGCGAAGCAACAATTAATTGCCGGTTTGCTTGCAAAACAGGCCTTTATTTGGCATTTTTTACAGCGATACTGATCGTCTCCTTTTTTCCCAAGAAAGAACCAATTATGGTTGCCTGATGCCATGCAAAAATTGATCTTAGGGCGAGCTGCTGTTTCTACCAGCAGTCTACATTTACGGCAAATGTAAATTTGCTTTCCAATTTTTCCTAGCGAGAACCAGTTATGGTTGCCTCCACTGCCGCAGAAAGATATGTTTGGCCGCGTTTCCTTTACGGTGGTGTCATGGCACTTTCGGCAAATAAAGAATTGCGCATCGTCACCATACAAGGCAAAAATAGATGCGGCGAAAAGATACAGGGCAAGGCAAAACTTTTTCATCAGTGAATTCCTCCTCTATTATTGACTTGCGACAGAGACTTTACACGAGCATACGCGGATTTTGGCTAGCTCATTTATCGTTGCTGAAAATTCGCGATTTAGAAAAATTCGCTTGGACTGTTCCGTAAAACGATTGTCGATGCACAGCAACAACTTTCTATAAATGTAATCCGAAATCCCGATTCTTTCAGCCGACAACCTGCCTCTTCATCCTCTCCGCCATTTCCCTGGGGAAAATTCGATGTTTTTCGAGTTTTCCCCTTTTTAAGTCAAGATAAACAGCTCCCATTAGCCCGGCAAGGGGCACTACGGCAAACGGGATTTGCCATAATAAATCAAACCATAACAAGCAAAGCCACAGCAAAAGAACTCCTGCATAACCGACAATCATTCTCTTCATGGCTTCTCCTCCTGCGAGGAAAGGTCGCGCAATGCGGAGACGATTCGCGCAACCGACTCTTTCTCGTCTTTCCGGTTTTCATAGGAATAGTGGAAATCTTTCAGGTTTTCCGAGATCACATCTGCCATCTGTTTATCGGTCACGTTCTGTGACTTTTTCTGTGTAATCAGCGCATAGACATTCCGGCGCAGCTCATTGCATTCCCTAACGTCTGTCCGATCATTTATCCTGTCGCAAATAGAAAAGGGAAACAGCATCATGACAAATGCAAAAATCAACACGAGCCAGCTGTGCCACCGTACCTTCCGCCATGCAAACACCGCCCCTACAATAATTACAACAACGGAAAGTGATGTCAACACCACCCCGGAAGCATACCCCGGAAGTTCCAGGAGTTCCTGCTGTACATTTCCTGCGGCCAGCTGCTGCTGCAAAGTTTCAAAAAAATACTTCGCATGGTTTCCGAAAGCAATATTTCTGGCCAATACACTCAAAGCGTAAAAAATATATGCGGCAAAAAGATGCATGACACAGCAGGCAAAATAAATGCCGAGCCGCCACCAGCGAGGAATACGGTTCAGAAAGATCAAAAATACCACAGGGCTGACCAGCACAATAAAGCCGAATAACAATATGATGTAATCCGTGCCCATTTTCTTTTCCTGTTATTGCGCAAGTGCCCTTTCAGAACTGGCACCTACCATATTTTTCATGAAAACGAACCGCGAGACGCTCCATATCGCCTCCAACGCAATTGCGTAAAGCTGCCCACCTTGGCACACAAGAATTTCGCCGGAGCAGACTCATCCGTCAAAGCAACAGCCCTAATTTTCCGAGTTTTCCGTGCTTTCCGTGGACAAAAAAAATGGACTGTAGGCGTTAGTCTATGCCAAGTCTGTTCGTGTTTTTCGTTGTTCAAAAATCCGAATTCTCGGCACTCTCAAGTATAATTCAACGAGTCATACTTATCAAGTGCTATGTTTCTGCAATGCTTCTGCTTGAAAAATCGTTTTTGCGGCACTATTTTTTCACTGTGTTTCAGACATCTCCGATCCCCCCAACCAAAAAGCCCCCCTGCCCCCTGCACCCTGCCCCCTGCACCCTGCACCCTGCACCCTGCACCCTGCACCCTGCCCCCTGCCCCCTGCAC
>JAPXLT010000195.1:0-9106 GCA_033809415.1 Lentisphaeria bacterium
GTGCAGGGGGCAGGGTGCAGGGGGTGTTGTCCACAATGTCCACAATGTCCACAATGTCCACAATGTCCACAATGTCCACAATGTCCACAATGTCCACAATATCCACAGTGGACAAGGCAGAGACGTCCGCCTCGCACTACGCCTGCACCCTGCACCCTGTCCCCTGCACCCCATCTCTAAGCCAAGCACTAGTGAGTTGTTCAGCGAGAAGCGGGTCTCCTTCCGGGAGCCAGTGGATGACTTTGCCTTCCCGTTCCATTTTCCGGAACCAGATATCCTGTCGTCGGCAGAAACGGCGGATCTGCACCAGCAGACTTTGCCGCATATCCAGCCAGGAAAGCTCCCCCTTGAGAAATCGTGCGACGTAACGATATTCGAGTCCGAGCCAATCGAGCTTTTCCCAGGAAAGCCCATTTGCATGCAATTGCCGGACTTCCTCGACGAGTCCCTGATCC
Source organism: Lentisphaeria bacterium (assembly GCA_033809415.1). Classification (GTDB taxonomy): domain Bacteria; phylum Verrucomicrobiota; class Lentisphaeria; order Oligosphaerales; family Oligosphaeraceae; genus JAQVUB01. Next base: position 456 of record JAPXLT010000195.1, read on the forward strand.
AAGCGTTCATCGAGGCGCTTTTCAATGCGCTGATGACAAACCGGACGAGGATACTTCGGCGCCAGAATCAGAGAGTCTTGCAACGCCGCACCGGGTTCGCAAAGGTCTCCGCTCCGGGCAATTTCGATGGCTCGCATTACTCTGCGCGCTTGGGTCAGATCGGTACGGGCAAGCAGGGCAGGGCTGGCTTCCTTTCGCAACATCTCGATCAATTCCGGCAATGGCAATTGCGCGAGTTGCAGACGCAGCTCCGGATCCGGCGCACCTCCGGACAGATCATAGCCATCGAGCAATGCCTGCAAGTACAACGGAGACCCGCCGGCGATGATCGGAAGTTTGCCCCGAGAGGCGATATCCAGCAGAGCCTGGTGTGCTTCCGCAAGAAACCGGAACAGATGAAATTCCTCGCCAGGATCGACGATATCAAGCAGATGCACCGGTACAGCCTCGTCCCCAGTGCCATATTCTTCACGGTCTTTACCGGTGCCCAGATCAAGACCGCGATAGACCTGACGTGAATCTGCACTGAGAATCTCCCCCTGAAATTTGCGCGCCAAATGTACTGCCAGACGAGTTTTCCCGGAGGCGGTGACACCGGTGACAACCAGACAGCGCAGTTCACTGAGGCTCTTCATGTTTCGAACCTCCGGGCGGTGCTTGGTCTACAGCTGGCGGTGGTTGTGGCAGCAGCCCCAAAGTTACCATGCAGGCGGAAGGATTGATATACTCCGCCTTCAGATCACCCGGCATGCCAATTATTTGCACCGGAACATGATAGGTTCCCGGCTGACTGAAAGTGGTCAAGTCCAGAATTGCCTTCAGGCGGTTCCGCTCGACTGCCTCGAGCGAGCTGATTTGGCCATGCAGAATGCTTGCCACATGTGCAGGCAGTTTGCTGGTCATCTGCAACCCACTGTCAGGACGGATCAGTATGCCTAGCGGAACCGGAGAGAATTTCTGGCGTGAATAACTTTGCGTGTCTTCTATGCTCACCCGGACTTCCACAGAGTCCGGATAAATTTCCAGCATCCGGCTGTCAGGATTGAAAACCTTCAGTTTCGTGCTGAAGTCATGCTGCATTGTCTCATTCAAAAGCAAAGGTTCAGTCTCAATCACCAGCAATGGGTCGATTATCGATAATGGCCCGGTGACCGAAATCGTCTCAGGAGTCACGGTTAACTTCTGACGCAATCCCTTTTTCAAGGCACCTTGGAGGGGAACATGCACATTTTTCTGTAAAATATCCCGTGTGTCAAAGTAGATAGGAACTTCCGGAGGATCAAAGCCCAGAATGGATACCCCCGCCGGCTTGCGCAGAACATGCTCCTTGTCTGTGAGAGTTACACGGTAGGGAAAACGCAAGGAACGGCGTTGGACACCACCATCCAAAGGCAGCTTTAAAGGATCGACCTCCAAACGGAAATCACCCGCCGTGAAACGTTTCGAACGCGCAGAAAAGTTTACGGAGATTTTCAGGCGGACTTTAGGCGTGAGCTGCTCCGGAATGAAAACCTTCGGACTGCCGCGCAGATCGACTTTCACTTCCTCGATGGTGTCCCATTGTCGGCTTTTGTGGCGGACATGCATGTTATTGATGTACAGCCAGCAGATGGTAGCCAGCAGCAACGCAAAAACTTTGCGCCAGATATCATGCCGGATTGAATCCCAAGCATGCTGTGCAAAAAGCGAAATTTTTGTTTTAAAAGAAGACCAGCTCATATAAAATGACAGGGACAAGAATGGACGTAATGGACAGAAATGGAATGGACGAGGCAAATCCGCTTGCACTTCCATCCGTCAAAGCAGCACCCCCAAAGAAAATTTTCGTGTCTTTTCGTGTCTTTTCGTTGTTAAAAACGTTCGTTCTTCAGTTCCCGGAACTCGCATCCCCTTTGGCAGGGGGAGGCTGTTCGTCGGAGGTAACGGTGGCAAGAATCTTGTCGAGAAAGCGGGCGGCCTTTGTGTTTTTTTCGGGTTCCTTGAATCGCCTGCGCGCTTCGTGCACACCGAGTTTCCGGCAGAGGACATTGCGGAAATGGCGCGGACCATCCATGATTTCCAGCTGACCTTGGCGGGTGGTGACGCTGACATTGCCGGTTTCTTCTGAGACGACAATGACAGTGACATCCGGGATCAGGTCGGAGAGTCCGATGGCAGCATTATGCCGAGTATGGATCGGGCTGCTTTCTATGTGGGTCGCAGCAGGAAATTGGCATGCAGCGGCGACAATCGTGTTGTTTCGGATAATCACACCGCCATCATGCAGGGGAGTTCCTTTATAAAAAATCGACTGCAATAGCAGACTGCTGACTTTGGCATTGACGGACGCCCCTCGCTCGATGTATTCATTCAACCTAGGAGCACTCTCGATGGCAATCAGGGCGCCAGTATTGTAAAAAACCTTCTTGCCCTTCACTCGACCGGGGCGTTCACCACCTTTTTCCCATACCCAGTGCGGATGCACCGTGAATGCGCAGACACAATCAACCAGCTCATCGATCATCGCCAACTGGCTTTGCTTCTTTTTTTCAGAAGCAAGACGCTTGAAAACCTGGAAGCGATGACGCCCGAGGAACGTCAGCAGACGCCGGATTTCGGACTGGAAGATGATCAGCAGAAACAGGGGCATGATCCCCATCATGCGGGAGAGCAGCCACTCGAGGACATTGAGTTCAAGCACATAGGCCAGCAGATTCAATACCGGAATGGCTACGACAACAACACCCAGCATCAGCATTCCCGGGGTGCCACGCAACAGCCGGAGAATCAGATAGAAAAAAAGGGCGAGGATAATAATCTGGAAAAGGGCGTTGATGAGTTGTTGCAGCATACGCGAATACTCCTGAGGCGGTTCAAAGGGCTGCCCGTTTAATTTGCATTGTTTGTCTTTGAATTGAAAAAGTGAAGGCTTCCATTAAATGTATCCCCGCTAAACAAGAATAGTGCCATCGTTGAATTTTAAGACTAAAATACACTGAATATGCCACTTTTACAATCCATTCCAACGTTTTTACTGAAAAATGAAAATAAAGTCGGAACTCCTGGCGATTCCTGATCCTGGAAATTTGAGTCCATCTGAAATGCGCCCGAAGTCTTTTTTACCAGAGCAAGCTCATCCGCCAAAGCAGCGACCTTATAAAAAAATTCGTATTACTATCCCTCAAAATCTTCTTTTTTGTGAAAGATTTTCAAAAAAACGATGCGCAAGTTACTGACAGTGAATTTCTTTCTCATTTTTGAGAATCTTTTTGAACTTTTTGAGTTTTGACCTGATCGATCATTCGCCCATGGGGTTGCAGACGTCAGTCCGCCTCGAGCCTTTCCATGCGGCTTGCGGTCAAGCTTCTCCAGTCTCGGAGAGACGGCACCATGAGTAACCCCTGGTGAAGCTGTGCGGAGCACTGCGGAACCTGGGGTCGGAACCCACCCAAAACCATTGCGCCGCATCGAGGTGGCGCTGTCGCAACTTGGATGTGCGGCGGCAAATGAAGACGCGCAAGCCAACGTTTTCCCATTGCTTCCAGTACGCATTGTTGGCACCGGTTCATGTGCCGCCTCTCCGAGGCTTTGGTGGTGGTGGGATGCCATGCCCCAGGTTCCGCTTCGCTTCACCGGGGTTACTCATGGTGCCACGCCTCCGGCGTTGGATGTCTCCGACGCAATTGCGTAAAGCCGACCTTGACACACAAGAATTTTGGCAGAGCAGGCTCATCCGTCAGAGCAGCAACCCTACAAAGTTTTCCGAGTTTTCCGTGCTTTCCGTGGACAAAAAATAGGTTGTGGACGCTAGTCCACGCCAAGCCTTTTCGTGTGGTTCGTGGTAGAAAAATCCTCGCCAATAATTTCATAGTTTCGGATTACGGCGTCTTGGATAAGCGAGTTGTTGAAGAATTCTTCTTTTGTCACATTTTCCAGGTACTGCAGAATTTTTTGCAATGAGGACGCGATATGCAGCAGGAAAATACCATTGTCCGGTTTTTTCATAATGCGACAGCCTCCGCCAATATATTTTTCCTGATGCAGGGGTTCAGTGCGCGTCTGGATACTACATCAACTTTACAATTCAGCAATGCTTCCAGCTCATCTTTAATGTGTACCTGATCGAAGAGCGTGGCATGTGGCAGGAATTCAACGAGCAGATCAATATCACTATCCTTGGTTTCTTCTTTTCGTGCACAGGAGCCAAAGACATAGACCTTTCCGGCATTATACCGTTGCGCAATTTGGTAGATGTCTTTTTTCAGATGCTGAATTCTCTCAAGCTGGCTCATCTTTATCTCCAATGACAACGTATGCCTTGCATAAAATGTAATCACCCATGTTCAATAAGTCAAACGCATGACTATCTCAAAAAAAAATCAGGAGCCGGGATGATAAAATTCTTCGGTAGTATATATTTTGCAGTAGCATGAAAAAAGGAGGGCGTTTTCATTCTTTCAATCACATCGGAAAATGTCTTGTTTTTTTTAATGGACAGGGACACGATGGACTCAATGGACAGAATCGACACAAATAGACACGTCTTTATGGACAGAATGGACACACGTACAGCAGATGACGTCTTTGAACCTGTCCATTCGTCCATCAAACGAAAAGTCCATCTTGTCCATTCCGTCCATGATGTCCATTCTTGTCCATGTCCATGAAAATGAATGAAAACACCCTGATGAAAGAAGGATATTCTGTATGAAGTTGACGGTTTTATTGTTGGCGGCACTACTGGGGGGACGGGCGATGGCGTTGGATTCGAGGAATCTTTTGCTGAATTCCACCTTTGATTTTCATTCGTTTATCAATCATCGCGAGGGGAGGGCGGTCAGCTATTCGGCTCGGAATGTCGCCTGCTGGAATACCGACGGGGCGGAGGACATTACGGTGCTGCGTTCCTCGCATATCCCGGAAAACCTGCGCCCGCCCGTCTTTTTCCGCAATGGCGTCAAAATCGAACCCGGCAAACGCATCTATCAGTTTTTTACACTGCCGGAGGGGAATCTCATCCCCGGAGATGCTGTCAGCCTGAAATTTTATGCGACGTCAGGAATCAAGGGGACGGTGCGCCTGCTGAAATTCGACAGCGAGAGCGGAACCTGGAGTCCGAAAGACTTTGGCTTTGCTGACAAGCGTACTTTTCCCAAGCATTCCCGCGGTGAACTGGTTGTCGCCGACGCAGCGGAAGCTCGCATCGCCGCAGATGCAGCCAGCCCCCAAGCGGGTGCTGTCGAGGCATTGCAGATACGTGGAACCTTCAGCGAGAAAAACGAATCCGACTCGAATGCAGTCTATGCGGCGGGCGTCGAAGTCGAGTTTATGAACGAGTCCGACTCGAGTGCCTGGGTGTTTGCCCCCAGCCTGATCAAGGGGCAAACTGCGGTGGATGCGGTTGGTGAATTGCGGGAGACTCCAAATGTTTACCGCCATATTCCCCGCACCATCCAGAAACTCTGGAAAGGGGAACCCATCCATATCATCGTCATGGGTTCCAGCATTGACCGCGGCAGCGCCAATCCGCCCATGTATCCCTACAACGAAGACAGCACATCGCCGGACTTCAAAAAACCGCTTTGCGATGCGTATGATGGCAGCTTCGGCGCAACCATGCTCGGGCGCCCGGACCTCGAGGATCATTTTGCGCAGCCCCGACATTATTTCAGCTATGGGGGACGCTTGAAACGTGAACTGATGATAAAATTCAATCTGTCAGCAGATAAGATTCTGCTTAACTTCATGGCGGCGGATGGCTCCTGCATCGGGGAATCGCATTCCGGGCTGAAGGCATACTGTGAACTGAGCATTCCGCCGAATCCTAACCAAAACGGCCATAAAAGCGGCAAGACTTGGCAGGAGCTTTATCCAGGGCTGTTTTCGCGCCCAGGGGGACCGCGTCCGGACTTGATGATCTATGGAAGTGGCGCAAATGAAAAAACGGACACCCCGGATGAAGTTGCGGTTTTCGAGGGAGCGATCCGCTATATTCAGCGCAACTATCCTAACACTGAATTTTTGTTCTGCATGTTCCAGAATACAGGCGGATACACACCGAATCCCGGAGACTTGCAGACCTTGGCTCTGCGCTATCAAATCCCGTTTGTCGATTTTGGATTGATTGGTGACCTGGTCAATACATACAGCAACCGCTATGCCCAGGTGCCTTCGGACGGGCATCCGCAGGCGGCCTCGCATTATCTTTGGTTCAAGCAGCTCGAAAAGGCGTTCGAGTGCCATGACCCTATCGCGGTCGGGCAGGCTCAACTGCAACTGCCGGAGCGGATTCACCCGAATACCTATGGCTGGGAGGGTGAAATGTGCTCATACCGCAGCGGCAGCCCGCGCCTGTTTCGCCCAGATGCGTTTATCATTGACGATACCGCCTTCAATTGCTGGGCTTCCTTTGAAGGTGACAAAAGCGCTGTCCTGGTAGATGGCAAAAAAGCTGGGACACCGCGCAGGCCCTTTCCGAGTATTGATCTGCGAAATTCCCTTTTCCGCTTCGGCAATCTGACGCTGGGAGACCGCCACATCGTCGAACTTGCCGCTGAAGCACCCCAGTTTACCGGGTTTGACGCCAAAGTCTGTCCAAACCGCCAGTTTATCAGCATCAGCTCCCCGCTCTGGCAGGGCGATCATAAAGCACCCTTGGAATATGCTTCACAGACGGGTTTTCCATACGGCACCCATATCCTGATCCTCGAGTCAGGCCAGAGCATCTCGATTGACGCCATTGGCAGTGATTTCTCGGTTGTCTGGGTGGATGCCGAAGGCGGCGGCAAATTGCAGGCCGTTATTGACGGGGAGGAGGCTTTTACGACCAGTACCGCCGAGCCATTTCAATTTCAAGACGGAACACGCCTGTACCTGGAAAACCGCAAGGGGATACTGGATCGCCCCTATGGCGTGCATAAGTTGAAATTGACCGCCCGGGAAGGGACTGTCCGGCTGATGGGACTTTTTACCTATGACAAGCGCTCGAATCGTGCTAACGAGCGGGTCTTGCGCGGTTATGCAGTGCCAGGGGAAGTTGTTGTATTCCATCCGCCCTTCAAGGCGATTCCTCTGGTAAATTCCGTTTGTCCAGTCGAGCAGATTAACCTGAATCAGGTTAAATTTGGCAATGCGCCTGGTTTCTATGAAATCATCGGCGAATGATCCTGTTGTGAACGGATGTTTTAAGCAAAGGCATGCAGAATGAATGAACTGATGGAAAGATGGCTGGGTATGATTGGCCAGCCAGAAAATTATGATTATCGGCCTTCTTTCGAGCTGACGAAGCGGGTACCTCATGCGGAATTTGACGGGGAGCTGTATAGCCAAGCCAATGGTCCGGGCACCTTCCAACGGGTGCTGATGGTATTTCCCAAAAAACTCGATGCCCCGGCTCCGGCAGTCGTCGTGCCTTTCTATTTCCCGGAAGGAATGCTGGGCTTCGAGTTGGATTCGAGGGAAGCGTTGCCATTTTATGCGGGTATCGAGATGATGCTGCATCTCGTCCGGCGGGGCTTTGTGGCGATCTCGGCGGACGCCTACCATCTGACCTATCGTTCATCCACGCGAGACCGGGGCGACTTCCTGCGTTGGAAAGAGTCCGCTACAGCCTTGCTCGAAGAGCATCCGGGCTGGACAGGTATCGGCAAACTGACCGCAGACACCAAACTGCTGGTTGATGCCCTGTGCAGGGAGCCGCGCGTCGATGCCAGCCGTATCGGTATCGCGGGACATTCGCTTGGCGGCAAAATGGCGTTCTATGCCGGATGCCTCGACCCGCGCATCAAAGCCATCCTTGCCAGCGATTTTGGTTTTGGCTGGGAGCAGAGCAACTGGCACGAGTGCTGGTACTGGGGGACGAAGCTCGATGAACTCGAAGCAGCCGGAATGGATCACAGCCAGTTGCTCGATTTGGCGGCACCGAAGCCATTTTATCTGATTGCCGGAGAAGCTGACAATCAGGAAAGCTTGAAATTGATGCAAGAGGCAAAGGGCTATCACTCGTCCCCGGAACGGCTGGGCTTTGATAATCATGCAACAGGACATCGACCACCACCAGAATCCCTCGAACGGGGCTACCAATTCCTCGAAAAATGGATGAAATAAGGGTGCAGGGTGCAGGTGGCAGGGTGCAGGGGGCAGGGTGCAGGGGGCAGGGTGCAGGGTGCGGGGTGCGGGGTGCGGGGTGCGGGGTGCGGGTGTGTTCACAATGTCCACTACACAACCGGGACGGTTGCGCTACTTTTTAAACCGCGTGCCATCCCATCCCGCAAAGCAACAATCCCTATAAAAAATTTTCCGCGTTTTCCGTGCTTTCCGTGGACAAAAAAGAATTGTTGCCCTATAAAGTCTATCATCTTGCCATTGTGTTGGCGAAGTATTTCAGGTATTGCAAGGCAAAATAACGATGTCCAAGCTGTGTAAGATGCACACCATCATTAGGACTGAAAAGTGCATTCTTGTTTGGCACATTCTGCATTTCAGTGTAGATGTCGTAGTATTCGATTTTATGCTCGTCTGCGATTTGCTTCAGCGTCGCGTTCCAAGCCTCCTGAAATTTCGGAATCGCGAAGCAGACCACATTTTTCCTGCCGCGCTTGACATTGGCTGTGGCGCCGCGCCATGTCAATTCATGATTCTGGCTGGCTGAAGACACAAGAATGATACGTGCC
>JAPXLT010000196.1:0-9070 GCA_033809415.1 Lentisphaeria bacterium
TCAGCAACATTGAGAAGACCGGCGATATAAGCGGCAAGCTCGAACATGACTTCCAGGTGCAGGACATGGGCGCGGTCACCTGGCTCCTTAGGTTTCCGAAACCGCGGGAACTCATCAAGAGGGGCATGTATGCGCGGGTGCAGGTTGACGATGTCTGCAACGATCTGTTTGCCGTGATGATCGAGGCCGCCAAATGCATGGGCATCAGCAAAATCGACAACGTCAAGCACGATGGGGACAAAAAAGTCCGCATCCTCGAGTTTTCACTGGCCGCCCTGGAAAAAGCTAGCCGTCCGATGAGCATCGGGCTGGCCGCCGTCAACAACAACTCGGGCGCGGGCGATTCCGAAGCGCTCCATCCCGCGAAAATGACGGTCCAATTTCTGGGACAGATTGCCCTGCCGGCGGAAACCACTTGGTACAACTTCCTTGGAACGCGCATCATGCAGGCTTCAGCCGACCTCGAAGTCACCAGCGAGACCGCCGGCGTACTCGGCGAGTACTCGATAGATATGTGGCCTGGCGTAGCTAATAACCTCAGCCCTTTTCGCATCGTCACCGCACAAATCAACAAACCATGGCCGCAAAGCGTCCGTATCCGCTCGACTATTGTGCCGGTTGATTTTGGAGAAGTCACCGTAGGAACTGGCCCCGTCCACGCAGTGCCCACAGGAAATGCCAAGATACTCGTTGATTACCGGCACCCGGACGCACAAGATTTTTATGCATCGGAGGAGTTTATCGTACCGCTTGCCGACTTGTCTGCCGAAAGTGGCTATAAGGTCGATTTGAACCCAGCCGCCTCCACCGATATAGTCAACATAGCTATACGTCCCACTTATACAGTTTCGGGAGTTGGCGCCGGCACTGGCGAAAATCTCAATACCGCCGTGTTGATCTTCCTGCCGCCATCACCCGCCAATCCCTGATGGAATGGACGAGGGACTTCCCGTCCGTGGAAAGGCGTCTTTTTGAACAACGAAATGCCCGAAAGGACACGAAAAAATTTCATGGAAGTGGCTTTTTCTGCGTGAATGTATTGTGCTCGCCATGAAATTTTTTCGTACTACTATCACTCGATTTCTTCTTTTTTGTGAAAGATTTTCAAAAAGCCGATGCGCAAGTTACTGGCTTTGAGGTTCTTTCTCATTTTTGAGATTTTTTTTTGAACTTTTTGATTTTTCAGTGATGAGAGAGGGAAGCCGGCTTCATGCCGGCGAGCCGCCGGCGCTCCATATCGCCTCCGACGCAACTGCGTAAAGCCGGTCTTGTCACACAAGAATTTTGGACAGGGATTATGTCGCGCCCTTACAGGGCTTTGCCGATGATGTGATCCCTGACCCAGGGCGTTGCCCTGGGCTGGTATGTCACGCCCCTTCAGGGCTAATTCCAACATCGCTAATCCGACCGATCCGACCGATCCGTCCGATCAGTCGGAGAAAACAATAGGCCAGATCACAAATTCGCGTGCCATTTCATCCGTCAAAGCAACAACCTTATAAATTTTCCGAGCTTTCCGAGCTTTCCGTGGACAAAAAATGGGTTGTGGGCGGCAGCCCACCCCAAGGTTGTTCGTGCATTTCGTTGTTCAAAAACATTTTTGCTTGCAAAATCCATTTTTGCATAGTATGCTAAATGGCGACTCCGCATAGTTATTTAAACACGACCTGTTCCACAATTGCAACGACAGGGGGTTCATGATGCGCCGGAAACACAACCGTCTCTGCCTGATGATGTTGCTTTTGCCCTTTCTGATCATCCGGGTTCCGGCGCAAAGCGGCGTTCCGGGTGCCACCGGCTTGCTCGAACTGCCCCCCGCCGAGAAGGAGCGCGTCCTCGAGAGTTTCGAGGTCTGGGAGGCGGCTCCGACCCGGGCGCCTCTGCCCGCCCGGGTTGTCAATACACGATATCTGCCAAAGGTCAGCAGCCAGGGCACCCTGGGTATTTGTGGCTCGTTTGTTGTCTATTATTATCTCTACAGTTATTATTTCGCCAAGGCCAGGAATCTGGCTTTCCGCCCTGATCCGGAAACATCCCCTGAATATATCTCCAGTCCGGCCTGGGGTGTCTTGATGGCACCGCACGGAGTCGCAGCAGAGGGGGGAACCGGTTTCTATATGCCGTGGGGTGCTTCGCCACTGGCCTGCATCGAATCGATCATCAATATCGGTGCATTGCCCTGGTCTGAGATGCCCTATAACGATGGTGCCGGAGTCCCCGCTGAAGACAAATTCTATCGGCAGCTGCCGACGGCGGCGCAGATGAAGGCGGCGCTTCGCTACAAGGGCGTTCGCGGCACTACCCTGAATGCTATTGACACCCCGGATGGTTTGCAGAATCTGAAGCGATTTCTCGCTCAGGGCAATATTGCGGTCGTCACTTGGAGATCACCATTGACCACCAACATGGACTCTTATCCCAACCCCTCGGAATCCGTCATTATCGACGGAGTTGGTGAGATTGGCAACGTCAACAATAATGTTTATGCCTGGCCTTCCGAGGCCGCCGGTCGCGCCCCCTCTCATGCAGTGACCATTATCGGCTACGACGATAACATCCCCTACCGGAACAAGAACGGCGAAGAGTGCCAGGGTGCCCTGCTGCTTGTCAATTCCTGGGGAACGGACTGGGGCGTCAGCCCGGCGGCAGACATCGAAGCTGGCTTTATGTGGCTGGGCTATGAGGCTGTTTTGACCTATAAGAAACTGGAAGGGCAGGCGTACGCGGTCGCAGCGCGCAGTGAAGACTATCAGCCCGCGCTGCTGGGAACCGTTACCTTCCAAGACCAGACGTCCAACAACTGGGTGACGCAAATCACGGGTTTCCCGGTGCGCTGGCCCAGTCTGTTTTCTTTTAGCGCCAACAGGCACCCCCTGGGGATTGAATTCCCATCCAACGCTTATATCACCAAAAGCAATGCCGCGCAGCCGGACTATGCCGAATATCTCCTCGATCTGTCCAATATGGCGGGCAATCCCTTCCCGGCTCTCGCCTTGCAATGCAATGCCCTGACCACTCCCGACCCCGTCGGAAAAATCAGTGATCTGAAGATAGAACGCCGCGAACCGGCAGGTGACAACTGGACGGAAAGCGCGGTGCCTGACGTTGATTTCGCCGTGCAACGCTTCAGCGATTCCTATCCGGCTTTCAGCGCCGGCATCAACATGCTGCAGGAGCACGCCATTGGCTTCGAAGATTTGCATCCGCAGGCCGGCAGCAGCGCCTGGGGCGACGCCAGTGGCGACGGATTCCCCGACCTGGCCATCGCCTCCCTGCAGAAAAAAGCAAATGGTACGCTGGAAAACATCCACCGGGTCTATCTGAACAATGGGACGGGCGGTTTTCAGGCCAACCCCATTGCCTTGCCGATACCTGCCAGCGAATACCCACGTTCCGCGCTCTGCGAACTGCTCTGGGTGGATATTGATAACGACGGTGATCTGGACATTGTAGCTGTCAATGGCATAGCAACGTACATCGTCAAAAACAATGGAAACGCAACTTTTAACTTGTCAGCCACCCTGCCTTATTCTGGCGGTCCTGGTGCGGTCGCCAGTGCTGATTTCGACCTCGATGGGCGGCCCGACCTGGCCATTGCCGGAACCAGTGAAACCGGGACGGTCATTCTGTTCCAGACCAGCCCCGATGTTTTCACGCCGTATCGCATCAGTATGCGCGACAGCGAAAATGTCGCCATGGGGATTTATGCTCCGGCGATGGCAGTTGGCGACATCAATGGCGATGTTCTGCCGGACTTGGTCGCCAGCGGAAAAGAAGCCGGCGTAACGCAAAACCTGATCTGGTACCAGAATAACGGTAATTACACCTTCACCCCCAGGCAACTGCCATTGCCCGCCCTGCCGCATTTTAGCATCGCCATTGCCGACTTTGATGGCGACGGCTGTGATGACATCCTCTACAGCGCCGGCAATAACAGCGGACAGCATCTCAACGGCGTACTCCGGGGCAGAAACGAGGGACTGCCGACATCGGTCGGTCTGCAAAGCGGGCTGCCTCCCCTATGGGGCGGGCGCGTCCTCTGGGCCGACCTGAATAACGACGGTCAACCGGAAGCACTCATCGGCGGCATCGAGGACGATGGATATGCCACCCCCTCCGTTTATGGCTATGGCACACTCGACCTCTACCCACGCGATCAATATTACCGACATTACACCTGCGTACTCACCTGGGACAGCGGCGAGCAGCAGTTCCAGGACAGCGGCATGACTCTGCACTCCACCGTCGGCTTCTCGGGTCCCTCTATCCTCAGTGCTGTCGATTTTGACAAGGATGGAGATATCGACCTGCTCAGCGGAGGAGTCCTGACTACAAAGGCCGACTTCTATATGGGACAGGGGCCGGGTGCGGATATCTGCCGCGTGATTTTCCTGGAAAATCGCGCCTGCGGCTATTTCGGCGATGATCGGCCCAACACTCCCCCGTCCGTTCCGGTCGGCCTGCATGCCACCGCAAACGGCAATGGTAAAGTCAGCTTCAGCTGGACGCCTTCGGCGGATGATTCCACGCCGGCAGGCGCCCTGCGCTACCTCTTGCAGGCCGGAACCGCTTCCGGCCAGTACAACCTTTGCAGCGGCAATGCACCGGCAGGACTGCCCGGGCAATTGCTGAAGTCACCGGTGACCTTGCGGGGACTGCCGGCAGGAAAAATCTACTGGCGGGTACGGGCTATTGACGCCGGCGGCAAAATGTCCGCCTGGAGCATTGAGCAAAGCGTCACCGCTTCCGGTTCGGAGGCACCGCCAACGCCGGGGGAACCTTTGCCGGAAGTCGCCCCGCCGGATGTCACCATCACTGTGAGAAGCCTTGATACCAATGGCAGTACCGCCGGTGGCTACGTTGAGGGCGGTGGAGGTGCCAGCTCCGGTTCCACGATCCTGCTGAAAGCCTTTCCGCGTGACGGCTGGCGCTTTTCGCATTGGGAAGGCGAGGTGTATTCGCCGCTGGCCCGGAAAACCAAAATGCTGGTTTTCAGCGATGCGGTGGTCACTGCCCGCTTTGTGCCGGACCACAATCTGCTCCATACCGCAGCCGGCCATACGGCCTTGCGCGACCGCAACGGTCATATCTGGGCCTGGAGTGACACGTTCAGCGAAGCGAAAACCGGACCGGCCTGGCTGCAAGCCGAAGATGGACTGCCCGCGCTCGCTGCTGTCGGCTCGCAATCTGCAACCTGGCTTGGTGTCAATGACACACGCACCTTTTTCGGAGTCTCGAACGGCGAACATGACACTCCCGATGACGACAACAAGAATTTCCTGCGTGACAGCTTGATGACGGTAAAGGGTCTGGATGATTTCAGCTGGTGGTCATACTCCGCCTATCCGGAAAAGACGCTGGCGATGTGGTGCAGCGGCAACGGCTATATCGTCAACCATCTGGGCACCAATGCGGCAGAATTGGACACAATCTCATTTTACGGTTCCAGTGCTTCCATCCATCCTTCCGACTGGATCGTTTCCCAGCACGACCCGAACCTAGTCAATCTCGGCATCGCCCAAGTCGCCTGCACCGATTCATTCGTGCTTTTCCTGACTCACCAGGCCGGCGTTTACGCAGTCGGCAGCAATCACTGCGGTCAACTCGGCGACAATACTACCAATGCCTATGCTGACATTGCTGCGGTTCCCGGCATGCCGAAATTCAAGGCGATTGCCGCCGGATGGGATTCCGACAGCCAAACCGCCTTTGCCCTCGGCCTGGACTTCCAGGGGCGCGTCTGGAGCTGGGGAAATAATGATTATGGCCAGCTCGGGCGGGGAAATCAGGGCGGCAATGTGCTTTCCCCGCAGATATTGCCGGCTTTCTCGAGTCCGGTCATCGCCCTGGCCGCCGGCAATCGGCATGCCTTGGTGCTGACCGCAGACGACCGGGTCTTTGCCTGGGGAGACAACCTGTTTGGCCAGATCGGCAGCGGCGATGTGAATGGCGATGGGGTGCTGGATCAGACCATTGTCACCAGCCCATACAAGGTTCCCAGCCTAGGGACAGTCATCTGCATCGCCGCCGCCGATGCCCATAGCCTGGCCATGACCGACGATGGCAAACTCTTCGGCTGGGGCAATAACGGCTGTGGACAAATCACCGGGAACAGCAGTGCAGACCTCTGGATCCCAACCCCGGTGCCCAATCCGCCGACATGGCAGGGCAGCGACAGCACGCTGACAACTTCCGTGCGGTCGAGTGCGGACACCCCCGGCAGCAGCACATCATACCCCGGCATGGGCAGCGTCATACCACCCGCCGGAACCTATCCAACACGCTCTGGCAGCACGCTGCCGATCAAGGCGATCAATGGCGAACGCTACCAGTTCTCCCATTGGGAAGGCCCGGTCGCTGATCCGAACAACCCGGAAACTACCCTTTTGCTTGAGGAAGGAGACATCCAAGTCTGCGCGGTGTTCACCTTGTCTGCCGAAACTCTGGCCCTGAACATCAGCGCCAATCCGGCGGATGCCGGCAGTACGTTGCCGGCACTGGGGGAATATGAACTGGCAAAAGACAGCGTTCAGACCTTCCGGGCTTTGCCAAAGCCGCAATATGCCTTCAAGCAATGGGATTCAGTTACCGACTTGGATGACTTGGCCCGGCAGAGCCAGTTTGACTGGACCTTAACCGGCGACCTGAACCTGACTGCCCAATTCGAACTGCGCCCTTTCCGAACCAGCCCCAAACCGAATATCGAAGGCACCACGCTGAGTCTGACTGAAAATGGGCAGATCATCTGGTGGACGTCCAAATCTAATGTTTATTCCCAGCATACGCTGGATTTAGGCGGAGTACGGATTCTGGATGTCATTAGCAAAGGTTTGGCCTCGGTTGGCAATGGCTTAGCCTTGGGAGACAATGGACGCCTCTATGCCTGGGGCAATAATAGCTATGGCGAACGCGGTGCCGGAACAGCCGGTTCAGGTTATACCTACCCGGATGCTTACAACTTGGTACTGGGGCCGGATGGGCAAGCACTTTTCACCGATGCCGTGCGGATTTTTGCCGGTCAGCATACACGTTTTGCCCAATGCGCCGATGGCAATCTCTACGTCTGGGGAAAAATGCCGGTCAGCGGCCAGAGCCAGCCACGTCCGATTCAAGTCCCCGGTCTGAAAGACAATGCCAAGGTGCTTGATGTCATCGAGGCAACTGAAACATCCATTTCCACCTTTTTATTCCTTTACGATGACGGGACGGTCGCTAGCTGGGGCGACGCGGACTTCACCGGCACCGGCAACCCGCACCCGATACCTACACAGATACCAGGCCTGAGCAATATCCGAGCAGTCACCGCAGGCAACGGCGTCGCCCTAGCGCTGGGACAGAATGGCAACGTTTATGTCTGGGGAAAATCGTATGCGCAGAACTATACCGGGTGCCTGGGTTTAGGAACAAACATCAAGACACAAATTCTGCCGCGCCGTTTGACTAATTTACCCGTAATCAAGCGCATCTTTGTTATTGGCTGTAGCTGCTACGCCATCGACCAGGGCGGCAAGCTCTGGATTTGGGGACAGAATGGCTGGTCGTACTGGCATGGCGTTGGAAGCACAGAACCGACAGCTTATTTCACCCCGACACAGCATCCGAATGCCAACCAACTGCCGGAATTTGTCTCCATTACCGGCGGTAACATGCAGGTTGTCGCCTTGACAAGCGGCGGTGAACTCTGGAAATGGGGGCGCGGAGCGCATGAATACGACCTGAATCAGTTCCAGCCGGTACCGGGCGGCTGGCCGAATGCAGCCAGAGATGAGACCTTTGGCACCTATTCCGTAGAACCATATACCCACTGCCGGGTTGAATTGCTTTACGATGCACTTGCCGACGACCTGGTCAGCTGGCCGTCCGGTGTCTATACCCTGATGGCTGGACAAAACGTCACTCTCCATGCCGCATCGGCACCTCCCGGCAGGGTTTTTCAGAGATGGCTAAAAAATGGCGAGCAGATTTCGCAGAATCCTTTCCTCGAACTTCCGGTCAATGCAAGTTTCCGTCTCGAGGCCGTTTATGCGATTCAGGCGCCGGTGCTGGAGCTGGAGGATACCGGCGCGGATTCCGGCGCTGTTGCTGCGATGCCCTTGTTCCTCCGCTCAGCCTATACGGCCTATGAAGCATTTGATCTGCAAATCCGCTTCCCGGACACCTTGCGCTTCCGGGGCATCGACACCGAGCAAACCCAGATGACGGAGGAGTCGATTTCATCCTTCTGGATAATACCCGCGACAGAAACTCGGGACGGCCTGGCGGAAGTCCGCATCATTGTACACCATCCGGAGGCGGTCTTCACCGCTGGAAATACCCCCTTGGCGAAACTGCAATTCGAGCTGCCATGGGCCAGTGATGCCAGCTATACGATAACCCTAATGGACGTAACGGACAATCCTGCATTATCACGCCATTATGGTACCCGTGCCGACAAAACAGCCGGCGATTACGCACAGATCAGGACAGAAACCACCGTGGTGCAGGAAGAATTCAGCAGCGGCTGGATGTTCTACACGCCATTCGGCACATCTCCCTGCGAAAGCCTGGCTGACTGGGCTGATGCCCTTGCTCTGCAAGGCATTGACATCAGTCCCGTGGCCTGGGTTTGGGATGCTGCCGGCAACCGTTGGGTAAGCAGCACGGAGTTGCTGCCCAACCAGCCCCTGATGCTCTTTGTCGAACGCAGCGGCTTCAACCAAGCAGAACTCGATCAGACACCTTTCAGCACCACGCTCCACCCCGGCTGGAACCTGCTGTCCGTGCCGCAGGAGTTGCCCATTCCGGATGATGCCGTCATCATTTTCGCCATCGGCAAAACCTGCTGCGAGATGCACCACAAGGAAACCCTGCAACCAAACACCCTGTACTGGGTCTTCCGGGAAGCCGACGCAAAAAACTACCCGCCTTAACCGCACCCCGCACACCGCACCCCGCACACCGCACCCCGCACACCGCACACCGCACCCCGCACCCCGCACCCTGTCCCCTGCCACCCTGCACCCTGCACCCCGCACCCCGCACCCCGCACCCCGCACCCCGCACCCCGCACCCCGCACCCCGCACCCCGCAC
>JAPXLT010000197.1:0-9023 GCA_033809415.1 Lentisphaeria bacterium
TCCGTGGTTAAAAAAGCGGTGTAATAACACAGATCTTCTCAGGTTTAGACTGACATCCCCTTGGCATCCTTGGCGTCCTTGGCGGTTAGTTCCTCTTCATTGAACCGCCAAGACGCCAAGGACGCCAAGGGGCGTCAAAAGGCAATCCGATTAATCCGTCAAAGCAGCAACCTCTATAAAAAATTTTCGTGCTTTTTCGTGTGGTTCGTGGTTAAAAAAGAGTCATCACATGCATACATTTGCTTGCATTTGCTTGCAAACAAAAACAACGGTAATATATTTTAAGTGTTTCCGAATTAAAACAGGGAGTCTGCCATGGCGAACACATTGATACAATTCAGAATAGATGAGAATAGCAGGCAAAAAGCAGTCAAGGTCTGTGAGCAGATAGGGTTTGACTTGCCAACCTATTTGCGCATTTGCATTGCCAGGTTGAATCAGGAAAATGGGATCCCGTTCAGTATGAAACTAACAAAAGACAGTTCTTCCGACGATGCTCTTGCCGCAATAAAAAAAGCCAGCCGAATTGCGGAAGCCTATGGCATAGCAAATATGTCTTTGGAGGACATCAATGCAGAAATAGCGGCTGCCAGAGCAAACACCGAGCGCGAGTAACCGTACATGAGTTTTTTTGTTGTTATTGATACGAATGTGCTTGTTTCCGCAATGTTAAAATGGAACTCTCCTCCGGGGACTGTCCTAAAGTTTGCTTTTGATGGGACGATCACTGCAATTTTCAACAACATTATTCTTGAAGAATACAGGCAGGTGCTCGGACGACCAAAGTTCAAGTTGCCTGCAGATATCATTGACACTGTGATTAACCACCTTGAAAATAAAGGTCTTATGCTAAACGGTGAAAAATCGGACATCCAATTACCTGATCCCGGTGATTCAATCTTTTATGAGGTGGTTTTAGCAAAACGCAAGACTGATGAAACATATCTTGTTACTGGGAACACCAAGCATTTTCCGACAGAACCATTTGTCGTGACCCCGCGAAAAATGGTTGACATTATTACAGGGAAACCAACTCGATAGCAAATAAACTTGGCGCCAACAGACGGCAAAAGACAATCCGTCCGATCCGTTCGAGAAAAAAGACAGGAATTGGCGATGTATTAAAAGAAGCTGTCTGCCAATGACTTGAAGATTATTTTGTGGATTATTCCGCGACAAATACGATGTCTCGGATGTTGATGCCTCCGGACTGGGCGATGAAAGTCAGCACATTCCGTCCGGCTTGCAGCTGAATTCCTTTCAATTCCGAAATCGAGGTAATTTCCCAAGTCTTTTCCAGTGCATGCGTAACGACCGGGAATTCCCCTGCCGGCTTGTTATTGACCAGCAGCAGAAAGCCCCTGCGATTCAACAGCGGGGTGCCGTAGCTGAGTTTGGCGCTATAGGTGCCGGTTTTCTCCACATCGACGGTGTAATTCATCCATTCCCAGGGGAAAACGCCGCCTACTACATTTTTGCCGGCATCGACACCTTCGCCTGGACGGAAAGTCTTGCTTTTGTCGATTGTATTGGCTTCCGTTGTGTCGAAGTAGGCGACGTGCTGGCCGCCTTCATCATAGCGTGGCATCGAAATGGTGCCGGGAATGCGTTGTGCCACCCCTTGGTAGGGGCTGCTTTGCTGTGAGCTTCTGAGCAGTTTGACAACCGGTTCGGTGAATGCAACCTGCCCCTGGGTATCTTGGGCAACGAGGCTGAAGGCATGCAAAGCAGGTGCAAATTCCAGCTTTTTGTCGGAGCGCCCGGGCTTTACATAGTCCGTTGTGTCGTAGTATTCTTTCGTCATCATGACTTCAAAGCGGTAAGGCGGTTTTCGTTTGTAATCGAGCAGGAAGCCGCTGTCAAAAAGATAGACCGTTTCGATGGGGGCGTTTGAAATCCGGGATGGCTCGACCTCGACTTCAAAAGTCAGGATGGCGCCCTTCTGCACGGTGAAATCCGCTGGCGGCTGTTCAGTCAGCCAAATTTTAGGTTCCTTGTCACGCGGGTATTCGTAAATGCGCACGTAATCCACCATGAACTCCTCGGGGAAATTGCCGTCTTTGGGGTCTCCGCCGGAGCGTCCGCAGCAGCCGCTGAGGATGGCTTTCAGCGGTGTGAAGCCGGCACCATGGTTGAAGGGGTCGAAAGTGACTGAATCGTAGGGGCTGTGGCTGGCGCTCGAGGCTATCAGGTTGCCATTGAGGTAGTAGGAAATTTCGAAGGGGGTCCATTTGCAGCCGATGACATAGAAATCTTCGATGGTGCCAGGCAGTTTCGAGTTATAGTTCCAGCTTTTCAGCGCGCCTCCGGCAAAGATATGCAGGTTGTGATCCAGGATATCCTGCGGTGGACCGCCAGGGACTTTGGAGCGCAGGTAGTAATCTTCGTAAATATCGATTTCAAAGCCGTCTAAAAAGGGATTCGATGGGTTGTCGGTGCACAGCCAGAATGCGGACCACCAACCATGCTCTTTGCGGAAACGCACCCGGGCTTCAAAATAACCGAAGAGAAAGTCCTGATAGGTGTACAAGCTGGCGCTTTCCAGATCGCTGCGGTCTGCCTTCCAGTCCGCCTTGATACGGGCAAGGCCATCTTTGACGGTCGCATATTCTTTGCGGCTGTTGTAGCTGAAATACCATTTTTCAAGATCGATGGAATCGCCATCGAATTCATCGTTGAAGACCATTTTCCAGTTTTCTTTGACAGGGTCAAAAGTTTGATCCAAACGATTCCGGAATGGCACCGAGCTGGTTTTGCTTTCATCGGCGGCGGAACCGATGATGAAATTGTCGACGACGAGTTCCGCTTCCTGTGGAGTAGTGCTGCGGAAGAGCAATCCTGTATTGAATTCGCGGTGCACTTTAAAGAATGCATTTTCTCCCCGGAAGACACGGCTGCTGCTATCGACCAGGCTGTTTATCGCAACAGCATATTCCCCATCGGATGTGGCGGCAAAAATAAAATCCGCCGGCAGGATTTTATATGGAATGCTGATTTCCCGCGCATCAGGGAGGGCTGGGATGGTTTTCAATATCAGCTGTTCTTTATTCGCCTGATGCAGCAGTCGGAAGCGGAATTCTTCCGTACCGGCTTTAAAAAAGGCATCGAGTTCCGAATTGCGTCTGGTGTCTTCCTCTCTTCCGAAATTTTGGATACGTATGGAAGTTGCCAGATATGGCTTGTCGTTCGAGGGATATGTGAACTTTTGTTCGGGTGGGGCGATGAGGATTTGCTTTGCGGTGCGGAATAATCCTTGACCGGTGAAGTGGTTCAGGCCAGGGCTGGGATGCCCCTGGATCAGTTTGGGATTGCCGCTGCATGTGACCGTTTCGGAATCAAAGCTTTCAATCCAGGTGATACCGGACATATTCATACGGGTGATTATTTTGCGCAAATCCTGTGGGCCGCCCAGAGTCAGAATGGAGCTTGCCTTGCCGGTGATAATTTTAGCGGCGATAATATTGCGTCCGGCTTTCAGTCTGGGACGGGCGATATGATTGTCATAGCGCAGCGGGGATTTTTGGTTGCCATGTTCGCTGGTGTCAAGGAGTTTTTCGCCATTCAGGTAGACGACCATCCACCAGTCTGCGCCTGCTCCAATAGTCCAATCGCACTCGATCTTTGATTCAATCTCCGCAAAGGCCCATGCGCACTTTCCCACGCCGGCCCCCATTAACACGGCCATGTCCAGCTGGTTGGCTATCATCATCATTTTCTGCGCAGTTTGACCGGCCAAGCTCGAGGGGATGCTGTTCAAATCTTCCGGGGCAGGTTGGAAGTCTTTGTCAACCGGCGCGAAAACCTGCCATTGCACAGGCATAGCTTGTTCTCCGCGGTACTTGCCTTCGTTCAAAACGCCGCTGACATTGGCGAATTCCGCCTGCATGCCTTTTTCACCGATCAGGCAGATATGGAAAGCGCCCGTTTCGCCGGTTGTTGCAGCATTGGTAATGGTAAAGGAGAGGAGGTGTTCTTTCCATTCATCGGTAAGGCTGAACTTTTTTGCGGGGGACGTCTGTAGCCAGATTCCGCCTGTTGTCTTTGTGAAATAGTGCAGTTGCACGCCGGCGGTTCCCTTGCCTCTGGCACGCAAGGCAATTTTCACCTCATCGCCGGAACGTCCCGGGAACCTTTGCACCGTGCGGATGCAGGTGCCATATTCCGCTTCAACTTTGTCAACACCAAGAGAATTAAAATCACCGGCAGTCTTGACCTGGATGCTTGCCAAGGGCTGATAGCCGTACCAGGGATGCAGCTCCCAGGAAGCAGAAGTCCCATCCGCTTTGTTTTGACTGAATGTCCCATCAATTGGCAGTTCCTGCGCCAGCAAAATCAGGGAAAGAAAAGAGGTGAAAGCAAAGAGGAATTTGATTTTCATGAGATTCTGTGCCTGTTATTGAATTTTTGAATTTTTGCTGAAATCATCTTTTCAATAAGAATATATTAGCATTTGCTTTTTGCAAGCAAAAAAAACGGTTCAAAAAGACCTTTTATTGTTTTTATTTTTAGTATAAAGCCCCCCCCAAAAAAAACTTTCCGCGCTTTCCGTGTTTTCCGTGGTTAAAAAAGCGGTGTAATGACACAGATCTTCTCAGGTTTAGACTGACATCCCCTTGGCGTCCTTGGCGGTTAGTTCCTCTTCATTGAACCGCCAAGACGCCAAGGACGCCAAGGACGCCAAGGGGCGGTAAAAGGCAATCCGCGCAACCGGCATCCTGCTTCTTGCATACAGGAGCGTTCGGGCGTGGGAGGGCAAACATCAATCACAACCGGGACGGTTGCGCTACTTTTAAAGCATGCACCACTATCCGTCAAAGCAGCACCCCTATAAAATTTCGTGTTTTTTCGTGTTTTTTCGTTGTTAAAAAATCATTCATGTCGTAATGCTTCGATGGGGTCTAGGCGTGCTGCTCGCAAGGCTGGGTAGATTCCGAAAATCATGCCGACGCTGACGCTGATGCCCAGGGAGAGGATCAGGCTGCTCAGCTTGACGACCGTCGGCATGCCGGCAATTTTAGTGATACCCCACGGGATCAGCAATCCCACGCCGATGCCGACAAGTCCGCCCGTCAGCGAAAGAACCACTGTTTCGATCAGGAATTGGGCGACGATCTGGCGCTGCTTGGCACCGATCGCACGCCGGATTCCGATCTCGCGGGTGCGTTCCGTGACACTGGCCAGCATGATATTCATGATGCCGATGCCTCCGACTAGGAGGCTAATCCCGGCAATCGCCCCAAGGACGGTATTGAAGATCCGTTTGGTGGCCTCGGCCTGTTTCAGCAATGCCAGCGGGACGCTGATGCTATAGTCTTTTTTGGCATGATAAATCTGCATCTGGCGTTCGATGGCGGCGGCTGTCAGCTCGACCATGTCCTCGTCGCTGACTTCGACAATCAGCTGATGCAGTTCGACCCTCTCACGAATGTGCGAGCCGGATTTAGTCTGCGTGAAAATATCCCCGAAATGCTCTTTGGCAATGGTCAGTGGAATATACGCATCGGTTTGTTGATCCGGAGTTTGCATCGTGCCGCTTTCGGAGGCGCTTTCACTCTGCACAATGCCGATCACCTCATAGTAGTTACTGCCCATGCGCAGGCTTTCCCCGATCACAGACTCGGTGGCCAGCAATCGCCTGGCGCCGTATTCGGTCAGAACAGCGACACTTTTGCGCTGCTGCAGATCGGCGGCGGTGATCACTCGTCCGGCAATCAGCGGACGTCTGACCAGGGAAAACCAATCGGCGTTCGTTCCCACCACCCGCAAATCCATCGAGCGTTTGCCCAAGCGTCCTTCTTTCTGGATCACCTTTACCGGAACGATCCGTTTCAGCGTAGGGATCGTTTCGGCCAGGCGGTCTGCATCTTCATAGAGCAGGCCATAGATGCTGATAAATGATCGCACATTGGTAGCCGTCTGTTCCGAGGCCGGTTTCTGGGCACTGATAATGATATTGCGGCTGCCCAGCTTGCGGATTTGCTCGAGGGCCTCGGCGCTGGCGCCTTCGCCGACCGCCAGCATGGCAATCACGCTTCCGACACCAAAGACCAGGCCCAGCATCGTCAGAAATGAACGCAACTTGTGCATCAGGAGATTTTTAATCCCCAGCTTGATATCACGAAAAATTCGGGAGGGAGAGAACAACACGGTTGGATCATCCTTCTATCCTGGCAATCAGACCGTCATGCATGTAAAGCCGTTTTGATGCATGTTGTGCGATATCGGGTTCATGCGTGACCATAATAATTGTTTTGCCGTCCCGGTTCAATTCTTTCAGCAATGTGATGATTTCAATGCTGGTGCTGCTATCGAGGTTTCCAGTGGGTTCATCAGCGAGCAGGAAAACCGGATCGTTGGCAAGGGCACGGGCAATGGCTACGCGCTGCTGCTGACCTCCGGAAAGTTCGCTGGGACGATGCGCCAGGCGCTTTTCGAGACCCACCATGGCAGCCAGCTCCCGCGCCCGCTGGCTGCTCCGTTCCTCCGTCCAGCCCAGATAATACAGCGGCAAGGCAATGTTTTCCTCGACGGTCAACTGTGCAATCAAATTGAAACTCTGAAAGATGAAACCAAGATATTTCAGGCGGATGTCACTGAGTTCATTGTCATCCAGCGAACTGACATCCTGCCCATTAAGGAAATAGCGTCCGCTGGTAGGACGATCCAGGCAGCCGAGGATATTGAGCATCGTGCTTTTGCCGGAGCCGCTTGGCCCCATGATTGCCCAAAAGTCTCCTTTGGCGAAGCGTGCGGAAACGCCAGCAAGGGCATGCACCTCCTGCGTACCCATGACATAGGTGCGCCGGATGTCTTCAAAGCGCACTGCATCTTCATTCGTTAGTTCAGACATGGTTATGGACAAGGGACAGGGACAAAAATGGACAATGGACAATGGACAGGGACAAAAATGGACGATATGGACGGAATGGACAAGAATGGACTGCTGAATGGACAATGGACGATGGACAATGGATAGCATAATTTTCGTGCTACTATCCCCAAACTTCTTCTTTTTTGTGAAAGATTTTTCTGAAAAGCAATCTCCAAGTCATTGGCATACAACCCTTTTAAGGTACCGCCAATTCCTGTCTTTTTTCTCCGACTGATCCGACCGATCAGACCGATCCGACTGATCTACTTGATCCGTCCGATCCGTCCGATCCGTCGGAGAAACCAATAGGTCAGATCACAAATTCGCGTGCCATTCCATCCGTCGAAGCAACACCCCCCTATAAAAATTTTTCGTGTTTTTTCGCGTCTTTTCGTTGTTAAAAAAGCTTCATTGTTCGTTTCGTGGACGGCGTTGGCGGCGTTGCCTGAATTCTTCTTTTTCCTCGTCCGTCATATTGGCCATGCGTTCCTGGAGTTTTTTCATTTGTTCGGGCGTCAGTCTCCGGCGGCGACCTTCGGTTGTAGGCTCCTCTTTATTGGCGGCGTTTTTTTCTGGCTCCCGCTCGGGGATTTCAACATCGAGCAAGTCTTCGGAGGTTCGCAGTGATACTGCCGCATGCAATGGCGGGGTCAGGAGGACTTCTTCACCGGGCTGCAATCCTTTGCGCACATGCGCCATGCGATTATTGTCCTCGCCAATTTCAATCTCACGAGCCTCCGCATGCCCCAGCGGTGTTTTGACATAGGCCACAGTTTTGCCATCCATGCGGACGACGCATTGCACCGGGATATAGAGCGCGTTAGTATGTTGCTCGATGATAATTTCCGCTTCGCAGTTCATTCCAGATTTAAGCGCTTTCGAGTCGCCATCAACTTCAACCGTCGTGTTGTAGAGTTTCAGGTCCGGATTCATAAACATGCTGGTGGCATCCGGCAGCGGCGCAATCTTGGTGATTCGCCCCTGAAAAACCTGATTCGGCAGAGCATCGATGCGCAGTCTTGCCGGCAAGCCGGTATAGATTTTCTTCAGATTTGTTTCGTGCACCTTGATTTCCGCGATAAAGGTTTCTGCGGTTGGCAGATAGATGAGTTCCTGGCGTTCGAAGACTTCCTGTCCTTCGGCCAGTGGTTCGGTGTTGCCACGCCAATTGCCTTTGGCACTGGTGGCGTAAATGACCAACCCGTCTGCCGGCGCCAGGATCTTCGAATTGGCAATCTGCTCATTGAATTTTTGCAGTCTCTGTTTCTGGCGATTCAATTCCAGTTCGCGGGCCAGCAGCTGTGCCTCGGCCTGGACTACATCTGCCTTCGAGCTGCGCTGCGTACGTTCGAGAGCCATCGTCGATTGCGATACATTGCTTTCAAGCTCATCAATCTGCCGTTTGTAGGTGTAATCCTTCAGCAAATCCAGATTTGCCCTTGCTGTCTGCAATTCCAGTTCATAGCGCTGGCAAGCCAGTTGATCCGAACGCATCTCCGTCTCCGAAAGATATTTTTCTGAAAACAGTTTTTTTGACCAATCGAGTTTATCTTTGGCGCGTTGCAATTCTTCTTCGGCCAAGGTGATGCGTCCTTCATATTCCTTGTAGACTTTGGGATATTCGCCTTCCTGATATTTTTTCAGGTCTTCCTTTGCGAAGCGCAGAGTCAATTCCGCTTTTTCGATATTTGCCTTGGCCTGATTCCGCACGACTTCAAGATTTTCCTTGGCCTGGACATAGGAGGCCTCTGCATTCTGAACGGTAATTTCCTGGTTGACTTTATTATCCTGAATCGTCGAAGTATCCAGTTCGACGAGCAGATCCCCCTGCTGCACACGTGTTCCTTCCGGGATCAAAAAGAGGATGGTCGCCCGTCCTTCGACTTTACTTTTGATAATCAGCTGCTCGCGTGGCTTGATCGTGCCGGCCTCGAGCAGGTTGATGACCAGAGGACCTTCTTGAACAGTAGTATACAGTTCCCGAGGTGCCTGCTTACCGGAAAGCGAACGGTTGACATGAAAGTACCAGAAAAAGCCCCCGGCAACAAACAGAAGAATGATCGCCCACCACCAGAATTTTTTTGTTTTCTTTGACATGATAGCACACACTTCCTACATTGTGGACAGGGTGGACATTGTGGACAGGGTGGAC
>JAPXLT010000198.1:0-9016 GCA_033809415.1 Lentisphaeria bacterium
TGGTTCGCCCCCTGGTTGGGTGGGGCTTGGAGGCTGTCTGAACCACGGCGAAAACATAGTGCCGGAAAAACGGAATTTCAAGAAAAATCATAAGAAATCATACGGAAACATAGAAAATGTGAATTGAAACATAGAAAATCCCCGGGAAGTCATAGCAATTCCTAATCCTGTTTTGGACGCGGTCTGCGTAATCTGCGGATAAAGTGCAACAGGAACCCTTTTTGAACACGCTCTCCAAAAAGGATTTTTTAACCACGAACCACACGAAAAAGACTTGGCGTCGGCTGACACCCACAACCCATTTTTTGTCCACGGAAAGCGCGGAAAGCGCGGAAATTTTTTTCTATGGGTTGCTGCTCTGACGGATGAGCCTGCTCTGCCAAAATTCTTGCGTGACAAGGTCGGCTTTACTTTTTCAGTCGGAGGCGATATGGAGCGCCGGCGGCTCGCCGGCATGAAGCCGGTTTCCCTCTCCCATCACTGAAAAATCAAAAAGTTCAAAAAAATTCTCAAAAATGAGAAAGACCCTCAAAGCCAGTAACTTGCGCATCGGTTTTTTGAAAATCTTTCACAAAAAACAAGATTCTGGGTGATAGTAGCACGGAAAGCACGGAAAGCGCGGAAAATTTGTAGGATTGTTGCTTTGACGGATGGGATGGCATGCGGAGTTGCAGTCTGTCTATTGTTTTGGGTGTTTTTCTGTCTTGTCCAATTCTTATTTCCACCGTATATTAAGGGGTAACGTACGAAACCGCAAATCCAGGGAGAAGCTTTCCATGAATTTCACCTACGAATCGCTTCATGCTGTTCCCGTGACGAAGCCGGGGCCTAACAACGCCAGGGAACTTCGCACCCATCAGGGCATTCCAGGGATCGAGCGCATTCCTTCAGGGCGCCTTTTTGCGACTTGGTATCCGGGTGGGACGACAGAATGTCGAGAGAATTATGCGATGCTTGTTGTCAGCGATGATGACGGTCAAAGCTGGACAGATGCCGTTGCCGTCGTCGATCCGCCGCATCCGGATGTCCGCGCCTTTGATGCGGCACTCTGGCTCGCTCCGAACGGGAAGCTCTACTGGTTCTGGGCACAGGGATGTGGCGGAGAGGATGGCGTACCCGGCGTGCTGGACGAAATCTTCGACGGGCTGGTTGGGGTCTGGTATGTCATTCTGGAAAATCCGGATGAAGCGCCGGAGCATTTTCGTTTCACCGCGCCGCGCCGCATTTCCAATGGGATCATGCTCAACAAACCCACCGTGCTGTCCGATGGAACCTGGGCATTGCCCTGCTCGTTATGGAGTGTAAAAAGTAAACACCGTGCTCGCCATGAATCCTTGTGGCCAGTCTATGGCGCGATGATGGTGGTTTCCGAGGATGAAGGGAAAAGCTTCTCGCTGCGCGGGACGGTCGATGTCACTGGGATTCCTGGAGGACCGTCTTTTGACGAACATATCTTTTTGGAATTGCGGGACGGTCGCATTGCCTGCTACATCCGCGTACGCAAGGGGGTGGCCCGTAGCATCTCGATGGATCGGGGGCGGACTTGGAGTACCCCTGTACTTACTGACCTGCCAGGGCCGGACAGCCGCTTTTTTATCAAACGCCTGCAATCCGGCAGAATCCTGCTGGTGACCAATGACAGTTTTTCGACCCGGGAAAAACTTACCGCATTTCTTTCGGAGGATGACGGTCAGACCTGGAAGGGGAGCTTGCTGCTTGATGAGCGCAACGGCGTCTCCTATCCGAATGGCATTCAGACGAAAGAAGGAAACATTTACATTTCATACGACTACAATCGTACCAAGGGAGGATATCTTTACCTGGCACGCTTCACAGAAGAGGATATCCTGAACGGCAAAATCGGGCAGGATTCCTTCCTCCAGCGTGAAATTGACCACAGCCGCCCAGTGCCTTAGGAAAACAGAAAGGAATAAGGATGAAAGATTGTTGTATTGCTGGATTTGGGGAAGTTATGCTTCGTTTATGTCCGGAGGGGAAAAAACGCTTTGCACAAGTTTTGCCGGGCGAACTGCAAGCCAGTTTTGGCGGTGCCGAGGCGAATGTCTGCGCTGCCGTCGCAATGTTAGGCGGGCGAAGCAAGTATCTGACTTCTCTGCCGGACAATCCTATTGCAGGCGCATTTGCAAATCAGCTTCGCGGTCTCGGCTGCGATACATCCGCAATCCTGTTTTCAAAGACCGGGCGAATGGGCGTCTATTACGCTGAACATGGCTCCAATATGCGCGGCTCCTCGGTCCTCTATGACCGGGATGGTTCCACCATTTCCCTGCTGTCGGCGGAGCCCTATGATTTCCCAAAGATGCTGGATGGAGTCACGCACCTCCATTTGAGCGGGATCACACCTTCCTTGAGCAAGAACGCCTTTGAAAGCACACTGGCCATTGCCGTCGAGGCCCGGGCAATGAAGATCACGGTTTCTGTCGATCTCAATTACCGGAAAAAGCTCTGGAACTGGGAGCCGGGCACTGCTAAAAATGTTTTGGCTTCGCGTTGCATGGAGCAGATCGCCCAACTTGCCGACATCATTATTGGCAACGAAGAGGATGCCCAGGACGTCTTTGGCATCAGCGCCGATAATACCGCCATCGACAAGGGACAACTGAACATCGCCGGATACCAGGATGTCGCGAAAAAACTTGCCGGAAAGTTTCCTCAGGTCAAGTACGTTGCCATCACACTGCGTGAAAGCATTTCCGCCGATCATAACAACTGGGGCGGCATGCTCTATGACTGCACCGCAAAACAGGCTTTTTTTGCACCCTTGAACGACCATGGCGTATATGAACCCTTCCAGATCCGCAACATCGTCGACCGCTTCGGCGGTGGCGACAGCTTCTGTGCCGGGCTGCTCTTCGCGCTCAATACCCCGGAACTCTCGACCCCGGAAAAGGCCGTCCAGTTCGCTGTCGCCGCCAGTGCGCTCAAGCACACCTTCTATGGCGATTACAACTATGCAACGCGCACGGATGTCGAGAGCCTGATGAAAGGGGCAGCTTCAGGAAGAGTGCAGAGATAAAAAACACTTGAAGCACTGCCCGGATCGTTCGTAACCCATTTTTTAACCACGAACCACACGAAAAGGTACGAAAGTTTTTTCGCACTACTTACTCGCCTTCTTGTTTTTTCAGAAAGATTTTTGGAAACTAATCTCCAAGCCATTGGCACACAATCACTTGTCAAGCTGATCCAAGTGATTGTAGTGCCTTTACAAGGCACTGTCTTTGGGTGGGTTCCTTACCCCAGGTTAAAACCTGGGGTTAAGCATGGTTAAACGCCTACGGCGTA
The DNA here is from genome assembly GCA_033809415.1 of Lentisphaeria bacterium. Lineage (GTDB taxonomy): Bacteria > Verrucomicrobiota > Lentisphaeria > Oligosphaerales > Oligosphaeraceae > JAQVUB01. Next base: position 3,307 of record JAPXLT010000198.1, read on the forward strand.
ATACCTTGTGCCAATCCGTCAATCTATCAGATAAAACAACCAACTAGACTGCAAATTCGCGTGCAATCTCGTCACTCAAAGCAACAACCCTACAAAAAAATTTCCGCGCTTTCCGTGCTTTCCGTGGACAAAAAAATGGGTTGTGGGCGTCAGCCCACCCCCAAGTATTTCCGTGTTTTCTGTCTTGTTTTGTCGTTTTCTGGCTTGAAATTTCCTAATATGCAATTATCTTGATAGCATAGACTTTCAGTAACTGACAATATTTCAGGCACGGGCGATTTTTGCTGCTCGATTTAAAGGAGAGGCGTCCTGAAGATGGGAATGATGAATCCTGCGATTTTAGCGATATTATTGATTAGTTTAGGCGGGTTGCTATCGTTATTCTGCAATTTTCGCGGGCGTGCGGCGACAGCGCTTGGTCTGGGGTCCTGTTTGGCGGGCACTGTGATCGCGCTGGTATGGGGACTGGTGCGGATCATCCTGGCGGGTGCAGGCGATTATACGGAATTTATTTCCTGCTTGTTTCTGCTGCCGGTCGTAGTGGTTGGCGGTCTATCTGCGGTTCATGCGGTGGGGTATATGTCCGGGGAACATGGGGATGGGCGTCTGGGGATTTTCTGGTTTTTCTATAATTTGACCTTGGCGTCGATGATTGGCGTCACCCAGGCAAGCTCGCCAATTCCCTTTTTACTGGCTTGGGAGGCCATGGGGCTGTTTAGTTTTGCCCTGGTTGCCTTTGATCATCATTCCCGGGAAAGCATGCAGGCTGCCTGGATTTATTTTCTCGCCTGCCACGCCGGAGGCGCACTCCTATTGCTGATGTTTGTCTTCCGTAATAATGGAATGGTCACTGCACCGGCTGCATTTTTCATCTGCGGCTTGCTGGGCTTTGGTCTGAAAGCGGGATTCCCCCTGCTGCATATCTGGCTGCCGGAGGCGCATTCGGCAGCTCCCGCGCCTGTATCGGCTCTGCTTTCAGCCGGTATGATCAATCTGGGCTTTTATGGAATTTTGCGCTGGATGACTCTGCCGGGGGTATTGAGTTTCGGACAGCTGGGAACGGCTCTGCTGCTGGCCGGAATGATCGGTGCACTGCTTGGTATTACTTTCGCCTTGCCGCAAAAGAATCTGAAACGGCTATTGGCTTATTCAAGCATTGAAAATATGGGCATTGTCGGCATGGGGTTTGGGCTTGGCTTCCTTGGACTGTCCTGGCAGAATAACGATATCGCACTATTGGGCTTTTGTGGCGCCTTCCTGCATCTGCTTAATCACGCCACGTTGAAAGGAGGACTGTTTCTGGCCGCCGGAAATGTCCTGAAATCCAGCGGACTGCTAAACATGGATCAGCTTGGCGGACTGCAAAAACGCCTGCCAAAAACCGGCACATGCTTTACACTCGCCGCAGTGGGAATCAGCGGACTGCCCCCTGGAAATGCATTTTTCGGGGAAGTGCTGCTTTATGTCGCAGCCGGCAAGGGGATTGCTTCCGGCAATGAAACGATGGTAGCCTGGTCGCTGGCGGTCATGCTGGCACTGGCGTTGTGCGGCGGTCTGGCTGCAACCGTCTTTGCCAAGGCGGTTGGCGCAGTCTTTCAAGGCGAGCCGCGAAGCCAAGCCGCTATCGAGGCGACTTCTCTGCCACGCAGCATGACGACGCCTATTATGGTTTTCCTAGGATTGAGCATACTGATGGCGGTCATTTCACCATGTTTGTCGCTGAAAATGGCCACGGTGTTTTCCGGCCACGATGCCTGCCGGTCACAGATTTTCGATCTTCTGCTGATGGTGCTGTTTACCTCGCTTTTGCTGTTAATGCTCTTTTTGATCCTGTATGGAGTGCGAAACTTTCTGCTGCCTAGGAGCACCAATCGTGTCTACCAGTGCACCTGGGATTGTGGTTTTGCCAAGCCGACCGCCCGCATGGAGTACACTGGAACAGCTTTTGTGCAACCGTTGGTGGATTTGTTCGCAGGTTTCCTGCGACCCGAGAAACATCTGCTGAAACCGCAAGGACTCTTTCCGGAAAAGGGGGAAGTCGAAATCACCTGCGAAGACGGCGCTGAACAGATGTTCTGGAGACCGATCATCGTCAGGACAGTCAAACTTGCCATTTTTACGCACCGGCTGCAATCTGGGCACCTGCATCTTTATATCCTGTGCATGGTCATAGCACTGCTGGCTATGCTCATCTGGGGATTTTCGGGATAGGGGGCAGGGGGTGCGTGGTGCGGGGTGCGTGGTGCGTGGTGCGGGGGATGTCCGTGTCCCGTCCGTGTCCCGTCCGTGTCCCGTCCGTGTCCCGTCCGTGTCCCGTCCGTGTAAAGTCCATGTTTAAGGTTTGCGTTTATGAATACATCTTTCATACTATGGTTGGGTGGAGTCATTCTGTCCTTGGTTTTCTGTCCTTTATTTCCAGGGATAGTCAACAAGGTCAAGGCGCGTCTAGTTGGTTGCACGGGTGCCAGCATCTGGCAGCTTTATTATGACCTGTTCAAACTTCTGCAAAGGGGCAGCGTGTACAGTCGTACCACTACCTGGATTTTGCAGATGGCGCCTTTGCTTTCTCTGGCCGCTCTGCTGACCGGTATGCTCTTTCTGCCCTTTGCTTTTGCGGATTCCCCACTTGCTTTCAATGGAGATGTCGTCCTCTTTTTCTACCTGATGGCAATGTCACGGCTATTCAGTGTGATGGCAGCGCTCGATACTGGATCGAGTTTCGCCGGCATGGGTGCCAGCCGTGAAATGCAGTTTGCCACTCTGGCCGAAATTGGACTCTTCTGCATTATCGCATTTCTGGTGTTGCTGACTGGTCATTTCAGCCTTTCCGGACTGCTTAATGGCTTCGGTACTTCGGCCTGGACGTTCAGCGGAGCTGCCATGCTGCTGGTGGCAATCGCCTTTTTTATCCTTATGCTTATGGAAAATTGCCGCGTCCCATTTGATGATCCGGATACGCATCTCGAACTGACCATGATCCATGAAGCGATGATCCTCGATTACGGCGGACCGGACTTGGCTCTGATCCATTATGCCGCCGCGCTGAAACTCTGGCTCTTTTCCGCCATCTGGGTGCTGATGATGACGCCGGCGGGACTCTTCTCCGGACTGTCTGGCCTGTTGGTCTTTTTCGTAACGCAGATTCTGGTCGCAGTGCTGCTTGGCGTGGTCGAGTCGATCACAGCGCGATTCCGTTTCCTGAAGGTTCCACAGCTGCTGCTTGGCGTGCCGGCCCTTGCGTTGATGGCTATTATTCTGATGCTGGTATTCCAGTGACCGGAGAAGACCTTGTGAGTAATTGGCTTGAAACTCTTTTGCCCGTTTTTTTATTCTATGAAATGTTGATAGAAGAGGACTTCGATGAACGGTTTGATTGAAATCATACTGCTGCTTTTCCTGCTCAGTTCCTTTCTCTTGACTTGTTCCAGCCGCATGCTGCATTGCATCAGGCTGGTGGCAGTCCAGGGTGTGCTGCTTGGCCTGTTGCTACTGGTAGTGACAGAAATCGAGCATAGCGGCTTTGGCCATGGCATCCTGTTGCTGCCCTTGATCAACATTATCTTCAAAGGCGGCGTTCTACCGTATCTGCTGCGCATGAGCATGGAAAAGGCGCAGGTGCGGCGTGAACTGGAACCCCTGCTGGGATATGGAGCATCTAGTATATTGGCGCTGGTCATGATCGGCGCTTCGTTTTGGTTTTCTAAACAGCTCGAGGGAACCGTCAATCCAGTCTCGCGGCTGGTCGCGCCGGTGGCCTTCAGCAGCATTCTGATCGGACTGTTTCTGATCATTGCACGCCGCAAAGCGTTGACCCAGGTGCTGGGCTTTCTGACCTTTGAAAATGGCATTGCCCTGTTTGGGGCAGGCATGATGATCGAGCATGGCGCCATTATTGAACTCGGTATCCTGCTTGATGTCTTCGTCTTCGTCTTTGTCGTCGGAATCGCGGTTTTCCAGATCAACCAGGAATTCCAGCATATCGACGCAGACCGCTTGAACACACTGCGGGATTATCACCCAAAGGAAAATGCCGCAGAATAAGACGGTTTTTAACAACGAAACGACACGAAAAAAGATGCGGACGACTGATACGTTGCATGAGACTTTTGAAACGACCGATTTGGCTGACAGAATAATGACCGGTGAGAGGAAGCAAAGATGATCTTATTGTTGGCTGTGATTTTGCCTGTGTTTGCAGCACTGGCAATTGTAGTTGGAGCCCGCAAGGCAGCGCCCGAACGTGCCAGAAACGGATTGCTGGTCGCCGCAACCGGGCACCTGCTGCTGTGCATGGCGACTCTATGTTTGGACGAGAGCTGGGTAACGCTGACCATCCGTGAGCAGGAATGGCTTGCCCTGGATCGTTTCAGCGGCTCGATCCTGCTGCTGGTCTCCGCACTTTTTTTCGGGGTGGCCATCCATTGCCGCTACTGGCTCAAAGCAGAAAGACAATTACTGGAAATCAAACAGGCCGAATCCGGGACAATCGAGCATGAACGCCTGATGCCGGAATGGATTTTCCTGCCTTGCATGCTGGTATTCCTTTCCGCCATGACTTTGGCAATCTGCGCAACGAATCTGGCGCTGATGTGGGTTGCCATCGAGGCGACAACTCTGATCAGCGCTCCGCTGATCTGTCTTAACCGTACTGCGACAGCCCTCGAGGCAATGTGGAAGTATCTCTTGATCTGTTCGGTCGGAATCGGTCTGGCTCTGCTGGGGACTTTCTTTATTGCGCTGGCGGATGGAGGTCATTCTGCCTTGAATCTGGCGACGCTTGCGGCTCGGGCGGAGTCCTTGGATCCAAACTGGTGCAAAGCCGCCTTTATCCTGATTCTGGCTGGCTACGGCACAAAAATGGGTCTGGCTCCGTTCCACAACTGGTTGCCGGATGCCTATAGCCAGGCACCTGGTCCGATAGCTGGTTTGTTCTCGGCGGCTCTTTTACCTTGTACTTTCCTGGCAATCTTCCGCTTTGCCGGAATTATGCCGGAATGCCTGCATGATTTTTGTCGGAGTCTGCTTTTGGCGTTGGGTTTCCTCTCATTGGCCATAGCGGCATTTTTCATGATACGTCAGTATGATTTCAAACGGATGCTGGCTTATTCGAGCGTCGAGCACATTGGACTGCTGGCAATTCTCCTTGGTTGCGGCATGAAGGATTTGACGGCGCACGCCGCAATCCAGTGGCATCTGGTAGGACATTCCCTGCTGAAGATGGTGCTGTTCCTGGTTGCCGGCAATATCTTTCTAGCGTATGGAACCCGTTCGGTGAGTGCCATTAAAGGCATGTTCGGTTCCATGCCCCGTACCGCTTTTCTGTTTACTGCCGGGGTTCTGCTGCTTTGTGGAACCCCGCCATCACCGTTGTTTGTCACCGAGCTGCTGCTGATCTTCCAACTTGGTCCCTGGCTCGGCGGCGTAGTCTTGCTGTTGCTGTTCCTGGTCTGTGCAGGCATGCTGTCCACGGTCCTGAAAATGTGCATGGGTACCAGCCCCCGTTTTGCGGATGATGATCGCCCGGCTCGCCTTGCCGAAGGACTCTTTGCGGTGCCGTCCGTTATGCTGCTTCTAACTCTCCTATTCGGCAGCGCAGTCTGTTTCTGGCTGACACGGATGAATTTTTGGTGGTAAGGGTGCAGGGTGCAGGGTGCAGGGTGCAGGGTGCAGGGTGCAGGGTGCAGGGTGCAGGGGGCAGGGTGCAGGGTGC
>JAPXLT010000199.1:0-8974 GCA_033809415.1 Lentisphaeria bacterium
GGCTTGGAGGCTGTCTGAACCACGGCGAAAACATAGTGCCGGAAAAACGGAATTTCAAGAAAAATCATAAGAAGTCATGCAGAAACATAGAAAATCCTACAAAATCCTACAATTCCTAATCCTGGAAATCTGTGTTCATCTGCGTAATCTGCGGAGAAAAGCGCCCGGAACCCTTTTTGGACGGAGTATAAATAATACCCATGCAGGCAAATTTTAGGGAATGATATTGTCGTCGAATCTACCAACCACAATTTGGAGTGCCATGAAAAAGCTGTCTTTCTGTTTATTGCTGTTATTTTCGTTCATGTTGCATGCAGTTCCATCGGCATCATTCCATGCCGAGTTTGACCAGGATTTTCATGCCCTTGGTGGGCCGGGCGGTTCGACCCCCGGGAAACATTCACAGGAAGCGTTATGGGAAACGCTTGCGGCCAATCTGCGTCCCGGGGTGGTTGGGCAGGCCGCCATCATTGGCGCCTCTGAGGACAAGAAGCAGGGGTACTGCATCGTTTATCCGGCAAAGGACATCATCAATCCCGATGTTGGCTCGGTCGCATTCTGGGTGCAAATGATGAATTGGAGCGTTGATGACAAGAGCTACCACGTTTTTTTCCGCGCCCAAGGCAAAGATGCGGATTTGATTGTCTACAAAACACCCGGTGGTGCGCATTTGACGTTCTTGATCGGACCGCGCCGCAAAAATGAGGAAGGGAAAAACATCTGGGCTTCCGGCGTGGCTCAAATTCCAAACTGGAAAGTCGGCGAATGGCATTTTGTTGTTGCCACCTGGGGCAATGGGCTGGCCGAGCTGTATGTAGATGGCTTGCAAGCAAAAACCTTTGAATACGAGCATGCGCCGGGCGAATTCAGGGTGTTCGGCGCCGGCGGCCTCTATCCGACCCAATGGCAGGGGCATCCACAAATGTCGTTGATCGACGAGTTGATGGTCTACAAAGGTGTGAAGCTTACGCCAAACGATGTGCGGCTTCGCTATGTTTCATACGGACGCGGATTCATGCAAGGCGATGACACAACTCCCATCAAGCCTGAGCAACTGGTGACACTGGTCGATCAGAAGTCGAAGATCATCAATGTGCAATTCCAACTTAACCATGCGCAATCCGATGGCAAGCCCTTTGAAGCCCTGGTCGAATTTATCGGCGATGGCGAAAACGTGGTTTATCAGAAGCGTTTCACATCCGACATACCGAAGTATGTGCTTCCAGTGCCGGAAGATGCCATCCCGGTCGGAGACTACAACCTGAAAGTGACAGTCTGCCGCAGCAATGGGCAAATTGCCGGATATGACATCCTGAAATTCCAGAAGCCGCAGCGTCCGGCTGTCTGGGAGGGCAACTCGATCGGGATATCCGACAAGGTGCCGCCGCCATGGACCCCCTTGGAATTTGACAACAAGCAAAACGCAATCACTTGCTGGAACCGCAGTTATCACTTCAATGATTCCGTTTTTCCGGAAAAAATTGTTTCCGGGGATGCCACCTTATTGTCTTCGCCTGTGCGTTTAATGCTCGATGGGCGGAAGATCGACGCCAAGGCTCAGATTGCCGATCTCAAAGTCACGGGTGCAGAGGTGGATTTTGTCGCGACTGCCGCCAATCCTGTGTTTGCGTTGCGCAATGTCATCCATGCCGAATATGATGGCTTTATATGGTTTGACTTGACCCTGACCCCCGTAGCTGGAAAGGAGGAAGTCAAAAGTCTGGCCTTGGAATTTCCGTTTGCCAAAGCCGCTTCCACCCTTTTTAACTCAATGACAAAATACTATTTGGAGTACAGACCCGGTGCTTGCGGCTCTTTTAAAAACTACAGCATGGACCTTTATCGCGTGCCTCGCGTGATGTTTGTCGGCAACGATAACGTGGGGCTGGAATGGGTCTGTGAATCAATGGATGACTGGTATAACAAACAGCAGGCGCGCGCATTGGAATTGCTGGCCGGGCAAGAGGAAAATCTCCTGAAGCTTAATTTGATTGATCATCCGGTGACCATAGACCGCCCGTTGACTTTCAGCTTTGGCATACAGGCGACGCCGGTGCGTCCATTGCCTGACAAATGGCGTTTGTTGCGTTTGCGGCTCAAGAACGGGAAAAGCCTCCAGCCATTCTGGGAACCTACCAGGCATCATGCCAGCATCAACGAAGCAGACCTGTATCAAGACCATCTGGAACGCAGGGCAAAAGCCGAAAAAACTTATGGCAGGGTATTGCTTTATCTTGCCGGCTTCACTAATAACCCGTTCTACCCTGAATGGCCATACTGGTGCTTGACTTGGAGCAAGACCGGACCCGATCCCGGGTTCTATGGCGCGTTGGGAAACCCGGCCGCAACCTTTGCCTGGAATTGCCCCGTTCCAAACACCCAGCGCGAGTGGTACCTCTACACGCTTAAGAATTTTACGAATAAATACAACTATCCCGATTTATACTTTGACAACCAATGTGCGCAATTATGCAATAACGCCGCGCATGGATGCGGTTGGAAAGGCACTGACGGAAACACCTATCCGACATATAACCTGCGTGCGACCCGTGACTTGACAAAGCGCATTTACAGCATGGCAAAGGAAAGAGACCCCAATTGCATCATTATGCGCCACATGTCTGCCAAGATGGTTACGCCCACGGTAGGCTTTGCGGACATCCTTGCCGATGGCGAGCTGTTTTGCAAAACGGTCGGCGTTGATGAAAGTTATTACAACGTCTTTTCACCCGATATGTTCCGGGCCGCCTTCCGTACCCAGCCATATGGCATTCCAAATTACTACATCCCGCAATTCCAGAGGGCAATCCGTTATCATGGTCCCATAAAGAACCGCTATTTTGACGCCTGGACGCACAAGCACCTCTATCTTTATCGGGAAAAATTGCGTCATTTTATTGGCTATGCACTTGTGCATGACACGCTTGTCTGGCCGGACTCGGGCATCGCCATGGATTACTGGTATGACCTCCAGGATGATTTCGGCTTTGATGGAACTGAGCGCTTTGTGCTTTACAATGACCCTGCTTCCCCCTTCAAGTCTACCGATGAACTCCTGATGGTGTCTTGCTATACGTTGAAAGGAAAAACCCTGATCGTGATTATGAATGACACAAAGAATCCGGTCAAGGGCGTGTCCTATGATCCTGCAAAGTTTGCCGCATTGGGTGTTGGTTTCACCGAATTGTACAATCCCGAAACCGGAGAAACGATTGCGGTTAAGAACGGTGTCATTGATTGCAATATCGCCGCGCGTGATTACCAGCTGCTGGTTTCCGGACCATGCAAGATGCGCAAACTTGATTGGCCGCCACTGCCCGCCGTAAAAAAGGCGGCTCCAGAAGCCACTTCGCCGGAAAAAGCTTCTTCGTCTGATTCTTCCGCTACGGAATCTTTTGTCGTGTCCGACAAGCCGGATTTCGAGACTCATTCCGAACAGCTCGTCAAGAGATTGAAACGGCATCAAAGTAAAAACCGCTACTCTGATTACCAAGCACTTTTGCAAGAGCTTTCCGACAAGCATCGCTACCGTGTTTTGCGCGGCAGGGATTTTGCCGGCTCGGCGCCTGATCCGGACAAGATTACCGTTTATTTGCGGCATGACATCGACATGGACCCTTTCACTGCCTTGCGCATGGCCAGGGATGAAAAGCGGGCAGGGCTGTTTGGCTCCTATTATGTGCTTCACAGCGCCGGTTACTACGGTAAAGTTGAGAAGGGCAGGGTTGTGCGTTATTCCTGCATGGACAGGGTCTACCAGGAATTGTACAGCATGGGGCACGAAGTCGGCATACACCAGGACCTGATGACCCTCATGGTATACCATGACATCGATCCATTGCCATTCCAGCGAAAGGAGCTGGCCTATTATCAAAGCATTGGAATCCCAATTTCCGGCACGGCTTCCCATGGCGGCATTGTGAATCGCCTCGGCCTGAACAACACTTTCATTTTCTCTGAATTCAAAAAGAAAGGCACATACGAATTCGAGGGAAGAACTTGCCAATATGGGAACCTTTCCCTTGCCGATTTCGGTTTCGAATACGAAGGCTACCTGCCCAAGACCCAGGCACGCCTTTCCGATATCTCAAACTATCCTGGCAAAGAACTCCCTGCCAAATTGCGCACATGTAAAAAAGGCGATATGGTTTCGCTGTTGATACACCCGCTGCATTGGAAAGATGACGACGAAACCACACCATAGCCTAAACGCCAATAAGCCATTTCTTAACAACGAAAAGACACGAAAAGGCACGAAAATTTTTATAGGAGGTGTGCTAATGCTGTTCCGCAAGTTCTTTACTTTGATCGAGTTGCTGGTCGTTATCGCGATCATCGCGATTTTGGCTTCGATGCTGTTGCCTGCGCTGAGCAAGGCTCGCGCCAAGGCGAAGACGATTCATTGCATTAACAACCAGAAGAATCTTGGGATATTAACGTTGTTGTATACTGAGGAAAACGACGGTTGGATGCCACCTTCGGCAGGCAACAATATTCAGTTGGATGCGGACCCTGTCAGCCCACGGCGCGGGAATTGGGGAAGCATTGGCTCCTGGAATCTGAAAGCGAATGCCGGCTGGGTATGGTTTCTTACATCGATGATGGGGGTAAATATTCCCGGAAATTTTACGGCACGACATTTTGATCCGATCTTTCGTTGCCCGGTTGAAGGTGGAGTTGTGCTGCGCAATACGACATTACAGGACTTTGAAACGACCAATTACGCTTATACGATCATGCTGGGATATAGTGGCAGCAAAACGACTGGGATTCGATATAGCATGAAGGTTTTGTTCAAGGCGAAGATGCCGGCTCGCTCGGGGTTTCTGATAGATCTTGGCATCAAGGATCAGAATGGGAATAATGCTGAAAGCCGCGTTTTTAATTGTTATGCCAGCAATGGTTCCGGAACGAATACCAATATTATCCGTCATGGGGATTCGCTGAATATTCTCTTTGCCGATGGACATGCGCAGACGACACGGTATCTCGAGGTGATGTCTCCGGCCAATAATGATCTGCTTGCTTGGAGCTGGACGTATCCCCGACGCTGGCCATATTGATGAGTTGCAGGAGCGGAAGAAAGGAAATAGTCATGCGTAATTTATGGTTGTTTTTTTGCTTTTTCCTGGTGACAGCTTATGGCATATCTGCGCCTTTGCAGCTGATTATTCGAAAAGATGCTCCGGAGGTGGAACGCACGGCAGCCGCAGAACTGGCGGAACATTTTCAAATGGCTTCCGGGGAGAAGAGTATCATCCTTGAAGAAAAAGAATCGCTTCAAGGTCGGCGGGTGTATATTGGCTGGACAGAATTTGCCAAAAGACAAGGACTTGATTTTTCCAGTTATGACAGCGAAGGATGGTTGGTCAAGGCCTATGGCGAAGAGGTGCTGGTGATTGGAGGCGGATTCCCCCGTGGCACAGTTTACGCCGCCTATGAATTCCTTGAGCGTCAACTGGGGATACTATGGCTTGATGAGTGGCGCACTCATGTGCCGAAAACAGCTGGAATTCGCTGGGCGGCAGACACGGATTGGCGGGGAAAACCCTCTTTTGCGGTGCGCGGGCTGTACAGCTATTTCATTGCAGATGTCAAGCGCCGGGAACTTTTCCTTACTCGCAACCGGCAGAATTTCTTTCACCTGAAGATTTCCCCGGGCAGCGCGGCCTATGCCAGAGGGATGGACAATCTGACTGGCGCACCAAATTTCAATCATACTTTTTATTATTATACCAAGGGTCTTGCCCCGGAAGATGAGGATTGCCTGTCTTATTCCAAGGCAACCGGACAGCGCGTCCGTTCCAACAGCAGCGCCGGTCCTGGTCAAATCTGCTACAGTAACCCGAAAACGCAGCAACTCATCAGTAAAAAAATGCTTGAGTACATTGCTGCGGACCGTCGAGAAAAGGAAGCGGGGCGTTATCCGAAATATTATGTGCTGGCAAAAAATGACAATCGGAATGATTGTGAATGCCCGGGGTGTCTCGAGCTTTTCAAAAAGCATGGTTCTTCGGGTGCGCAATTGGAATTCACGAATCGCGTAGCCATCGAGGTAGGGAAAACCTATCCGGACATCTTGATTCAAATGGATGCATACGCCACCGGGGCTTTCCCGCCGATATCGGAGATCAAGCCGGCGAAGAATGTCCGGGTACTGGTGGCCTTGGGGCATGGCGACCCAAAACGTTACCGGGACCCTTTCCGTTCGTATCGACACCCCAGTAATCAGGTTACTCGAGATATTATCAGCGATTGGAGCCGGATCGCTACGCTGGCCATCTGGGATTATTGGATCGATTTTTATGGACGTTCCCAATATCCTTCCACCAATGTCCTGGCCATCGCGGAGAATTTGCGCTTTTATCATGAACAGGGCATCGATTATGTTTTCGCAGAATGTGAGAAACCCTCCCAGGTCAGTTTGCACGCTTTGCGGATTTGGATGGGCTATCGCATGATGAATAACATCGAACTGGATGTGAGACAGGAAATCCAACACTTCATGCAGGCGTATTATGGTCAGGCAGCGCCCATGCTGATGCAGTATCATGATCTGGTTCAGGCGGGAAATGACCGTTTGGAAGCTTCCGTTTGCGACATGAGCGTCTTGGCCAGAAATGATTTGGACGATTCCTTCTTCCAACGCTGTGAAGAATTATTCTCAGCAGCGGAACGTGCCGAGGCAAATAATCCTGTGGTTCTGGAGTGCATCGCCAATGAAAGGGTTGCTGTAGATCGTGCTAGGATCGAGAGGAAACATCTGTTGAGTGAAGATTTACAGCCGCCCTTTGAAACCGTTGTGGATCGATATCAGAATAATGCGGCTCGTCGCATCAAGAGGTATGAGCGTACCGACATTGCTAGAAGATTACTATCGGCATTGGATCAATTTTGCCGTGGTGCCCGTGCGGCCATTCCGCCGTTGACCGGTTTCAATCCGAATGCTGTCATCGGGGATTATGCCTGGCCGGAGCTTTCGATTGACCGTTACAATAATCCGGTGGTGGAGGATGCAGAAGCCCACGGTGGAATGACGGTCAAGCCATTGAGTGGAGTTGCGGAGAACCGCGGGGTCATTCTTGGTGTTTATGATAATTCCCAGCGGAAGTATCTGACTAGCCAGGCGATGATGCCGCCGGAAGCTTTGCCCAAGGATGAAAAGTATCATTTTTATCCGATGGGGCGGGTGACTTTGAGTAAACAGGCATTTCTTTACATGAATTGGACCTGGCATTTGCAGAAATCCCTGCAGGGAGTTTATACAAGTCCGGAAGTTTACGGGAATAAAGTCGAGATTTTCGTTTCCCTGAAGGTTCAGGGACCTGCCTATGTCCCCGGTTCCACCCAGGAGAACCTGTATGCGGTGGACCGCCTGGTCATCTGCCGGGGAGACATCCCATCCGGATATTCGTCACCATGGCCGCTGCCGGAAGCTTTAGTCGGCAGAAAAGTCGTGCATGAACTGGCAGGCACATCATTGCATGCCGAGAAAATCCCGGATGAGGATTCGCTCATTTCCTGTGCTTTACCGGCAAAATGTGATTTTGCCTTTGGGTTTTCCGCTGCAAATGCAACTCAAGTCATTTTACAGGGGGATTTCCCTCAGCCCGACGATCAAAAGTACCATGTATATTTTCTCGGCACGAGCCCTCTGTACGAAGATTGCCAGGTCTATCTAGGAACGCAGCGCAAATACCGGATCGAACTGGGGGATTATTATAATATGCTGAAACCGGAAAGGCGCTTCGATCTGTTTGTTTCCATCAAGAAAACCAACGATCAAATACTTCTGGATCGGGTCTTCCTAGTCGAGCCGTAACCAATTTTTATACTGAGCGTCATTAACATTTACGACTTTAATGTCAGATAACTGAACCTCAGGTTCAAAAAAGCGTGCGTTATTTTTTCTTCATCTGATTGCTAAGCAATAATTTAAGTATGGCAAAAAATTATATTGTTGAAATTTGACTTGTGAAAATACAGTGGCACCTTTTAGCCCGTAGGGCTGCACAATAATAACCCCCGGTGACCGAGCCCGGAGGGCGAGAGAACCGGGGGTGGGCGGCACCCAAGAACCAGCGCCCGAAGGGCGACACAAACGCAGTCTTGTCGAAGCCTTGACCAACTGGAAGAGTCCATTTCCACTTGTTGTTGCGCTTTCCGGGCGCGGTTTTTGTGGGAGTCCCTTACCCCGGGTTGCGTCGCGCTCCGCGCTTCCTCACCCGGGGTTATTTTTGTGTGGCGATTCGCGCCGGGTGAACCTCCGACGCGATTACGTAAAATCGGCCTTGGCACACAAGAATTTCGCCAGAGCAGGCTCATCCCGTCAAAGCAGCAACCCTACAAATTTTCCGAGTTTTCCGTGCTTTCCGTGGACAGAAAAAGATTTTTACGGAATCATCTGCTTTTGGTATTATCGGAGATGACAGTACGCGATGTGTTCCTTCAGTTTTTTGTCCATGGCGTCATTGTTCTTTGAAGGATACAGGAATTGCGCGTGCCGGAAATAATCATCAAGTGGGATATTTGAGTTGACAAGCAAACGAAAAGAACGAGGGTATTTTTCTTCTTCCAAATAGCATTTCAAGGAGAGATACTGGTCAAGGATATGATATAGATCGTCGAGGTTGTGAAATTTCCTTATTTCATTCCAGATGATGAAGGAATCATCTGGAATGAAATTCGATCCAGTCGATTTGCATGTCGTTTATCTGATTATAATTCATTTGTCGCGCATCGATATTTAGTGGCGACTCGATGGGAAAAACGAGCCTTATTGCCTCTAGATAGCTTTCTTTGTCGCATATATTGGACGGTATTTCATAGATAGAATACTTCGTAGCCATTGCTTGGCGGATATACTCTATAATGCTACTTCGCGCCTCGGAATTATGCCCCTCGATAATGACATGCTTGGTTTTTAATAGTTCAAGTACGTCTCGAGCTACTTTTAAATATGCAAAATCATGGC
>JAPXLT010000200.1:0-8972 GCA_033809415.1 Lentisphaeria bacterium
ACTGAAGACTTCAGCAGAAAGCGGCAGTTGCAGGGGATTGATGATCTGCATCATCTCCAAGTCCGCATTGTCATGGAGGCCGGCGGGAATTCGTGTCAGCAGTGAGCGCACGGCTTTGTCGAATTCTGCGCGAATGGTCTCCGGCATCAGCGCTTCCGCAGCTCTTTGACCCAATACGATGCCCTTCATTTCAAAAGGCTCGACCATCAGACTCTCGCAACACCACTCGTTGTCCCTGAGAAAAAAACCACGTTCGCTTGCATCGTAATCGATCGGGGCTCCAAAGTCTTTCTTAAGATCGCGAATGTCACGCAAAAACGTCTTCTGTGACAATTTTTTACAGGTACCTGCTGGATCGCGTTGTCTCATCTCCTCCATAAAACGCGTATAATTAGGAAACTGATTTTTGCGCATCATCTCAATGATGACGCTCATTCGCACCAATGCACTTTTGTTGATTGGCATCGTATCCTCCTGTTACCACCTGCACATTTTTTTGGTTTTGTGTGTTTTTGGTGCTTTTTCGTTGTAAAAAATTGCATTTTATCAGTCGTCAGCCAAGTCGTGGACAATAGGTGTCCATGGTCTGTTAATATAATATGGATAGTGCAAACTCTCTGTCGCACAGTGCGGTGGAGAGTCGAGTCCCACACCACCCCAACCCCAAGGAAAGGAAGAGAAGCATGGAGATTAAGAAGTACCAGGGAACGATCATTCTGAAAGACGGCAAGAACATTCGCCCGATCATTGAAGCCACCGCCCATTCTCAGGCATTGATGATCTTCAAGGCGCAGTATCCTGACGCCAGATTGGTCGCCGCCAGTGTACTGCCCAAGCAACGCTGATCCCAGCAGGGGACTGAGGGGGCAACACAGCTCCTCAGTCCCTTGTCAGCACATTTTCAGATTTCGAAAATGCGTTCCCGAAACAGAGTTACCAGTAATCAACAATAATTTCCAAGAGGAGAACCAGGATTATGGATATGCTGCCGCTTCAACTTCGCGAAGGATACCTTTTCATCGAGTCAGGGAGAGAGTTATGGCTGCTCGATACTGGTGCGCCGTTCAGCTTCGGCGCGTCTCGCACGCTGTGCATCGCCGGCGAGCAGTTCAGCATTGGACCAGGGGTTGCTGGCATTAATGCGGAGACAATTTCACAGTCAGTCAAGGTACCATGCGCCGGTCTTATCGGTGCAGACATACTCGGCCGCTTTGACCACATCATGGACATTGACGGCGGCACCCTTGCCCTTTCGAAAGACGAGCTGCAACACCAGGGGGAGAGCATTCCCCTGACCTATTGGATGGAGATTCCTGTCGTTAAGGCCCGCATAGGAGACAGGGTTTTCCAGATGTTCTTTGACACCGGCGCACATGTCTCCTATCTCCAGGACGCGTCACTGACGAGTTTCCCGCCTGCTGGCAGTGTCAACGACTTCTATCCCAGTTTTGGTACGTTCCAGACCGATACTTACGAAGTTCCCGTCTCACTTGGCGCTGTGACCTTCACTCTGCAGTGCGGCACCCTTCCAGCCCAGCTTGCCAAGACTCTGATGATGATGTCGGACATGAAGGGCATTGTCGGCAATGCGATTCTCCACAATCGAAAAGTTGGCTACTTCCCGCGCCGGCGCATGCTGATCCTGTAAGCAGGCAGATGCACAATAATTCCGCTTTTTCAGCGGAACTATCCGTCGCGGACAATAGGTGTCCATGGCCTGTCAGTATAATTATAGACAGTACAATCAGCGAAGAAATCAACAAAACCACCAGCAATTCCATGAGGATATCGATGACAAAAGAAGCTTTCATTACCGAGACCTTCACACTTGCAGAAAACGTCAAGCTTGAAATGGTTGTCATACCAAGCTATTCTGGTAAACTTAAGGACGTTTCAGAGCAGACAATGGCAGAAATAAGACAGGAATTCATGATGGGGATATATCCCGTCACCCAGGAGCAGTATGAGGCCGTGATGGAATGCAATCCGTCCAACTTCAATGGGGCAAAGCTTCCTGTCGAAACTGTGACGTGGGATGAAGCGAAAGAGTTCTGCGAGAAGCTCAATCAACGCATCCAATTGCCCCCTGGCAGGAAATTCAACCTGCCAACGCAATTCCAGTGGGACTACGTGGCACGGTCCAGGGGAACCGTCCCCTTCAGGAACGAGGCTGAGTTCGGCAAGTTCGCGTGGTTCAAGAAAAACTCCCGCAAGACAACCCACAATGTCGGTCAGAAGGCGGTGAGTCCCTATGGATTGTACGATCTCTACGGCAATGTTCACGAATGGTGCGACAACGAGTGGGAGAACGTAGGCAAACCTGGCTATCCCACGCCACCAGCCGGTAACGCCATGCGTGTTGCTCTCGGTGGCACCTGGGACAGCGACGCAGACACCTGCGTCCAGGCCGTCTACCTTAGTGGTGTGCCAGAGACACGGGAGAACAGGATCGGCTTCCGTGTGGTAATCGTTCCGGTCGAGTACAGCACAATTTCCTGAACTGCATATATAATTCGTGTTGGACGCCAAACTCAGACAACTGAACCTCAGGTTCAAAAAAGCGAGCGTTATTTTTTCTTTATCTTATTACTAAGCAAGAATTTAAGTGTGGCGAAAAGTTATATTGTTGAAATTCGACTTGTGAAAACACAATGGCACCCTCTAGCCGAGGGCTGCACAATAATAACCCCCGGTGACCGAGCCCGGAGGGCGAGGGAACCGGGGGTGGACGGCACCCAAGAACCAGCGCCCGAAGGGCGGCACAAACGCAGTCTTGTCGAGAAGCCTTGAGCAACCATTTCCACTTGTTGTTGCGCCCTCCGGGCGCGGTTTTTGGGGGAGTTCCTTACCCCGGGTTGCGTCGCGCTCCGCGCTTCCTCACCCGGGGTTATTTTTGTGTGGCGCTTCGCGCCGGAAGAACCGCCCGGATAAGTATCAGCGGGTCTTGAATGAATTATCTCAAAAACAAAAATAGTGCCAGTGCAACTTCACAGAGATTCAGTTATCTGAAGTTATGTTGATTTTTAAGTAGAAGACCTCCTTTCGAATATTGGTTGCAAGATACTAAACAGCTCAAAAATGATTTTTAGCTGTTCCTTAATCATAATTTGCATATCCAATAAAGCAAATCCTGATTCGATGTTTTTGGGTAAAATATGAGCAGAAATAGAATCCCAAATGCACGCCGGGTGTATTTGGTGAAAGATTTTCCAGCTCCGACCGTTCTGAAGGATTGTGGTGCCTTTACAAGGCACTGTCCCTAGGGTGGGTTCCTCACCCCAGACTGGGGTTAAGCATGGGTAAGCTCCTACGGCGCAAAGCATTATGCCATAAGCAGACTGACCTGTATGACCTGTATGACCTGTCCGACCCAGCTAACCTGCACCCTGTTTGTAAAAGATTTTTTATGGGAGGAAACGCAACTTTGGAGTGCGGCGGCTTGCCGCCGCTTTGAAAGCGGGAGCAAGCTCCCGCACTCCATAAGCTCCGCTGTTTTCTGTGATGAAAGCGAACTGCAACGCCAGTGCCGGCGAGCCGCCGGCGCTCCATATCGCCTCCGACGCAATTGCGTAAAGCCGACCTGGGCACACAAGAATTTCGCCAGAGCAAGCTCATCCGTCAGAGCAACAACCTTATAAATTTTCCGAGCTTTCCGTGCTTTCCGTGGACAAAAAATGGGTTGTTCCAGGCGGGGGTCGGTTTTATTGCTGGATGATTTTGACATGTATTTTGAGGTCTGCCTGGTGTGCGGTTTGTATCATGTTTTTGGTGCCGGGGCTGCGTGGGTGCATGAGTGCAATCAGTGCCTCGGCATTTTGCGCCATGATGCGGTTGCGCATGGGGCCTGCGGCGCGTCCGTAGCGGTTCCAGTTGGCCGGGAATCGTTCGATGGGGATGTTATGCTCGCGGGCATAGCGTTCTCCGAGGGCATCGACGCCGTCTGCCGCACCGCTGAGCACAAGTGATATCTCGAAGCCTGATTCCTTGATGGCTTCGCAGAGGGCTTCATAGTCATGGATGGAACGGGATCCGGCTATAATCGTGCGCATGGCGGCAGTCTCCAGCAGGGGTTGATACAAATCGACAACGAGTGAGGAAAGAGAGTTGGCAGTCTCTCCGCCGCGCCGAACGGCGGAGAGACTGCCGGTGGAAATCAATCCTTTTCTGCTTTTCTGGGCATCGCAACCCGGACGGTCGCGCCACTTTTCAAAGCATCAGACTCCGGCGAATCCGATGCGTTTCTGTGTATTGAATTCGCTGGTCAGGGCGTATTTCTGCTTATTGGTGACCTCCTCTTGCAGCGCCTTGAGCAGGTCCGCGTTGCTGACGCTGTCAGGATCGAGGTAGAAGACCTGCTGGCGGACATTGCGGAAGTCTCCGGGCGTCAGCCCCTGAATGCCCTCGAGCATCTTCTTTTCCCGGGCATCGAGCGCAGGCAGCTTGCAGTGTCCGAAGAAGACTTTGTAAAAGTGCAGTTTGCCCTTGGCATCGAGGAAATCGAACTGGATTTTGAAAGTGAAGCGGCGCAAGGCGGCCACGTCCAGATTCTGGGCAAAGTTGCTGGCCATCACCAGAATGCCGTTGAAATGCTCCATTTCATGCATCAGTGTGACTACCTGCGAGGTCTCCCAGGAACGCGTCGCATTCGCCCGCGTAGCCAGCATCGCATCGCCCTCATCCATGAACAGAATCGTCTTTTCCGCTTCCGCTTCCCGGAAAGCCGAGACAATGCGCTGCTCAGTGACGCCGATAAAGGGATTGAGCAGGTCGCTGGCCATTTTGACGGTCAGGGGCTGCTGCAAACGGCTGGCGAAGTACTTGACAAACTCGGTCTTGCCGGTGCCGGGAGGCCCGTACAGCAGCAGATTCATGCGCGGAGAATCCACGTGCTTTTCGGTTTCTACACCCCGCTGCAAGAATTTTCCCGCCGCCGCGATGATCTGTTCCAGGGAAAGGGTGCTTTTGATATTCAGACCCTCGAGGGAGTAATCCCCAGCCGGCTCATACTGATCCAAGTCGGTTTCCTTGATATCCAGAATATCGCAATACGCCCGCAGATAGACCATGATCTGCCCCGCTAAGTCCTCGTCCGGATACTGTTCGAGGACGCTGGCGGCATTGCGCACGGCCGTATCCACGCCGCCGGCATTCACCGGATAACGCTTGCTGACATTGGACAGGAATTCCTCGCTGAGCTTCCCCTGCATCCCGTAGCGCTGCAAGGCATTGTTCCAGATGAAGCGCAGCGTCGAGGCGCTCAAAGTATCAAAGAAAATGCTGTAGTCGAAACGGCGCCGGCTCGAGGGATCGATCGAATCCCGGGGGGAATTGGCAATCCAGATCACGGTCATGCGGGTTCTATCGAGCATGGCATTAAGGCGTCCTTTGCTTTCGCCGTCGCGGTCGGGCATCAAGCCGAAGTGGCTGAAAATACTGGCGCCCAAGCCTTGGTTTGTGAGCATCTTGTCGCATTCATCCACGCAGAGGATGCTCTGCTGGTGATCGAGGCGCATATTGGCTATTTCCACGCCGGTAAAGCGGAAGGAAGTATTGGAGGGGCTCCGGCTGCTTTCCCGGTCGTCGGTCTGATTGATGAAATACAGTTTTTTGCCCAGCTGTGCGGCCAGGCTTTTGGCAAACGCGGTTTTGCCGGTGCCACTGAGTCCATAAAGCAGGATGTGCTGCCCGCGATTTTCCTGCTTGCCGGAGATCAGCTTGATCAGCTGCTTGCCCTCTTCCATGGCCAGGCGCCCATGCATTTCCCAGGGCAGGGTGTCCGAGCCGTCATCGAGGGTGTAGAAGCGGTCGCACAGCGGCATGTCATTCAGCCCATTCAGAAAACTGAGGAAGGTATTTGCGAGTTGCAGGCTGTCAGATTCCAGAATCCCGAAGCGGCGCAGATTGCTCTTGCTGGAAAGCATCATAGTGACTTCATTTTCCGTGATATTCAGGGCTCGCACCAATTTTTGCGGTTGCGGATTGTTGCGTGAATATCTGCGTATGCTGAAAACATCGTCAACATCCCAGTAGTCGCTCTGGTCAAGATAAAGGAAGAGGATGGCACGGGATTCCTGTTCGGAGAGATTGAACAGGTTCGTGATTTCGTCCAGCTTGTCACGCAAGGGACTGACTTGTTGCTGCTTGGCGCCCTTGCTTTTTCCGCCGCCTTTCAGTCGTTTACAGATTTCCTGCTGCCGGTTTTGCAGGAGTTCCAGCAGCCCCTTGACCATGCGGCTGCGGAATTCCGGTGCCTTGTATAGGAATTCCAGGATATCGCCCATTGAATCCCCATTGCTCAGTTCCGGAACCGAATGCAGGTTCCCCGGACCATGCGGCTGGTCTTTTCGTTGTGCTTCCGGAAATAGACTGTCATACAGTCCGACCACCTCGGAATGTTTCAGAACCTGTTCCGGAAACTCCCACAGGCTCGTGCGTTCGAGGTTTTCCTTGACTCCGGCGATGATGTTGCAGTAAAATTCGATCGCCTGACTTTTCTGCCATAAATCCCCCGAAAAAATCCTTTCTTCATCGATCTGATCACTCGATTTCAGAAAATCACTGCTGCAATACTTCTTTCTTCTACTCAATGTCGTCCTCCTGCAATAATTGAATAACTCGCCAGGTTGCCACCAACCTCGGCACTACCGTCTGAACACCTCACCTCCTTTCATTTGAATTGAAACGCTGTCGCACTATTCTGACAAACCGGATATGTGTTGCTGAAAAACGTAGAGTCTGAGAAATAAACTGAAGAGGAGGCGTTTTTTTGCCAGGAGAAGAAAAAACCGGACTTGTCTATACAAACTACCTCCAAATACCACTCCCCTCCTCCCCCTCAAAAAACAAAAAACGTAACGGGCTTAATGTACGAATTGATGTATGACAAATGTTGTCGTAGCAAAATATTTTTTATGAAATTCAGCCTCTCTCACAGCAGCCCATCGAGTAAAATTTTCCAACGGGCAAATAAATGAACGTAAAAATCGCGCTATTTATTGTGTGACAATCGGCAAAAATTTTGCTTTTCGGGGAAAATTTCGTATTTTTTCGTTAAAAAATGGATTATGGGCATTGTTCACGCCAAGATTTTCTAATAAAAATCGAAAGTTCCGGATTGACATCTTTGTATGTCATAGTATTTTTGATAAGAGTCTATTGGAGGAATTACACGAAGGAGTCTGTAATGCATATAACGTTTGGGATTTTTCTTGACGGCTCGGAGTGGTCGTCGGCCGGTGCGTCGATAGGTACGATGGTATGCGGTCCCTTGCAAATGCTGCAAGTGTTCGAGGGACGTCTGGGGCTGTCGGGGGTGCAAAGCAACACGCCGGAACGGATCAATCAGTATGTCGAGAAAATCAGGGCGGTGGCTCCGGCCTGGTGCCGAGCGTCGTTCGGGTTGGACTCCTGGACGACGGCACAGCAGCTGTTAGCCTGGCGCGATGAACTGGTCGAAGCCGGCTGGGATGCAACACAAAATGCGCCTTCGCGGCGTTTGCAGACGCTGGCGCAGCTCGAACGGGACTCGCTCCCTCTGGCGCCGGGGGTGCCGGATCGTCTGCGGAAGGTCTTGCAAGCTCTCGATGGAGTGCCCTGCTCCGATGAAATTCACTTGACGGAACCGCTCGAACTGCTGCCCTGGGTCTGGCGGGAAATCTTCACTGCGCTTCGTCGCAATGGTGCCACTTTGATTGAACCGGACGGTGCCGCACCGGGCGATGCTCCGGAAGTTATTCAGGTCACTGGTCGGGACGAGGCGACGCTGGCGACGCAACTGGCGCGCTATCTGGCGCAAGGCGACAACCAAAACGTCGCGCTTATTTGCAACAGTGACTCGAGTCTGCTTGACGGCGTCCTGCACCGCTTCGGCTTTGGCGCTGTCGGCGAGCAGGCTTCCTCCCGCTGGCGGGAATCCCTGCAAATCCTGCCGCTTTTTCTGGAAACCGTCTGGAAACCATTTCAGCCGCAGCGTTTTCTTGAACTCCTGCTGCTGGCTGATGCGCCTTTCCCCGGCTATATCCGGCATCCATTGATCGAAGCCTTGCAGCAAGAGCCGGGCATCGGCGGCGAAGAATGGAAAAACGCCTGGAACAAGGCGGAAGAGACCATCCGCCAGAATAAGCATGGTTATTACTCGGACCCAAAAGCCGAACAGAAGAAGTGCGATCAGCTCCGCGATCTACTTGAAAAGCAAAGTTTCCAAGCGGGGAACACGGTTTCCGTGAGTCTGCTGATCGAGCGTTGCAAATTCTTGCAGAGCCGCCTGGGGCCGCGAGTGGCAGAGGCGCCCGGGCTGGGCACGGCCCTGCTGCATGTCAAGGCGCTGCTCGGCATCCTCGAGGGGAAGACGGAGGTCAGCCGCATCGAGTTGGCGCGGATGCTCGATAGCATCATCGGCAGCGGCAGCGACAATAGAGACCGCAGCGCCGAAGTCAATGACTTCCACTGCGTCAACCACCCTGCCAAACTCCAGGCGGATTTCGATACCGTCCTCTGGTGGAATTTTATTGATGCCGGACGGATAAATCGCACCAGCTGGACAACGGAGGAAATCGCAGTGCTGCCTAATTTCAATCTGCAAGCAGCGCGCCGGCTCGAACACCGCTCCTGGGAGAACGCCACCGGCCATGCCCGGCGACGCCTGATCGTCTTCACGCCACGGCTCCTGGTCGGCGAAGCCGCCTTCCCGCATCCATTTCTGAATGAACTTAAGGTTAAGGAGACGGTCGATGCTGAGACGCTCTGCGATGCTAGCGGGCAATGGCGTCTCGCTGACCGCAGCGCCACCCTGCAACTAGACCAGTCAACCGCTGCGCCAGCTCCGGTGCCGGAGCTGGCGCAGCGGTCCGATTGCGCCATTGCGGCGGCTTTCCTATACGCAGATGAACTCGCTGCTGACTTGTCCGTTCCAGTGGTTTATCAATGACTACATCGGCCTGCGCATGCCGCCGGCCACGAATGTCCCCACTGGC
>JAPXLT010000201.1:0-8972 GCA_033809415.1 Lentisphaeria bacterium
GATCAAATCCCTTCAAATTCGAGCAAAGCTATCTATGGCCACTACAAGTCATCGCATGTTGACTGCGGAGCGCGAGCAATGCATATTGGATTTGCTGAAGCAATCCGATGTATTGACGGTTTCGGCATTATGTGAGCGGCTTGAGGTTTCTGAGGCGACGATCCGCCGTGATTTACAGAATCTGCATGAGCGCGGTTTGCTCGAGCGCATTCATGGCGGTGCGACCTTGAAGGCGGTTGGTCAGCCGGAGTTGCTGTTTTCCGACAAGGAGGGCAAATGCAGTGAGGAGAAGCAGCGCATTGCGGCGGCGGCATTGGAATTGATTCAGCCGCACGATACGATTTATCTCGATGGCGGCAGCACCGTTTTGCAGCTGGCCAGGCTGCTCGAGCCACGTTCCGGGCTGACAATTGTGACCAATTCGCTGATGGCCGCATCATTGCTGATGGAAAGCCGTCACCGCCTGATTTTGACTGGCGGCGAATTCCGCGCCATAAGCCGCACGATGGTGGGGCCGCTGAGTACATCAATCCTGCAAAACATCACTGTTGACAAAGCCTTTATGGGCACCATCGGCCTGACGCTCAATGACGGCATGAGCACGACCGATGCCAACGAAGCCTTTACTAAAAAGCAGATCATGGGTCGTTCGAGGCAGGTCATCCTGCTGGCCGATCACAGCAAATTCGGGGTGCCCTCGTTCGTCAACAGCGGTTCTCTCGATGATCTGCAAACCATCATCACCGATAGCATCACCGATGAATTCCGCAAACGTTTCAACGAGCTGGGCATCCATTTGATCCTGGCCTGATTTTTTGTAAGGCGTCAATAGCTGGGTAAGCGAGGAATTCTTTTTGAACAACGAAATGCACGAAAGGACACGAAAAAATTTCATGGAAGTGGCTTTGTCTGCGAGAATGCGCGTACTTCCCATGAAATTTTTTCGTGTCCATTAGTGTCTTTAGTTGTAAAACAAGCCCCTGTCACCCAGTTTACTGACGCATTACGATTTTTTTTCAACATTCATTCCCACTTAAAAAAAGCGAAGGAGAGACAAGCATGGCAGTTGGAATCGTAATGCCGAAAGCCGGCAATTCAGTCGAAGAATGCATTCTAAGCAAATGGCGCATCAAAGTCGGCGATCAGATCACAACTGGTCAGGTTATCGCTGACATTGAAACCGACAAATCCGCCATGGAAGTGGAATCAACCGCAGATGGCACTGTGCTGGCTTTGTTCTGCAACGAAGGCGACCTGGTGCCTGTTCTGGTCAATATCTGCGCCGTCGGCAATCCCGGCGAAGATTTCACGGCGCTGGCGCCAAGTGGTGCCGCAGCCGCCGAAGATAAAGCAGAGCCCGCGCCGGCAGCTGCAGCACCCGCCGCCCCCGCAGCCACGACGGCTCCGGCTGCTCCAGTAGCTGCTGCTGTGGACAATGCTCCAATGAGTCCGCGCGCCCGCAAATTTCTTGCCGAGCATCCTTTTGTCGTGCCGGCCTTGCAGGGCAGTGGAGCCCAGGGTCGCATTATTGAAAAGGATGTCGTGGCGGCCTGGCAGCAGGCTCCCCGCCTGAGTCCGACTGCGGCGGCATTGCAGGCAGAGGGAGTCCAGGCCCCGGCTGTTGGCACCGGTGTTGGCGGCATGGTACTCAGCTCCGACATGGGCAAAGCCGCACCCGCGCCTGCCGCAGCCAAACCGGCGGCAGCAGCACCGGCTGCTCCTGCTTCTGCAGTTGATCAGATTACCGAGAAGCCGTTCACTCATATCCGCAAGATCATTGCCGGACGCTTGCAGGAGTCCCTGGCGACGATGGCGCAATACACGCTGTGTGCGGAAGCCGATGTCACCGGATTGTTGTCCCTGCGTGCCCGGATCAAGGAACAGGGTGAGAAGCTGGGTCTGGCCAATATCAACATTGGCGACATGGTCATGTTTGCAGTCATCAAGGCATTGCTGAAGCATCCGGAAATGAATGGCGAATTTGCCAACAACGTAGTCAAACTGCATTCGGCGATCAACATCGGCTTTGCCTGCGACACCCCCCGCGGCCTGATGGTGCCCGTCCTGCACAACGCTCAGCAGCTGTCGCTCGGCGAGATGTGCAAAATCGTCAAGAGCATGGCGAAGCAAGCCAATGACGGCAATCTGAATCCCGACCTGCTCACAGGCGCCACTTTCACCGTGTCCAACCTGGGCGCCTTCGGCATCACCACCTTTACGCCGGTCATCAGTGCCCCGCAGATAGCCCTCCTCGGCGTCGGCAAGACCCTGCTTCGCCCTGTGCGCAGCAAATCCGGCGACATCGAATACCGCGACTACATGCAATTCTCCCTGACCATGAACCACATGGTCATTGACGGCGCACCCGGCGCACGCTTCCTGCAAACCCTGAAAGACCTCATCGAAAACTTCGAACTGGTCTGCATAGCAGGATGACACGGACGGGACACGGACGGGACACGGACTTTACACGGACGGGACACGGACGGGACACGGACGGGACACGGACTGAAAATTAACATTGGTCAAAAATGTGTAAAGTCCGTGTAAAGTCCGTGTAAAGTCCGTGTAAAGTCCGTGTAAAGTCCGTGTAAAGTCCGTGTAAAGTCCGTGTAAAGTCCGTGTAAAGTCCGTGTAATTCCAAATAAATTCATTTCTGAAAGGACAGAACCATGCTTTACGATTTGCTTGTTATCGGTGCCGGACCCGGCGGGTATGAGGCTGCTGCCTATGCCGCCAAACTTGGCAAAAAGGTCGCTCTTTTTGAGAAGACGGAGTTGGGTGGCACCTGTTTGAATGTCGGTTGCATTCCGACGAAGACTTTTCTGCGTTCAGCGAAGGCGCTCGAGGATTGCCATGAAGCCTCGCAGTATGGTGTCAAGACAGCCGACGCGGTGCTGGACATGGCTGCTGTGCAGGAGCGCAAGCAGAAAGTCGTTGCGACGCTGATTCGAGGTGTCGGGGGAATGCTCAAGGGTGCAGGTGTGGAAATCATCAAAGGCGAAGCGCGGCTGCTGGGCAAAGGCAAAGTCGCCTGCGCCGGAAAAGAATATGAAGGTGCCAACATCCTGATCGCCACCGGCTCTGTGCCGGCAGTTCCGCCGATCCCCGGTCTCAAGGACAATCCCGCCGTACTCGATTCCACCGGCATCCTCGAATTGAAAGAAGCCCCGAAAGAACTGGTCATCATCGGCGGCGGAGTCATCGGACTCGAATTCGCCTCTTTCTTCGCCACCATCGGCAGCAAAGTCACCATCGTCGAAATGCTGCCGAAAATTGCTCCGGTTGTCGATGAAGAAATTGCCAAAAAGCTGATGGCCGACCTTAAAAAGGCCGGCATCGTCTTCAATCTCTCCTGCAAAGTCGTCCGCATCGAAGGCAATGTGCTGGTCTTCCAGGACCCTGAAGGCAAAGAGCAGAAAGTCAGCGGAAACTATATCCTGAATTCGACCGGACGCAGCCCGGTATTGCGCGGCATCGGCCTCGAAGAATGCGGCATCGACTTCGACCGCCGAGGCATTAAGACCGATGAATTTGGCAAAACCAATGTCCCGGGCGTCTGGGCCTGCGGTGATGTAACCGGACGCTGCCTGCTGGCACATGCGGCCACCCGCGAAGGCCATGTAGCGGTCAACAACATGTTCGGCATCGCCGACCGTATGCGCTACAGCGCCATCCCGTCTGTGATCTATACTCATCCCGAAGTCGCCCAGGTTGGCGCCACCGAGGAAGAGTTGAAGAGCAAGGGGATTGCCTACCGCAAAGCCGTCATGCCAATGGCAATAGCCGGGCGTTTCATGGTCGAGTATGCCGGTAAAAGCGGCACGGTCAAAGTCCTTGTTAGCGAAAAATACGGGCAGGTTCTTGGCGTGCATGCGATTGGCGGTTGCTGCGGCGAATTCATCGCCAGCGCCTGCCACATGATCGAACTCGAACTGCGTGTCGAAGATGTACGCCAGATCGTTTTCCCGCACCCGACCGTTTCCGAAGCATTGAAAGAAACAGTACTGCACGCCTGAATTGACAATGGACAGGGACAAGAATGGACAAAATGGACAGGAGGGACAGGAATGGACGGGGTGTAATGGACAATGGACAATGGACAACCGCTTCGTCCAATTTGACGTCCGTGTCCAGTCCGTGTCCCGTCCGTGTAAAGTCCGTGTCCCGTCCGTGTAAAGTCCGTGTTTAAGATTTTTTCCCGTTATGTGTTTAACCAAGCAACCTGAAGGAGTCCTCTGATGACGAAGTGTCTGGAAATTTATCCTGAAGAATTATTCAAAAAGGGTCAGATTGATTTCACCCCGATTCCGGTCTGTGCGTATGACCTTGATTTGAAGGCTGAGAAGAAGCTGTTCAAAAAAGAGGAATTTGTCACGATTTATCATGACATGATCACTCTGCGTACTTTCGAGACGGTGATCAACGAGCTGAAGCTCAAGGGCGAATATCGCGGCGTCAAATACAACCATGCCGGTCCGGCTCACCTTTCCATGGGGCAGGAAGCCGCTGCCGTCGGCCAGGCCTACAGCCTCGATGTCGATGATCATATTTTCGGATCGCACCGCAGCCACAGCGAAATCCTCGCCAAGGGGCTTTCGGCCATCCGCAAACTCGATGATGCGAAGCTCGATAAAATCATGCGCGAATTCTTCGGCGGCGCCACCCTGAAAGTCGTCGAAAAATGCAACTGCAAAAACACCAAGGAACTCGCCAGGCACTTCCTGATTTACGGTGCTTACGCTGAAATTTTTGCCCGGACGACCGGCTTCAACAAGGGCTGGGGCGGTTCGATGCACTGTTTCTTCACGCCGTTCGGCATTTATCCCAACAACGCAATTGTCGGCGGTTCCGGCTCGATCACTCCCGGTGCCGCGCTGTTCAAACGCGTCAACCGCAAACCCGGCATCGTCGTCTGCAACATCGGCGATGCCTCGTTCGGCTGCGGCCCGGTCTGGGAAGGCATGATGTTCGCCGCAATGGCGCAGTACCGCACCCTTTGGGATCAGGAGCTCGGCGGCGGCCTGCCTCTGCTGGTCAACTGCTTCAACAACCAGTACGGCATGGGCGGGCAGACCAACGGTGAAACCATGGGCTATGAGTTCATGGCACGCATCGGCGCCGGTGTCAATCCCGACCAGATGCACGCTGAACGCATCAATGGCTACAACCCGCTGGCCGTCATCGACGCAGTCAAACGCAAAAAACAGATTCTCCTCGAGGGACGCGGCCCGGTGCTGCTCGATGTAGTCACCTACCGTCTTGGCGGACATTCCCCGTCCGACGCTTCGAGCTACCGTACCAAGGAAGAGCTTGACCGCTGGATCGCGGCCGATGCCATCCCGGCTTACTACAACAAGCTGGTCGATGGCAAAATTGCTACTGCCTCCGAGCTCGATACCGTGCGCGAAAATGTTGAAAACCTCGTCTTTGACATGTTCAAGCTGGCCATCGATCCGGAAATCTCCCCGTATGAGACGATGGAATCCAAGTTCATCGAAACCGTGACCTACTCGAACCAGAAAGTCGAAAAATTCGATGACCGCACACCGGAGACCTTGCAGAAGCTCGAGGACAATGAACAGTACAAGCGCATCCAGGGCAAAGTCCGCTTTGCCGGTGCCGATGGCAAAGCCGTTCCGGCGATGAAGCAATACAACTTCAACGACGCCGTCTTCGAGGCAATGGTGCATCGCTACCTGATCGACCCGACTATGGTCGCTTTCGGCGAAGAAAACCGCGACTGGGGCGGTGCCTTTGCCTGCTACCGCGGCTTGACCGAACTGCTGCCCTATCACCGCCTGTTCAACAGCCCGATTTCCGAGGCCGCCATCGTCGGCGCAGCGGTCGGCTATGCCTTGTGCGGCGGGCGCGTGGTCTGCGAACTGATGTACTGCGACTTCCTTGGCCGCGCTGGCGATGAAGTCTTCAACCAGTTGTCCAAGTGGCAGGCAATGTCCGGCGGCATCCTGAAGATGCCGGTGGTGCTGCGCATCTCCGTCGGCTTCAAATACGGTGCGCAGCATTCTCAGGACTGGACCGCCCTGCTTAATCACATCCCCGGTCTGAAGATCGTCTATCCGGTCACCCCATACGATGCCAAAGGTCTGCTGAATACCGCTTTGGCGGGAACCGATCCGGTCATCTTCCTCGAGAGCCAGCAGCTCTACGGCAAAGGCGAACGCTTCCACACCGAAGGCGTGCCGGAAGGCTACTATGAAATCCCGATCGGCGAACCCGACATCAAGAAAGAAGGCAAGGACTTGACGATGATCACCTTCGGCCCGTCCCTGTTCAAGGCTCTTGATGCCGCGGAGAAGCTCAAGGCTTACGGGATGGATGCTGAGGTCATCGACCTGCGTTCCGTCAATCCGCTGAATTATGACAAGCTGATTGCCTCGGTCAAGAAGACCGGCAAAGTCGTTCTGATCAATGAAGCGGTCGAACGCGGCAATGTCATGCACAATATCGCCGCCAACCTGACCCAGTTCTGCTTCGACTATCTCGATGCACCGCCGGCCGTCATAGGCGCACATAACTGGGTCAGCCCCGCTGCCGAACTGGAAGCCAAGTTCTTCCCGCAGGTCAGCTGGATCCTCGATACCATCCATGAGCGCATTGTGCCGCTCGCGGGCTACACGCCGGTCACCAACCGAACACTCGGCGAACTCGACCGCACGCTCCGCGAAGGAGTCTGAACCACGCTGAATAAATAAACAAACACACAACGCCCCGGCAGAGAAGGTTTCCGCCGGGGCGTTGTTTCATTTATGAACAACGAATAAAACCCTTGGCGTTCTTGGTGTCTTGGCGGTTCAATAAAGAGGTACCAATCGCCAAGGGGGGGCAATGTTAAAAAATAACAAAAATAACGCATTTATTGGCATTTATTATTTTTGTTAGCGTTGCATCTGCTTTTTTTTACACTATAGTTAAGATTATAGGGAAGACCTGTTTTCTGTCAGATCATCTGCTTCAGGAGGAAATCCAATGCAAAATGTACGTGATTTTGGTGCCGTTGGTGATGGCATAACGAATGACACAAAGGCTATTCAGCGTGCCATTGACGCAGGTGGCACCGTCTATATTCCGAAAGGCACTTATATTTGCGGCACCCTGTGGCTGAAAAGCAACGGCGGTCTTGAACTGGATGCGAATGCCGTCATCAAGGCAAGCCTCAATCCGGAAGACTACAACCCCAAAGATTTTTGCCAGCAGGAGGCAGGCAGCAGCGCATGCGGCGGCCATGGCGGTCATCTGATCATCGCCCTCGAGCAGGAGAATGTATTCATCCGGGGCGGCAGGTTTCATGGAAGCGGCTCCGAAATCTTCAAGGATCATACGATTATTCATACATTTATGGGCGGGCCAACCTGGCGTTGCGACGGATGGCGGCCCCAGCAGTTGATGTTCATCTGTGAATGCAAGAATGTGCGCTTGAATGACTTCACCATCGAGGATGCCACTGGCTGGTCGTGCTTCCTCCACGGCTGTGAAAATGTCACTGTCAGCGGCATTCAAATCTTCAACTCGCCATACATTGGCGAGAATGACGGCATTGATGTTGATTGTTGCCATCAAGTTACCATCAGCGACTGCATCATCAATGTAGGAGATGACGCATTGACCCTGCGCGGATGCAATACGAAGCTTAAGAATCCACGTCCTTGCGAATACGTGAACATATCGAATTGCGTCCTGCACAGCGCTTACGCGCACGCCATCCGCGTTGGTGTCGGCAGTGGGGAAATCCGCCATTGCGAATTCAGCAATATTACGGTTCGAGACAGTCATGCCGCCATCCACATCAACAGCCAATTCAGCGATAAAGGCACTGGCGTCCATATTCACGACATCGCCTTTCGAAATTTCCACGTTACTGCGGGGCAGTTGGCATTCATACGCCTGGACTACAAGTTTGTCAAAGGGGCCCCCTGTGCGAAGTCGATCCATGACATACAGATTGAGAATGTGGATGGTATAGTCAAGTATCCAACCATGATAAGGGGAAATGGCGTGGGTTCCATCCATGACATTCACTTTGCCAATGTGCGGCTGACGGTGGAAGGCGAGAATCAGATACCTGACAATACGCGCAAATTCATCATGGTCGAGGGCACCGATGGAATGTTCGAGCTGAACCAGGTGAAGAACGTGGATTTTTTCAATGTCTGCCTGAAATATCAGCATCCCGAAGCCTGGAAATGCGATGTCGCGCAAAAGGATTGCTCCGGAATCACCGTGCGCAATTGCATTTTCCCGCACGACAACTAGAGAGTGTCCAAACAAGTTTTTTAACCACGAAAGGCACGAAAAACCACGAACTTTTCGTGTGGTTCGTGGTTAAAAAATCCATTCATAACATCCGCTAAGCAATTCACTTCACTAACAGAAGGAGCATCCAGATGAAAAAGCAAGCGTTTACTCTCATAGAACTGCTAGTCGTCATCGCCATCATCGCCATATTGGCTTCGATGCTGTTGCCGGCTTTGCATAAAGCGCGGCAAAAGTCGCAAAACATTTTCTGCCTGAACAACCTGAAGACACTGAGCCACGTTGAAGTTTTATACTCCGGTGACTTTGATGACTGGATTATGCCGGCAATCTGGAATGATAAAAACGCTCCGGGCTGTTCCTGGATTTACCTTGTAAGAGACTATTTGGTGCCAACGCAACCCTGGATGAGCAACAAAACTGGTATGAAGTATTTTCCGATGCTGGTCTGCCCGGCAGAAAGCATGAGCTTCGGGAACTATAACAACGGTTATTTCTCATATACACATTACGCTCGCAATATAACCTGCGGCAACTACCAGGCAAGAACCGGAAAAGAAAGCAATGCGAACTATCGCAAACAGCGACGGATGAAACAAATCCGTGAAATGTCCAAGCCTTCCATCGCCATTTTCTTTGCCGACAACAACAACAAAGCCAACCACACGTTCTCCTGGTGGGGTGCCCATCAACGCTAT
>JAPXLT010000202.1:0-8899 GCA_033809415.1 Lentisphaeria bacterium
ACCCCGCACCCCGCACCCCGCACCCCGCACCCTTTATGGATCGAGTCTACCCCAGAGTGGGACTTTGATTTCACCGCCGAGGATGACGGCCTTGAACAACATTGTACCTTTTGTTTTCACTTCCGGGTAGGGGATTTGCGCACTCCATTCCACCGGGTTGTTTTCATCCGTTGGCAGCAATTGCAGCTTGTCTTCTCCGTTCAAGCGCAGCATAGGCATGCAGTAGGAATCATAGAAGCGGATCATCACATCTTCGGCGGGTTCCTTGAGGAAGACCCGCACCTCGAGGCGGTCGTCCATGCGCTTTGTTTCAATCCGGTAATCCGGTTTCTGCACTTGCTTGAGGTATTTGAAGTGTATGACCAGACCGTGCAGGTCGAAGCGCAGATGCGGCCTGGGCTTGTCGGAGACCAGTTTGACTGCAAACATTCCGGTTTGCGGACTGGCGACCATGCCGAAACCACTGGGAACCCCGCCACTGGTGAACCCAAAGCCGCGGTACCCTTCCAGCATCGAATAGCCGACGATCTCCCCGCAGAACCAGGGGTACTCCGGGTTGGCGGGAACATAGCGCCCGGCGTTATAGCCTTTGTTTTCCCCGGGGGCAATGGTGAAGCCGCCTTCCGGATGCGATTCAAATTTCAGACCTTCTCCCCAGCCGGAAATATTCACTCCGTCTTCCAGCCATATGGTGTTTTCATCCGGATTTTCCTTGAATTCAGCAAGCAGAGGCAAAGTAGTAGCAAGCACAAGCAGGCATAAGAATTTCATGTTTCTCCTTGCATATAATAATGAATCCCAAACTGCCAAACCATGGCAGAACCGTAGTTCCCCCCCCGGAAAAGATCTCCGTTCAAAGGCATGAGCAACGCTTTAATATAGTCTGCGAATGAATTCCTACCATCAAGGTAATGCGTCAGTAACTGGATGACGGTTTTTTTTACAACTAAAAACACTAAATGGGCATTTCGTTGTTCAAAAAAAAATATGTTTTCAAAACAACTTGACAAATAAATTTAATATGCTACAGTAAAGTTGGATTTGACGTCAAACCCGGGTTTTATTTATGTTAAACTCTACGATCAAAGATGTTGCTCGAGTAGCTGGTGTATCTGATACGACCGTTTCTTTGGCCTTTCAGGCGCATTCTCGCATTAGCGCTCGCACCCGTGCCCGTGTTTTATCTGTAGCCTCCGAGTTATCGTACACTCCGAATCTTGCTGCGAAGAATCTTCGCACTGGTTCATCTCGTACGATTGGTTTTGTTGTCAATGACATCACGAATCCTTTTTATTTGCAGATGTTTCGCAAGGCTGAGGACATTGCTTTGCGCCATGGGTACAGTATTGTTTTTGCCGGCAGCAACTGGTCTGCGGACAGGGAGCGTGATTTATTCGAGCAGATGATCCAGATGCGTGTTTGTGGCATTGTGCTGTGTCTTTGCGAGAAATCTTCGGACGGTGTAGAGCTTTTAGATCGTTTTCGCATACCCTATATTGCTGTGGATTCCTATCCTGGCTGGTATACCGGCTCCTATGTCGCCAATGACTTCTGCATGGCCGGTGAACTGGCAGCGAAGCATTTGCTGGAACAGGGCTGTCGCCGGCCGGCCTATTTCACTGCTGACAACACCATGAACAACCTCAGCGCATTCATCGAAATGCAGAAATCCTTCATCGCTTATTTCAATCGAAAGGGCATTAAAATAACGCAGGATGATGTCATCGAGGCCGGGCTTTGCATACAGGCTGGAGGAGATGCCTTTGACCGCATCGCCGCCCAAGGAAAGCGCTATGACGGCGTCTTTTGTGCAAATGACTTATGTGCCATGGGCATACTCGAAGCGGCTGAAAAACATGGGATCATTCCCGGCAAAGATATTGCTGTTGTTGGCGTTGATGACACCGAAGTGTCCAGTTTTTCCAAAATATCCCTGACTTCGATCCGGCAACCATACGACCAGCTGGCGACAATTGCCATGAAAGACTTGGTTAAAGCCATCAAGGATGATTCCATGCCAGATATTAAACATAAACTTCCCGCAGAATTAATCGTCAGAAACTCATCA
Organism: Lentisphaeria bacterium; assembly: GCA_033809415.1. Classification (GTDB taxonomy): domain Bacteria; phylum Verrucomicrobiota; class Lentisphaeria; order Oligosphaerales; family Oligosphaeraceae; genus JAQVUB01. The sequence goes on from JAPXLT010000202.1 coordinate 2,069, forward strand.
AGACTCGAGCCATAACAAAAAAAGGAGACACCATGCAGAAAGAGTATTTCATTCCGGTAGAAGAATTCAAAGAGCGCATCACCAAGACGCAACAGGCCATGCGCCTCAAAGACATTGACCTGCTGCTGGCCTTTTCGACGGAATCGGAGCCGGCGAATGTGCGCTATTACGCAGATTATTGGCCCAGCTTCGAAACAACCGCAGTGCTGATCCCGGCAGACGGGGAACCCACCCTGCTTATCGGCCCTGAATGCCTGACCGTCGCAACCGCCCGCAGCAAAATTAAAAAGATCGTCCAATTGATCGATTTCCGGGAGTCCTCACAACCAGAATACCCAGGCTCGAAACTGCCGACGTGGAACGATGTCCTGGCTGAGTTCAAGCCCCGCAACCTGGGCATTGCCGGCTGGCACATGTTCCCATACTCGATCATGGAAAACCTGCGTGCCGCAGCCGGTAGCAACTGCAAAATTTCCAATGCAGACGAGATTGTCCGCGGGCTTTGCATGAAAAAGAGTGAAAACGAGTTGAACTGCCTCCGGGAGGCCGCCCGAATTTCCGAACTCGGCCTCAAGGCCGTCCTGGAAAATATCAAGCCAGGCATGACAGAGGTGCAGATTGTCGGTCTGGCCACTGCGGCGATGCTTGCCAATGGCGCTGAAACCACCGCATATCCGGTCTGGTGCTGCAGCGGGCCGAATTCCACCCAGGCAATCAGCCGGCCTTCGCAGCGAAAAGTCCAAACCGGTGAAATCATCCATCTCAGTGTCGGTGCAAAGGTCTCCGGCTACAGTGGCAGCATCGGACGTCCGATAGTACTGGGGAAATGCCCGGATGCCACCCGGAAATTCATGCAGGTTGGACTGGATGCGATGAAGTTGACCATCGACAACATGCGCGCCGGAACGCTGGCATCTGAAGTAGCCAAGAAAACGCACGGCTTCATCCGTGAGCAGGGTTATGGTCACACCATTCTCTACGGTCCGGCGCATGGCTGTGGCCAAATGGAATGCGAATTCCCATTCCTCGAGACTTCCTCGAAATATACCCTCGAGGAAAACATGGTATTTATGATCGATGTCTTCTTGGCAGAGAAAGACATGGGCTTCCGTTGGGAAGACGGCGTGATCATCAGAAGCGGTGCACCTGAGGAATTGTCCTCCTACAAACGCCAACTCAACATCCTGGAGGTCAAATGATTATCGACATACACGGGCACCTGGGCAATATCAACCAGGCGCCCTTCTGGGCGGCGGATGCAAAGCAGCTCGAACAGTACTGTCAAAAGGCCGGTGTCGACCTGCTTTGCATTTCCTCGGCAAAATCAATCATGTATGATGCAATGGAAGGGAACCGGGATCTCGATGCTGCCCTGAAAAACAGCGAGCATCTACTGGGCTACGTGACCGTCAGCCCAGTATTCCCGGAGTCAAAGGCTGACCTGCGCCTGTTGAAAAGCAATCCGAAGTTCAAGGGGGTGAAAGTCCACCCCGATTACCATGGCTTTGACATGGCGTCATTGCGGGCAGTCGAGTATCTGGACCAAATCGCGGAACAAGTCGAGCTGATGCTCTTCCATGTCTCCTGCATGCCGGGAACCGGATTCGCCGATGCGGTCCGAATTGCGGAATTTGCCGCCCGTCATCCGAGAACGAATTTCATCATGGCGCATATGGCCGGAATTTTCCAAAATGGCAATTATCCATATTTCCCCAACTTGCAGGGTTGTGAAAATGTCGCCGCAATGAAATTGAAAAACGTGTTCATCGACACGGCACATTTCCTGATGTATGTCTACCCAGGCGTCATGGAAAGAATGGTCGAAATCGTCGGTGCAAAGCACATTGTCTTCGGAACAGACGCCCCCCTGCAAGGCCCAATGCAGATGCGCTTTGCCATCGAAGTGATCCAAGCCTTGGACATTCCCCAGTCGGACAAAGAGCTGATCCTGGGCGGAAATGCAAAAAAACTCCTGAAACTGAAATAAACTTGGGGAGTGGGCTATAACGCCCACAACCCAGTTTTTTAACAACGAAAAAACACGAAAAGATACGAAAATTTTATAAAAGTCTGCCAAACAAAAGCATAGAAATCAGGAATTTTGATATGACTTTCAAGCTAAAGCCCTTTTCTGTTTCTTTCAATGGATGTTTGCTTTTTTTCCTGCTGCACGGTTTCATATTCGCTCAAACTCTGAAAAGTATTCATGCCTTGCGTATCGAGGATTCTCCTGTGATTGATGGAAACCTGGAGGAGACTGCCTGGAGTAAAGCCGCCTGGCAAACTGGATTTGTGCTGCTTTCCAATGGAGAGGAAGCCAAGGTGCAAACCAGGTTCAAGGTCATTCACGATGAAAGAAATATTTATTTTGCTGTTGAAGCCCTCGAACCACAAATAGAAGAAATCAAAGCAGCTGTCTCCGAGGCGGATGGCAATGTCTTTCTTGATGACTGCATCGAGATTTTTCTCGATCCGAACCGATATCAGACTGAATATTTCCACCTTATCATCAACTCCCTTGGCACTGTCAATGATGCGAAATTTACTCAGCTTGGGCATTATCGGGATAAATCCTGGAATAGTGAAGCGCAGGTCAAAACCAAAAAGTTAGCCGACCGCTGGCAGGCGGAAATTGCAATTCCCCTGGGGCACCTGGAACTCACCCAAAAATCTCTGGATGGATGGACTTTTAACTTGGGCAGGGAACGATACGCAGGAGGTTTCCAAGAACTCTCCTCTTTTTCAAATTTGCAGGCTTTTACCCAGCCAGACAAGTTCTATCCTCTTCTTCTGGAAAAGTCTTCCCACACCCGATTCTTCTGGGAATTTTCTGAAATCACATCAGCCCATGTTATTCAGGATCAAGGTGCACTTTTCTATACCGCAAATCTTATGATAACTAACAAAAGCGGGAAATTGCGATTGGTTTGGCTAAATGCGGGGATCGAGTCAAAAGACGCCGGCCTGATGAATTCCCCTGCGACTGGAATACTTTTCAACCAGGGCGAGACGATCCGCACCACGATTAAAATTCCTGTTCCCTCCCAGGGTGACGGGGTGCTGAAATTATCACTTTCCAGCGGAAAGGATAATCAAGATATCTTGGCACTGAAAACTTTGCCGGTGCATATTGCATTTAACGCCATCCAAATGACGCTCACCACCCCGCCTTACCGCAATAGCATCTATTCGACGCAGAATATAACCAGGATTGCCGGCGAGGTATTGCTGGCTCTGCAGGAACAGTCGCTATCAGGCAGCCTGCTCGATTTCCAGTTGCTCAAGGATGATGGCAAAGTGACAGTCGCCCGTAAACAAATCAGCGTAACATCCGCTAAAACGCAGTTTGATATTCCGGTGGCAGCTTTGTCAGAAGGTGATTATGTCCTGCGGGTGGCGTTGAAAAATACAGCTTCCGGACAGGATATCCACTCTGACAGTGTTGTTATTCGAAAACTCCCCCCGCCCAGCAGCGGCAACGAAGTCTGGTTTGATGAAAACGGCGCCTGCCATGTCAACGGGACGCCTTTTCTTCCCTTCGGCTTTTTCCATCATTTCACAGGAAAACCACTGCATGACAGCTTTACAGTGGCGCATCTTTATTTGTATATGACCAAGGAAATTCTTGACACCTTGCACGCGGCCGGCCAATATGTTGTTGCACAGCCTTTTCTTTCAGTGGGTGATTTCAATAGGGCTGCGCCAAGATATAATCCGGATAAGCTTTATACTCCACAGGAACTCGAGATCATCAGAAAAGCTGTCAAGGAACTCAGTGGACATCCTGCGCTTCTAGCCTGGTACTTGGAAGATGAACCGGAGGGAAGAAGAATATTAGCTGAAAAGATGAAGCAAGCTTATGAACTCATCAGAGCCACCGATCCGTACCATCCCGTTATTGTTCTTGATGATACCATAAGAGGGCAGGAAAAGTATGCTCACTGCGCCGACATTCTAATGCCTGACCCCTATCCGGGATTCATCCGGGGAGCGCTTTCCGCCCGGGGTATCGACATGATAACAACATTTGTCAAGGCGGCGGTGAATGCCACTTCAGGACGAAAACCGGTTTGGCTGACTCCCCAATGGTTCAGCTGGTGGGATAATAGGTTTGAAGCAGTCCCGCATCATAGGGGAGCAGACTTCAGAGAACTTCGCAACATGAACTACCAGGCAGTAATCCATGGCGCCAAGGGCTTCATCGGGTTTTCAGGAATCGGCTGGAGGCACTATGCAGACTTCCGGCTTGGGCTGCCCTTTCTTGCGGAGGAAATGCAAATATTAAGAGGAGCGATACTTGCCGGTGATATTGCGGATTCCCTCACCATCGATCCTGGAGTCGCCGGGGACAAGTTTTTCTGCTCGCTGCGGAAATACAATGGATCCCGATATCTGTTTGCCGTCAACGCATCGACCGGCAGCACGTCTATAAACGTGGCATTCAAAGAAAAGTTCAACGGCACCCTCCATGTTGTGTCGGAAAACTGTTCGGTCAAAGTCATCGACGGAAAATTCACCGATGATTTTGATGTATATGAAAGTCGAATTTATACCGACAATCAAGCGGTCGCCGAGACCATGGACTTAAATCGCATGAAGAAGGAAATCGCGGCGCTCAAGGAAAAAATAGGTGCTGTACATAAAAAAGGCAATATCGCATACTGGGAAACCGGGACAAAAGCATCTGCTTCCTCCCAGAGATGGTTGCGGCAGCCTGTACATGCCATTGACGGCATCAATTCCTGTGAACCCGGAGGCGACAATATATCGTATATTTTCTGGGAGGCGAATACCTCGGATAAACCGGACTGGCTGCTGCTGGAATTCCCTGAAAAGCGAACAGTGGGGAGAGTCGTAATCCATACGCCAAACATCAAAGACCTAAGCGTTCAGATCAAAAAACAGGATGGCTGGGAAAATGTTCTTGAGGTTAAAAACCAAAGTGGAGACCGCATCGAATTTTCCTTGCTCGAGCCGATGGAAACCGATCATTTCCGAGTCTGCATCACGGCAACCCGGGACGCGGCGGACAGAAGTATTATTTACGAGCTGGAACTATATGATAAGTAAGGAGTAGCGTCAATGAAAGTTTGGCATTCTTTCCTTCTGGCTCTATTGAGTCTTTTGCTTTTCAACCTTGCCGGCGCCAAGGATTTTTCTGTCGAGTGCATATCCCTACCGGAAGGACTTGTGGCCTGTTGGCAGGCTGACAACTCCGACACTACGCTTCAGGATAGGGCCGGCAATGGCCTAACTGGCGTCTGTTCAGGCGAAAAGCAGAAACCCACCCTTGTGGAGACAGAGATCGGCCCTGCTTTTCATTTCACACATGTTGGAGAAAGTGGCGGTCCTTCTGTAAAAATTAAAACCAGTAGCCTGATCAATCCCCCTGCCCCGGAATTCACCATCGCAGCATGGATAAAACTCGATGCGGAGGCAAAAACACAGCACAACCGGATTCTAAGACTGAAAGACTCATATCATCTAATGGTTACCTGGAGCAAGTTGAGTTTTGATTATGAAACCGAGAAAAATGAAAAAATCGCCTATACCAGCCCTGAGGACTTTGAAAGAAAAATTTTCCCCGGCAAGTGGTATTTTGTTGCCGTGACTCACGACCGGGTTCGTGTACGCATGTACATAAACGGCATGATGGTCTTGGATGAAAAAGCGCGTGGCTATCCCCGCGCTTCAAAAGCAAACAACAATCTCATTCTGGGAAACTACTGCTCCTCATTTACGAATGGCACTTTCCGCGGAATACTCGGACCGGTGCTGATGTTCAACCGGGCACTTGCTCAAGAGGATATCTTAAAAACCATCGCTGCTTTCCTGTGAAGCCAAACGGAAAGCTTGGCGTGGGCTGACGCCCACAACCAGCATTTTTTAACCACGAACCACACGAAAAGACACGAAAATTTTTATATAGGGTTGTTGCTTCGACGGATGGAATGGCATGCGGCTTAAAAAGTAGCGCAACCGTCCCGGTTGTGATTGATACTTGCCCGCTCATGTTCGAATGTTCCCATGTGCAAGAGGCAGGATGCAGATTGGTCAGAGAAAAAAGACAGGAATTGGCGATAGAATTTCTGAATGTAACGATCAGCACACCGCCCAACTCTAAAAAGAGTTCGTGCTTTTTCGTGCCTTTCGTGGTTAAAAACTTTTTTGGACACGGACAATCCATAGGCGAAAGAACATTGCGGAGATTACGCAATTGCTGTCGCATCGGTCCCGGGGCAAGATATTTGCGCAGGATATAGGACACGGTGCATAGTGTCAAGGTGGAAACGAACCCGTCTGCCTTACTGCTTTCACAGAGATGAAAAATTTGGTGGGAGTCATGCACAAAAGGTTACCCGTCGGACTGCCCGTCGGACTGACTGGCTAGAAATATATTTTAAAAAACAGTTTGACAAACGAATTTTAGGCGTTATAGTAGATTCAAATTTAGTTTTGACGTCAAACTTGGTTTTGTTATGTTAAAATCTACGATCAAAGATATTGCTTGTGTTGCTGGCATATCTGATACGACTGTTTCTTTGGCTTTTCAGGCTAATTCTCGTATCAGCGGTCATACTCGTGCTTATGTTTTGTCATCAACGGCATCATGAATCCGTTTAAAAAGGTAAGATGTTTGAGATAGATCAGGCGAATGAATCCGGGCGACAATTGATTAAAACAGGTAACACAAGGAGCGATTTATGAAAACGAAAAATCAGAAAAACGCATTCATCAGGAAAAATTGCAATAGCTTCAGGTTCACATTGATCGAGCTGCTGGTAGTTATCGCGATCATAGCGATTTTGGCCTCGATGCTGTTGCCTGCAC
>JAPXLT010000203.1:0-8863 GCA_033809415.1 Lentisphaeria bacterium
GAAAGGTCGATTTGGAGGGAACTTTCATCCCTCGATATGTTTGCGCCCACTGGCGCACGAGCGCCGGCGGCTCGCCGGCATAAAGCCGGCTATCCTCTCCCATTACCGAAAAATCAAAAAGTTCAAAAAAGTTTCTCAAATTGGTCTATTGTTTTCTCCGACTGATCCGTCCGATCCGTCGGAGAAACCAATAGGCCAGATCACAAATTCGCGTGCCATTCCTTCCGTCAAAGCAACAACTCCTAAAAAATTTTCGTGTCTTTTCGTGTGGTTCGTGGTTAAAAAATGGTCAGGAACGCAGTAGGATATCAAGGAGGACTTGGTAGCTGTTTTCGGGGTCTACTGGTCTGGGCGCCAGTTCCAGCTTCATGCGGTTCAGTCCGGCGCTTTTGGCCGTAATTTCCATCAGTTCCCGGTCCAGGCCGGGCATACCCTGTATTCTGGCGGGGACGCCGCATTCATCCAGAAAGCGGCGGAATGCGGCAATGACTTCTTCGGGCGTGGTGCCGGGAAAGATGTCGTTCAGCTGCATGGTGCGTTCGCGCACTGCTGGATTGCCGAGGTAGTAACGCCAGCATTCCGGCAGGAGCATGATGGCGGCCAAGCCATGATCAATGCGGCCAAACCAGGAAAAGCTGCATAAGTGGGGCAGGCCGGTCGATTTATGGCGGATGACCATGCCGCCCAGAGTGGCGGCAATGGCCATTTCGACGCGTCCGCCCGTATCAGCAAGAGCGGTCGGCAAATATTGCGTCACCAGCCGGATGCCGGCCAGGGCGCGCGCATTGGCAAGACTGTCGTTGCTGTCAGCGCCGACGTTCAGAAATCCCTCGATAAGATGAGCCAAGGCATCGCAGCCGGTGGCCAGAGTGATGTGCTGCGGCGTGCCAGACGTGTATTCCGGCAGCACAAAGGCGTGTTCGGGAATGATGCACGGATCGGAAATCAGACGCTTTACCTGAGCTGCGCGGTCAACAATGTTCGAGTAAGGCGTAGCCTCCGAGCCAGTTCCCGAAGTGGTCGGAAAGCAGATGACGGTATCGAGGTGGCGGCTGTTCTTGTCGCTGTATTGGTTGACTCCGAAAAAGGACTCGACCGGCGTATTGGTCTGAGCACTGAGATATGCTGCCTTGGCCGCGTCCATGACGCTGCCGCCACCGAGGGCGACGACCATGTCCGCACTGCAATCGTGCAGGAAAGTAATCAGGCGCTTGACGCAATCAAGGTCGGGTTCCGGCGGAATGGCGCGGAAGCGGTGCAGGTCAATTCCTTGGCAGCGGGTTGCGAAGTCGCTCCAGAGTCCGGAGTGATCCGCCGATTGCTCGCCGGTAAAGGCGGCGATCCGGGTTGGGCGTCGGGAAGCCAGCAGGCGTTCAAAGGCACTCCAGCCATTTGGTGATACGGCGACGGTTGTGTCGGAATAGGATTGCAGCAAAGAAGTCAGATTTTTCATGATTCGGTATATTCCAAGTGGTTGATGGGCGATTCCAGTACCGGAACCTTGACGTGATATCACACCTATAGTATAACCTTTCCCGCTGATCTTTCCATGACTTGGTGTTTTAACCACGAACCACACGAAAAAGCACGAAAAAATTAGGGGGGCTGGGTATCGCGCAACAAGATTTCTATTACTGGGCGAGGAGATGCCGTTCCTTCAGGACGCCGATCACCAGCTCGCGACGATAGGCGGCTTTGCCGACATAATGCCCGACCACGTAGCGTCCGCCCAGGCAGCCCAGAGTGTTAAAGGGCTTGTCCAGACGGATAAACTTCCGTTCCGGCACCAGCATGATCACGTTCTCGGAAAACAGCAGTCCGTCGGCATAGAGGGTGAAGCGCAAGTCTCCTGTTCTGAAGTCACGGTGTTCTGCGGTGGGCACGAGGCAATGCGAGTCGTCCACGCCGTCATAGTAGGATTCCTGGTTCGGTGTAGGCTGCGGCGCGGGGATGAGCCGTGTACCCAGCAAGCGGAAGACGGTCTGCCAGTAGCCCTCCTGTTCATTGATTTTGCCGAAGCCAGTGCCATGCAACAGCCAGAGCCCGGTCTGATCATAGAAGGTCTTTGGGTAGCCATAATACAACGCCAATGGCCTGGAGGCATTTTCCCATTGACCGGTCTCCCAGTAGTAGGCGAGAAATTGAAGCCCGCCCCCCTTGAGTCTTTTATTGGCTGACGACAACTGGGTCGGCAGCATGATCAGGCGTCGGCTCGTCCCGTCGCAATGCAGGTGCGGGATGGGTATCGGTCGCAGTTCGTATTGCAAGGGCCAAGGAATGGAACGGTCTATGGAGGAAGCAATCACTTTGGTCGTGCCTTGGCGAACATCGTATTCCACGACCGTAGTCGGATCGTCACCGCCCCAGCCAAAGGAAAGAAAAAGCCGGTCGCCATATCCGGTCATAGCCGCGCATCGCATCCGGCTAAAACGGCTGAAATCCAGCACCTGGCAGGATGGCTTTTTCTTGGCATACAGGAAAATGCTGTTGCCATGCCTGGATACAAAGTGATCCGTGAGCATGAGACCTGGATTCTCACTGGGCCCTAGGTATTCACTCGGTACGTTGTGCGGCAAGCGTCGTTCGCGGACGACCGCCATGTCAGCGGCTGTATCAATTTGCAGCTGGATAAGCTCGTTCAGTTCAACATAGTCGAGGAAAAAATAACGTCCGTCAAACCCCAGCAGACAGGGAGATTGAGAAAACCCAAAGCCCTTAGGCTGCTCTAACCGGAACACCTTGGCAAAAGGGTCGATAGGTTGGAGGGCAAAGGTTCGACGGGACGGAATATCGAAGAACTGTTCAAGACGGGATAACATTACGTCGTAGGTGTCTCTGACGTCTCGGCGCTGTTTATCGCTGTGGTTTTCAGTTCGCGGGTCGTGCTCATATTGGTCCAGGTAGGCGTGAAGCTGCTGATGAACTCTCACAGCGGTTTCCTTCGGCCAGACATGGTAGTCACCGGTCAGTATAGACCCCCAGGAGTGGTAGCAAGCATGGTGGCGGATGGCCAGCTCATGCAGACGGAGGCGTTGTTCCAGGCAGTCCGGATGGCACAGTCTGAGGCTATAAGAGACCAGAGAACTTAAGTTTGGCGAGCCGACGCAGATGGCGGTTGAGAGCAACTTGGCCGCCTGGTCGAAAAAATCATCCAGGACTTTTTTTTCTTCTTCGGTGAGTTCAGCAATGCGATTATTTATCGACTGAGGCGGGTCTTTGGTCAATTTGAGCACCGCCAGTTTGGCATGCGCAACCAAGGCCAGGTTCAGGTTGCGGGAGCAGGTCAACTTTTCCAGCGCCCGACGCCGGATGGCGAGGTTGGCCAAGATCAAGGGCGTCATCTTTTTTTCGGTGATGTGAGACGGCGCCAGGGACCAGTAGGAGTGATCCAGGCTGAAAACTTTTCCGACAGAGAAGCTTCGGAAACGCTCCTGCTCCCAGGTCTGACTGCAGAACGATTCCTTCTCAGCCAGTGGCAGTGCTTGGTATTTAGCCATTTCCGGCAGCAATTCGTTGCTCTCCCTGATATATTTGTCTAACTCCGGCTCGACGAAGCGCTTCCAGTAGGAATAGTCCCACAGTTTGTCGCATTGCTTTGTCATGAGGTGGATGTACATGGCGCGAGCCTGGAGCGAGAAGAGCCTGTCAGTCCAAGCGATCCCTGGGAGGTCGGCCAGGCGAAGATAAACGGCAAGGTCGTTTTGGTAGGTCGTCAAAATCAATTCGACCGTATCGCGCCACTGCTGTTGAACCTCTGGAGGCAGTAGACGGAGTATGGCCTCGGTGACAATCGCACCGTAACGGCTCAAGGCGGCGCCCAGCTCTTTTGGGAAAAAATGGTGCTTGGCCGCCAGGCGCGCCGCCCGTTGCAAATGGCTGATGGCACCGGCATGAAGTGCCATCGTCGGCATCTTACCGCTGTTTTTCCAGTAGTATTCACCGGCGACTTGGGATAGAATCCGGCAGAGGTGCTTTTCGTAGGCCGGGTCCAGGGCGACAGCGCTTGCCGCTGCATTTAACGCATCCCCTGGCAGCGAGTGAGAAAGTGCAAACCAGGCTTCATAGATGAAGGCGCGCGCTTCGCCGGGCTTGTCTTCCGGCGCGATTTCCGGCGGATTATGATCCAAGAATTTCTGCATGTGCTGTTCCAGGTCGCAGTCGTGGGGGAACACGTAGTTTCCTTTCAGCAAAGCGGTTAGGCCATCTGGCGTGAAGTATTCCAGGCGCAGGTGCAGGCCCTTTGGGTCTTGCAAGGCTGTCGGTTTAAGCAACAGCGCTCCGGCAAAAAGCTGGCTGGTCAGTTCGCTGGTCTCGGCGCCTGGTTCACTCAATAGCATCATTAGATGGCGTCGTTCCAAAAGCACCAGATCAGGCCGATTTCCCAGGTGGCGCGACAAAATATTTTCCAACTTCCGCGCCGTCTCTTCCTGTTCCCGGGAGAGATTGACCGGTGTCATGGGCATGAGAGACAATTTGCGCAGCTGGTTGTTGACAAAACGCTCGCGTTTGACCAATGCCTGGCGGACGGCTTGGCAGACTTCGGGGGCGGTGTCGATTTTGTGACTGGCCAAGCGCACCCCAGTGGTCGCGTCAAAGGCTTGCAGCTCGCTGCTCTGCATGACGATGAAAAGCTCGGCATTTTGCATGAGCCGCAGATCGGGCTGGAAATCACTCTGGTCCGCCAGCCTCGCTTCCGCCAGCAGCCGGTCGATTTCCGTGCGTTCCAGGCAGGCGATGTTATGATCGTCGGAGAGTCCAGCCAAGGCCAAGTCAGCCAGATTGCGCGATTCAGTGTCCAGGGGACAAAGGGCGATTCTGACCTGGCCGGTCAGCTGGCCAGCCCAAAGCAGCAGGCAAAGAAGGAGCCAGGCCTTGGTCATCATAGTTGTGCTAATGTCATACATGCTTCATTCCGCAGTCTGATTTTGCAGTCACTGTCATCGTCATTGAAAAGATTATATGTTATTTCCCAAAAAGCAAGCCCGACGATCATAATTCATTTTTAACAACGAACTACACGAAAAGGCACGAAATTTTTTTAGGGTTGTTGCTTTGACGGATGAGCCTGCTCTGCTAAAATTCTTGCGTGACAAGGTCGGCTTTACTTTTTCAGTCGGAGGCGATATGGAGCATCCGCGGCTCGCCGGCATGAAGCCGGTTTCCCTCTCTCATCACTGAAAAATCAAAAAGTTCAAAAAAATCTCAAAAATGAGAAAGGCCTTCAAGGCCAGCAACTTGCGCATCTGGTTTTTGAAAATCTTTCACAAAAAACAAGAAGTTTGAGGTGTAGTACGAAAATCTTTCCAAAAAAAGGAGAAATCGAGTGATGGTAGCACCAAAATTTTTGCAGATTACGTGGATTTCCGGGATTATGAATTTCTATGATTTCCTAGGAATTTCTATGTTTCGGCACGAAAAAGGCTGTGCGGCAGCGGATTTGGTTTGTAAAAAACAACTGCGGGATTATTTTAAATAACCCTTTTGCCCCTGCGCAGCTGAAAGAAATGTTTACTATGAGCATTTGCTTAACAATAAACGTGTCGGGAGTGTGATTATGGCCAAGAAAAAAGCAGTTGTTGTCAAATCGAATTTCACTGAAGCCCAACTGGAAGAATTCCGGGAATCGCTCTTCGCTCTGCGTCGCAGTATTCTGCAGAGGTTACGCCACTCGTCCACGCAATTGGAATCCGGACGTCAGGCGGGGGATGAAGGTGCTGAAATCGGCAGTGATGATTTTATCCGTGAGACAGGAATCCAGATTATGTCTGATGATGCCCGAAAGCTGGACTCCATTTCAGTGGCTTTGCGGAATATGGAGGTTGGCACCTATGGGATTTGTCAGGACTGCAACAAACAGATCGGCGACGCCCGGTTGAAAGCCAAACCCTATGCCCGTTACTGCATTGAATGCAAGAGTATCCGGGAGAAGAATGATGCTTTCGGTACAAATATCCGCTGATGTCCAATCCGGTGTTGGTCTGGAAGGTGCCTTGAACCCGTGACTGAAAAAAAACAAGCATCCTCCCGATTTTTCCTTTCCCTTGCCGGCTTGCCCGGTATACTGGGTGGCTTGGTTCTGGTTCTGGATCAGCTCAGCAAATCTTTGATCGTGCGCATCTGGCCAGAACCGGGAAGAATCTACCGGGAAGTCATTCCTGGTTTTTTTAGTTTGGTGCACTTTCGCAATACCGGAGCGGCTTGGGGTATTCTGTCGGATCATACTTGGCTTTTAGGTTTGATATCCCTGTTTGCCTTGCTCGTAATCATTATTTTTTTCCGGCAACTGTCCGAATCGCGCCTGCCTTTGGCTTTGTCTTATGGCATCCTGCTTGGCGGCATCGCCGGTAATCTGTACGACCGCCTGTTCCGGCATTTTGTTGTGGATTTCCTGTTTTTCTATTATCGCGACTACAAGTATTCCTGGCCGGCCTTTAATATCGCCGACATGGCGATTACCTGTTCCGTGACGTTCATGGTGATCTACAGCCTCTTCTTTGCCGACAGGAAAAAGTCCGGAAACACATCAGAGACCTGATAATGGTATACTCCGGCCAGTGTATTGCTATTTTGGGAGCGACTTGCTGCTGGAAAAGCCAAAGCGCTTTGACGCTGGCGGAATCCCTCGATGCAGAAATTGTCTCCTGCGATTCGATGCAGGTTTATCGCGGTCTCGATATCGGCACCGCCAAACCCTCGACGGAAGAGCTGCAACGCGTAAAACATCACTTGATCAGCTGCCTGGACCTGCAGGAACCCTTTGACGCTAATCGCTTCGTTCAGGCAGCCTCGGCATGTTTGCAGGACATCTGGAAACGGGGACGCATTGCAATCCTGGTTGGCGGAAGCGGCTTATATGCCAGAGCTCTGATTTACGGCTTCGAGATGCTGCCCGCCGACCCGGAACTGGCGAAAAAACTGCAAGAAGAACTAAAATTGCCGGGTGGTCGGCAGAAATTGCTGGCTTTCCTCGAGAACTCGATTGATCGAACATCGATTGTTCCGGACGAGATTTACCGTAACCCACGCCGTTTGTTACGCGCCTGTGAGGTCGTCCAGCTGACTGGGAAGCCGCCTTGGGAATTGGCGAAGAAGCTGGATCAGCCCAAGCCTGCCTATCGGCAATTCTGCATTTTTCCGGAGTTTGCTCTGCTCAAGCAACGCATCCGCCTACGTACAGAAAAGATGCTTGCTGCCGGCTGGGTCGAGGAGGCATTGCAGGCTGGCCAGGCAGGTTTGCTCGAGACGCCGACCGCACGTCAGGCGTTGGGCTATCGCGATATTCTGGAATTTGTTGAAGCCGGTTCGCCTGGCGGCTCCGAGGCTTTGCGGGAGTTGTTAAGCAACCGTACCATTCAGTATGCACGGCGTCAGCTGACCTGGTTCAGACATCAACATCCCGGAGCCACGCAAATTACGATTCAGGACGAAGAGCTGGCACTCGAACAAATTCTGCAGCAAATAAAAAGGAATCTGGTGTAGACTGGCACCCGCAACCTATTTTTTTAACAACGAAACGACACGAAAATTTTATAAGGTTTGTTACTTTGACGGATGAGACTGCTCCGGCGAAATTCTTGTGTGCCAAGGTCGGCTTTACGCAATTGTGTCGGAGGCGATATGGAGCGCCGGCGGCTCGCCGGCATGAAGCCGGCTTCTCTCTCCCATTACCGAAAAATCAAAAAAATCTCAAAAAAGAGAAAGAGATTCAAGTGCCAGAAACTTGCGCATCGTTTTTTGAAAATCTTTCATAGCAAGAAGTTTGGAGATAGTACATGCTGACTCGAGGGGAAATTCCATATTCATCCGGCAGATGGCGGGGACGTGTTGCAGCAGGCTGGCAGACGGAGTTCCAGGACTTCGAGAAGTGGCAGATCGAGCATGTCGGTGATACAGTTGTGAGCTATCGTTCCCGAAAGGTTTGCCGGGTGCAAACGCCAAAAGGGACGCTTTATGTCAAAACAATCTGGGGGCTGACGGATGCGGGCATGACCGGTAGGGATCCCATGAGTTTCCTCAAATGGGTATTGCGTCCCTCACGAGCATTGGCCGCTTGGCGCATATCCTATCGTATGCTGGCGGCTGGCTTTCACTGTGCAAGGCCGGTACTGGCAATTCGTCGCCGTTCACGTGTTGGTTATCCAACGGATGTTTTCATCAGTGAGGAAGTCGCTGCTCCTGTACTCAGCGAGGTATTGCCGAGCCTTACGGCAGAACAGCAGCTTGACCTTGCTCGACTCCTTGGTCGTGAGTTGCAAAAGTTTCACGCGGCAGGCTTTGTCCACGGCGACTGTATATTACGCAATCTTTGCCTGAACCCGGAGAATGAACTGATCTATCTCGATAACGACCGCAGCAAAGTCCGTAGTGTAATAACGATATTTAGTCGGAGTATTCGCAACTTGGCACAAATCGGCTACAGTGCCCGTCGATGCGGCGCAAGTTCGGATTTTCCGGTGATCCTGTTCGAGGAATATGCCCGGCAGGCAGGCTGGGGGGAAGCACGCAGTCAGAAAACTATCAGACACCTTTGCAATGGCATTGAAAAACGCTTGAAAAATCGTTTAAAAAGGTCAACAGCCCACTGACCGCCTAATACACGGAAAAAATATTTGGCATTCCCAAGGGGAGTCGAACCCCTGTTTACGGGATGAGAACCCGTTGTCCTAGGCCACTAGACGATGGGAACAAAAATAACTTTTATTGATTGCATCATTACTATAAAGCGGAAGCAGCAAAAGTCAAACAGGATTCATCAAAGTTCAAAGTGCGTGGTGCGTGGTGCGTGGTGCGTGGTGCGTGGTGCGTGGTGCGGGGTGCGTGGTGCGTGGTGCGTGGTGCGGGGTGCGTGGTGCGGGGTGCAGGG
>JAPXLT010000204.1:0-8825 GCA_033809415.1 Lentisphaeria bacterium
ATGTGGTGCTTTCCCATCGCACCTGCGATTATCATGCAGATCATCGTGCCTGTGCCCAACTGGTGCAGGATGCCGCATACCTGGTGATGGTGCCGCAATTCTGCCCGGAGACTCCGATTCCTGAGGTCAATCCCATTTTTGGCTGTGTTTTTGATGCCTTCACCGATCCGCGCCCCGCACGTCCGGATGCCGCAGTTGCCATCGATGCAGTGCATGATCAGAAGAACCGAGCTTTGGACTGCCATGTCTCGCAGTTCTATGAATGGCTGGCAGAGGAACACGGATACCATGGGGTTGATTTTTCCAGTTGGTGCTGGGAAGAAAAATCCGCCTATCTAACCAAACATTGGGGTCTGCGTTTCAAGGTTGCAGCGGATGCCGCAAGGCAGACGCTCAAGGAAACTTACGGAGATGAGGCTGGCAGCAAGGTGCAGTTTGCCGAAGTCTTCGAGTTGTCACCTTATGGTCGTAAAGTCACTCTCGAAGAATTCCGCAATCTATTGTTGGGAAAAGCTTGATATTGGAGGTGTTACGATGAGAAATGTTTTATTGATTGCTACTCTTCTTCTTGCGCTTCCCGGACTTGCCGCAGAGCGCGAGGTGATTCGCGATGCCAACGGTCGCAGGAAGGCAACGGTGGTGACTAATGGCACGCAGACGACGTACCGCGATGCCAAAGGGCGAGTTTCGGTAACGGCCAGGCAACAGGGATCGGTCACCAGATATTACGATTCCAACGGACGGATTCTCGGACGAACCTCCGAAAATGGACGCAATACGACTTATCGTGACGCCAAAGGACGAATCACCGGCACCGCAACGGTACAGGGCAAGCAAACCATTTACCGCGATACCAGCGGACGAAAAGTGGGCAGCTCCACGCAAAATGGAAATACGACCATTTACCGGGATTCCCGGGGGCGAATTACCGGGACGCGAAAATAGCGATTATCGAGGGCGGCGCGTATGATCTATTATTTTTCAGCCACAGGGAATTCCGCCTGGGTTGCGCAAAAGCTGGCGCTACAAACCGGGGACAAAGCAATCGACATGCGCGATTTTCTGAAGACTGGGGAAACAGCTCGATCCCCGGCAGATGGGGAACGCCTTGGACTGGTTTTTCCGGTGCATGCCTGGCGCCCTCCGCGTTGTGTCCTTGATTTTGTGAAGACGCTGCAGGTGCCTCGTGATTCTTTCGTCTATGCGGTCTGCACGATGGGGGAGACTGCCGGCAATGCCATTGCTTTTCTGCAAAAGGTTCTTCGCATCAACAGTGCATATTCCGTGCAGATGCCAAATAACTATATTCTGCTGGGAGACCGGGACTCTGATCTGCGGATAACCCGGAAGCTTTCGGCTGCTGAGAAGCGGATAGCAGAAATCAGCGAGGCTGTTCTGGCCGGTCGGGAGGAATTCCAGATCAAGCGCGGCATGTTGCCTGGTTTTTTGACCGGCGTTGTCGGCGCCTTGTTCAACAAATATTGCCGCGACCGGAAGTTTGTGGCAGAGCACTCCTGCAGCAACTGCGGCCTGTGTGAAAGGCTCTGTCCGATGAATAATATTATTCTCGAAAATGGGAAGCCAGCTTGGCAGGGACATTGCATACACTGCATGGCCTGCCTGCAAAATTGTCCGGAAAAAGCGATTCAATATGGCGGCATAACCAAAAAACGGCAACGCTATGTTTTCCCGGCAGGAAGCACGGATTCCCAGAGCTGCTCGCGGTAGGGCTGCAGGGCGGTTGGCAAGGTGATTGTGCTATGCATTTCCTCCGGGGTAACCCAACGCCATTGCGGAGTTTCCTTGGCGCATTCGGCTTTCCATCCGCGCATGTGCCACTCGAGATGGGAAAAAATATGTTTGGCACGAATCGTTTCCGTCAGAGCTTGATATTCGATGTGGGACTCTTTCAGGAAACGCTCGATATCCGTCCGTTTTGACCAGCCATTCAGCATGGGGAATTCCCAGAGGCCGGCCAGCAAGCCTGTTTGCTGGCGTCGGCAGATGGCGGTCTTTCCGTTGCAACTCAGCAGCAGAACCGTCTTTTTTTCGATTTTGCGGGGCTTTGACGGGGCTTTGGCGGGGATTTCGCCAACGCTGCCATGTGCAAATGCCAGGCAGTGGGAATGCAGGGGGCATTGTCCGCATTTCGGCGTGGCGACGGGCAGGCACTGCACCGCGCCTAGGTCCATCAGGGCCTGGGTGAAATCCGCACTATGCTCCGGCGGATATATTGCCTGTAGCGCAGTCCGGACTACCGTTTTCGTTTTGGCGCTGCGGATGTCATTGCGGTTTTCGGTCAGGCGGCAGATGACGCGCAGGACATTTCCATCTACGGCGGGGATGGGTTGACCAAAGGCGATCGAGGCGATGGCGCCTGCCGTATATTCCCCGATGCCAGGCAAGGTCAGCAAGGTCTCGTAGTGATCCGGAAATTTTCC
This sequence comes from Lentisphaeria bacterium, assembly GCA_033809415.1. Classification (GTDB taxonomy): domain Bacteria; phylum Verrucomicrobiota; class Lentisphaeria; order Oligosphaerales; family Oligosphaeraceae; genus JAQVUB01. The sequence continues at coordinate 2,442 of JAPXLT010000204.1, forward strand.
CCGATGCTGATCTATGATGATGCGGGCAGTTTTCTGCATATTCCGCACCCGGTTATAATAGCCCAGACCTTCCCAGAGCTTCAGCAGCTTTTCCTCCGGCGCGTCGGCCAATGCTTGCAGAGTTGGCAGTTCATGGAGGAAGCGTTGATAATAGGGGATGACGGTCTCGACCCGGGTCTGCTGCAACATGAACTCCGAGACAAGCACCCGGTAGGCAGTGATATTTTTTCGCCAGGGAAGCGCCCGTTTATTGGCAGCATACCAGGAAAGCAGGGGAAGGACAATTTCGGACAGTTTCGGAAGGACGGCAGTGTTTTTTGTGTCAGGCATTGCTGGCGACTCAATCCGTAATGATCGAACGGCGGTTCAAGAAGTAGCACAGCGTCAGGGCGATGGTTGTATTGGTCCAGCCGCTGTAGATGCTGTCAGCTCCTCCTTCGTAGCGGTTGCCGCCGCCCCAGCAGTTCTGCTCCAAGTCATACATGCCACGCCAGCAACCGGACAGCTCCGGGCTGGGGGTGCGATCCTGAATCTGCAGCAACAACTCCATCATTTTATGGAATGCGGAAGAAACGGATGGCTTTTGCTGCAGGGTCCAGCTGCTGTGCAATGCCAGAAAAGCCCAATTCATCGTGTAGATCAGGTCAACCAGGTGCGCTCCTGACGGGGCTTCGTAGTGGTTCGAGGGAAGGCAGCCGTTGTTTTGTTCCAGAAGGGAGCAGGTCAATGCGGAAAGTTCCTCGGCATGATGGGAGAAATCCTTGCAGTCTGGCCAGCTGAAGGCCGCAAACAGGCTTCCGAGAAGGGCATAGCTTTGCTCTGATGTGTTCCAGGCGCTTAAGTCCTTTGCCACGTAAGCTTGATACTGTTCCGCCAGAGCGCGGTACGAATCCGATTTTTCAGGATTTTCCCGTGCGGCAGAAGCCAGTGCCATGACTGCCAGGCTGCCCCAATGCGGCAGTTTCAGGTTTCCGCTCCAGCCCAGCTGCTGATCCCAGTCGGGGGATTGCAGGGCGGAGGCAAAGGCTTCCGCGAGGGCATCGGCGCCATTCAGGGCAATCCTGCGCATTTGAAACTTTTTCTCGAAATCCGGGCATAGTCTCGCCAGTAGCAACGGGATGGTGATGCACCAGGCATTGTCGTCGAAATAGACTGCCGGACGCCACTGGATATTGCACCACTTCCAGACATCGGCAGCAAAGGCCGGATACTGTTTATTGCGGTTGAGCGTGCCACTTAGGTTATACAGATAATTGAGGATATTTTCGGCGATGCGGTGATATTTCGGGATGTTGAATTCGCGGGAGGCAAGTTCAAAAAGCAGTGCTGTTTCAAAATTGCAGTCTGGCCGTCTGTGTTCCATGATGGAATAGCCCTCATGGTGAGTCCAGGCCGGGAAGGATTTGAAAGTAAGCTCCATGCTTTCATTGTTGCCAGTCAGCAGAACACGTTCGCCCACCCCCCAGGAACCATCCGCCGGACGCATCAGCCCGGAACACTCGAACCAACGTAAATTCTTGCGCAAAGCCGCACGTACTTCACTGCGTTTCAACATGAATTTTCTCGCTCCACTAAAGATCAATAGTTCCCGCCATTGCTAAATGGCACCCGGATTAATATAACCAGCGCAATGCATTATGCCGTAAGGCGACTGATCGACTAATCTGCATCTTGCCTTTTGCAGTAATGGGTCAGTCTTCTGCAGTGCGTAGTGCGGGTCAGACGTGGTGGACGGTGTGGACGGTGTGGACGGTGTGGACGGTGTGGACGGTGTGGACGGTGTGGACGGTGTGGCCCCCTACGACAGTCAGAATAATCACAACCGGGACGGTTGCGCTACTTTTTAAACCGCGTGCAATCTTATCCGTCGAAGCAACAACCCTATAAAAATTTCGTACTACTATCACCCAGAATCTTGTTTTTTCAGAAAGATTTTCAAAAACCAGATGCGCAAGTTGCTGGCCTTGAAAGCCTTTCTCATTTTTGAGATTTTTTTTGAACTTTTTGATTTTTCGGTGATGGAAGAGGGAAGCCGGCTTCATGCCGGCGAGCCGCCGGCGCTCCATATCGCCTCCGACTGAAAAAGTAAAGCCGACCTTGGCACATGGCGATCCGTCCGATCTATTGTCCGTGTAAAGTCCGTGTAAAGTCCGTGTAAAGTCCGTGTAAAGTCCGTGTAAAGTCCGTGTAAAGTCCGTGTGGGTTGTGGACGCTAGTCCACGCCAAGCCTTTTCGTATCTTTTCGTTGTTAAAAAATAGGTTGTGAAGATGCTTTGGGATTAGGGGTATTTTGCTGGCAGGGTGCGGTTGGCCGCGGCGCTGCGTGCCGTCCAGTCCATGATATGGATCGGTCGTCGGGCCCATTCGGCGGTGATGACCAGGTCTTCTTTTCCCAGCAGATGGTTGACAATATTCTGATAAAAACGGAAGGTTTCGTCGCTGCCGACCGGCCCCTCCTTGACAACCGGGCCGCTGGCTTCCTGGCAATATGCAGTCCAAGTACTTGGCTGGATGATAAAGTTACCGGTAGTTCCGCAGACTTCCAGCCAACCGGGCTTGGGATTGCTATCGAGGTTTGAAATGAGCAGTTTGAGATAGGTGCCGTCATCGAAACGCACCAGAGAAAAAGCCTCGTCTTCGATACAATCATCTTTCCAGGCGGTGGAAGGCCCCCAGTATCCCCGGTGCATGAAGCCGCTGATTTCAACAATGCGCCCCTTCAGCAATTGCAAGGCATACTCGATGAAATGTGCACCCCAATCATACATGATGCCGCCGGAAATGCTCTTCGAACCGCGCCACCAGTCCTTGGGTTTCTGGTAACTGCCCAGATGTGCATCGATGCGGATAATATCGCCGATCATGCCGCTTTCGATTTTCTTTCTGGCGTTGATGATCCAGCCATCCCAGTGGCGGTTGTGATAAGTCGAGAGCATGACCTTGTTGCGATCCCTTGCGGCAATCATCGCATCGCATTCATCCGTGCTGATCGCAAAGGGCTTCTCGGTGATGACATGGCGGCCTGCATCCATGCACTGGATGGCCAGTTCGGCGTGGGTATTGTGGGGCGTGATGACAGTTACCAGGTCTACATCGCTTTTGGCCATCATTTCTGCGGCGGATAAATAGGTTTCGATTCCGGGAAAGTCGGTTGCTGCGGCTTTGCAGCGCGCCGCGTCAATATCAGCAACTGCGCAGATGCTCATGCCGGCAGCGGTCATGCCATTCAGATGATGTTTACCCATCATAAAGGAAGGCCCGTAGCCAATGACCCCGCATTTGATATCAGAGGCTTTCTTAAAGCGACGAAGTTTTTTCATTTGGGTACTCTCAATCTTTCTGTAAAAAATCCTGTTTGTTTGTAATGGGTTAGTCTTCTGTAGTGCATAGTGCGGGTCAGACAGTGTGGACAGTGTGGACAGTGTGGACAGTGTGGACAGTGTGGACAGTGTGGACAGTGTGGACAGTGTGGACAGTGTGGACAGTGTGGACAGGACAAGCCCCCCGTACCCCACGACAGTCAGAATAATCACAACCGGGACGGTTGCGCTACTTTTTAAACCTGCGCCCCCCTGCACCCGTTCCCAACGCACTACGCACCACGCACTACGCACCCCATTCCCCTGAACCTTGTACTACAGAAGACTAAGGGATTACGTTTGCTTATCCTTGCAGCCCATCAAGTGCGAAGCGGGCGTACCATCCCTGCAGTCCATCGGCATAGCTGTTGAGCGAGCGCACGGCAATGATATTTCCCGGCTGGCAGGCGTTCAGAGCCCGAGCCAGATAGACTTCCTTGAGCTGAGCATTGCGCACTGAATTGTCATCGACATCCTCACGGTTGGCGGCAATAGCATCACGATAGCTTTTCTGGGCATGATTGGCCATTCCGGGAGCACAGAGCAGGGCTTCCAATTTTTCGATGGCGGCGCGGCAGGGATATTTCATATAGATCAAAGACATCACCCGGAAATGTGAAAAAGCATGATCGGGTTCGAGCGCTGCCAGTTTCTTCAGGAAGACGATTTCGGCATTGCCGAGGTTGGCGAGAGCGATTAGCTGGCAATCGAGCGGACTGACGCATGCGCCGAATTGTCCCATGCCGCGGTAGTTCCAGCCTTCATCCCAATGCTGATTGGCGATGCTGTCCACTAGGATGTCCCGCCCTGAATCATCCCCGAGGAAGGCCAGTATCTGCGCATGCCAGAGGTCCTTTGTTTTGGCAAATTTTTTCTGAAGTTTTGGCAGTGCCTCCTCGGGGTTCAAGAAAATGGCGGCAAGCTCAGCATAAGGCGCATCGGCTTTCGGCCCGGGGATGCTGTCCTCCTCGGATAAAATTTCCGGCGGGAGAATCTTCTTTTCGACGAGATGTTTTTGAATCACGCGCAGATCGAGGGCGCGTAGACTTTGTTTTCTCGAGGCGGCCTCTGCTGCGGCTTTTCCGGCAGCATAGCCCTGGTTGTGGACGTCGGGCTGCATGCGGATCAGGGGCAGGCAATCGCGGTGTGCGCTGACAGCCAGGCCGGTGACCAGAATGTTTTCCAGCCCGGCAGGCAGCAGAGCCCGGAAAGGCACCTTTGCAAAGTGCGGGTCTTCGGTAGGTGGCTGCAGCATGAACATCGGTGAGACGATGAAGCCGTGTGTATCGAAATTGCTGCGGGCGATGGTGATGGTATCATGATAGCAGCGCTCGGCGTAAAAATCCTGCGGTTGAAGCGTCAGATCACCGACAATGCGGCGCCGTTCACGGGTGTCGACGATTTGCGCAATGTCAAAATCATCCGCGAACTTATGATGCGCTTGCAAAAATGCTCGGGTGGTGTCAAAGACATCCTCATCCCGGATGAAATTATAATCGGTATTGGTGTAATCGTTTCCCGGGATGACCGGCGGCAGCCCGGCTCCCTGAACGGCCGGCTCGAAGGTCTCCATCGCTATTTTGGCTCCGGCGGCAATGGCCAAGTCAGCATTTCCGGTGGCATCCACGACGACATCCGTCAGGATGATGCCATTTCCCCAGGGGCTGCCGACCAGAGCTCCGCAAACGGCGCTTCCCTTGACGGCAGCTGCCAGAACGGTGTGCTGAAAACGGAACTCGACCCCGGCTTTGTCGCCTTCCAACAAGAGCCAGTGGCGCTTCCATTCTGTGTCTTTTTTTGTATGCTCTGCCGGATATTTCGGGTTTGGCGCCATAGCCGTGATCCCTTGATCCAGTTCTTCACAGAAGCCGACACGGTTGCCAAACCAGTATGAGCCGATTCGTCCCATCGTGCACAGTCCGCCAAGGGCGCTGGTAGTTTCCAGGCAGAGTGTGTTTGCGCCGGCTCTGCCTGCGGCAATGGCTGCCGGTGCGCCACCGGTGCCGCCGCCGACAATAAGTACTTGACAGTGTTCGAGAACGGGCAGGGAATTGGGGTCCCATTCGAGGGCGGGTTTATTACGGAAACGGATGTTCGAGTCGTTGCGGGTCACCTGGATTCCCTCAGGCAACGTGACTCGATCATGATCCTGTATGCTGACCGGTTCGGGTGTGGGTATGGCCTTCAAGCATTCGGTGATCGCTGCGGGGTTTTGTCTGCCTGCGAAGAAGAAGGGAGATTTTGCTCCGGGGACATAGCTGATGCTGATGCCGTCATTGAGTTGATACAAGCATTGATCCGCACCGACAACTAGTTGCGGCTGCCAAGTTGCTTTGCGCATGCTTACTTCGATTGCCGACAATGTCTTTGCGGTGTTGTCCGGAAATTCCAATTCCATCGAGGCCATGAAAAGCTGATAATTTTTATCTCCGTGTTGATAACGGCAGGGAAGCGGAAGGATTTGCAGGCCATGCTGGGGATTCATAAACTCGCCAAGGACGATGCGCTGCACATTGCGTTTTCCGGGGCGGAAGGGCTTTCTGGGAAGCCCGGCCATATCGGCAATCAGGCAACGGTCAGTGGCGTCGAAGATAGCTTTGGCGGCAATGATCTGGAATCCGCTTCGGTTGCCGATGAGCAACCCGGCCAGTTCCTGATGTTTTCCGTAAACGAGACGGATCGGGTTGCTCTGAAACAGGAAGTCGATATTGGCATCGAGCAGCTTTTGTTCGAGGTGGAGCTTGATGGCCGTCGGTCGAGGATTGTCCCCCAAGCCGAATGCCTGCGGGGTTTCATGCAGATTCAGACCGGCGCAGAGGTCTTCACCTAGATAGGTATATGGCGTGATCAGAAAGACGGAATGTCCGCTTTGTTTCAATTGAACCGCTGTGTCGATCGCAGTGCTGCTGCCACCAACGATGACAAGATCAACGCGCTTGATGATGGGTACTTGGATTTTCATAGAGGTTAGGGGTTAGGGGGCAGGGTGCAGGGGGCAGGGGGCAGGGGGCAGGGTGCAGGGGGC
>JAPXLT010000205.1:0-8737 GCA_033809415.1 Lentisphaeria bacterium
AAGGGTGAAGGGTGAAGGGTGAAGGGTGAAGGGTGAAGGGTGAAGGGTGAAGGGTGAAGGGGGCGGGATTAAGCACCTGTGGCGCAAAGCATTATGCCGATCCGACCGATTCGTCAGAGAAAACAACAGACCAGATTGCGAACTCGCTTGCAATCCCATCCGGCGACGCAACAACCCTACAAATTTTCCGCGCTTTCCGTGTTTTCCGTGGACAAAAAAAGCGCAACTTGAGCGGCCATTTTTCCGTTCAGCCAATATTTTGCAATTTCCAAGCGTTAAAACTTTATTCAGCCTATCGTGCCCACAAACCCACACGGACGGAACCTGAGCAGAAAGTCCCTTGTCCATAAAGAATAATGTCACGAAAATGAAAAAAAATCGAATGACTGTATTTTGCCTGATCCTTTTTCTTAGCACCATATTGAACAGTTGGGCTGGTATGGTTACCAGGACACCTGACGGAAAGACCAGGATTCAGGTCTCCAGCTGGTATATTCCGGACCCTGCTAAAACCGACGCCGGCAGCCGCGCGGAATATGCGGTGCATCAGGAATTCCTGAAAAGATACCCGGCCATCCTGGAAAAAAAATATCGCGCCAAATATGAATCAAACATCGAGAAGTATGGCGATTTCAGCTGGCGAAGAGAAGACATTGAAATCGAATTCAAACGCTTTTCCGGAATTTCCGTGGAAGGCCTCAGTGGAGATACTGGACCGCTGATGGCTATTGCCGGCGGAGTCGCGCCGGATATCCTTTATGTCAATTTCCGCCAGTCGGATACCTATATCCAGGAAGGCTTTCTCTATCCCCTCGATAAACCCGGCGACAACTATTTTACCAGCCTCAGCAAAGAAGAATATGAGTTCATTGTCCATGAAAAAATTCTTCCGGTGATCAAGCGCCGCAAGATTGGGGAGAGCCGCGAGCATATTTGGTCCCTGCCACGGGGCGGACTTTCCGGAAGGGTGATGCTGTATCGGAAGGATTTGCTGAAGAAGGCGGGAATACCCTATCCGGACAATAACTGGACTTGGGAAGATTTTCTGGTATACTGCAAGCGACTGACGGACCCTGTCCGCGGCACCTATGGCGTCCGCCTTGGCAAGGGACAGCAGGAAAGCTGGTACTGGGTCTCCTTTCTCTGGTCAGCCGGCGGCGAGGTCATGGAACATGATGAAAAAACGGATACCTGGCAGGCAGTCTTCGACAGCAAAGAAGCGGTTACCGCTCTGGACTATTACCTGCGCCTGACAACCGAACGCTGGATTGACCGCAACAATGTCACACGATATGGCTATGCCACTAAGGAAGCGGAAGGCGGCCAGAAATGGGACTTGGGGCAGGTGGGCTTTATGCCGACCTATCTCAACGAACGCGTTTTTTCCACGATCAATCCGGACTTGGTCGGCATGGCTCCAATGCCGCTGGGATATCCCGACGAGAATGGCGTTCGCCACCGCGGCAGTGAAATCAATGCCGGGATGAATGCGATTTTTGCCGGATGTGATAATCCTGTGGTGCGTGACGCTGCCTGGGAATATATTCGTTTCCTGCCAGGTATTGAAGCAACCGCCATCTACACCCGAATCATGGTCGAGGGGGGGCTGGGGCATTTTGTCAATCCAAATTATTTGCGCAGGTTTGGCTATGAGGACCTGATCCGCCTGGCACCACCCGGTTGGGAGGAGGCATACAACATCTCCATCGAGACCGGCAAGCCGGAACCTTACGGGCGCAATTGCCAGCTGGTCTATGTCGAGATGACCCGTCCCATGCATCGGGCGGAAAACTATGCTTTGGCGAGGGAAAATTCCCCACTGCCGTTGTACACTGCCGAACAGTATGAAAAGGCGGAAAAATACAAGGATGTCACCCCGGAACAGTTGCACGCCGAAGGTCGAAGTGCGGAGGAAGTCCAGGAATGCCGCGAGATGCGGGAGGCGCTGGATCAGCGTCGGGACTTTCTGCAACGCCTGCTTTCCGAGGCGGTTGCGGAAACCAACGAAAAGATGCTCGGCATCCTGACACCCCAACAGCTTTTTATTCGCCGGGTCAGTGCAGTTTTCATGCTGATTGGGATTGCGGTTGCCTTCACCTTGGTTTTCCGCCGGATTTTCAAGGCATTTGTGCCACCGAAGATTGTTGGTCAGGAGCAGGTTACCTGGGGATTTCGCAAGTATAAGTGGGCTTATTTGATTTTATTGCCGGCCTTGCTCTCGATCCTAGTCTGGAAATATATTCCGTTGCTTATGGGTTCCGTCATGGCTTTCCAAGATTACCGCATCATGGGCGGATCAAAGTGGATCTGGCTCGATAACTTCGGCAATGTGCTCTGGGACAAGGAATGGTGGGAAACGGTCTATAATTCCCTGAAATATTGTTTTCTGACTATTGCGCTGACTTTTCTGCCGCCGGTCATCCTGGCGGTGTTGCTCCAGGAAATCCCCTATGGCAAAATCTTTTTCCGGACGGTTTTTTACTTGCCGGCCGTGATTACCGGGCTGGTTGTGATCTATCTCTGGCGTTCTTTTTACGAGCCCTCGGAATTCGGCGTTCTCAACGCGGTTCTGATGAAGATTCCCGCCATTGGCATTATCGGCATTGCCCTGCTGCTCTTTTTTATTTTGTACTTCTTTGCGCAACGGCTTTTCTTACATAGCAATTACCCGCAGGCTGTCCTATGCTTCATAGCTGGACTCCTGCTTTTTTACTACGTCTTCAGCTTTGCACTGCCGATTTTGAATGACCCGTTGCTTGCTGATGCGCCATGGTATGCACGCCTCTTTGCCACGATGCGTGAACCCTATCGCTGGTTGCTCGACCGCAAAACCGCGATGGTCTGCTGCGTTCTGCCCAGCGTATGGGCCGGCATGGGGCCGGGATGCCTGATCTACCTGGCTGCCCTCAAGGGAATCGCCGATGATTTCTATGAGGCGGCTGATATTGACGGGGCGACTTTTATCGACAAAATCCTGTTTGTGGTGATTCCGATCCTGAAGCCACTGCTGATCATTCAGTTTATCGGAATTTTCATCCGCTCCTGGGAAAATACGGCGATGATCATGGCAATGACCGGAGGTTCGAGCGGAACCAATGTCGCCAGCCTCCTGATCTTCTACAAGGCTTATGTCTACCTGAAATTCGGCACGGCCACCGCAATGGCCTGGATCCTCGGCTTCATGCTCATCGGATTTACCGTCTATCAGCTCCAGATCCTTTCCAAACTCGAATTCCGTACTACCGGCGCCAAAAATTAGTTTTTTAACAACGAAAAGGCACGAAAAGCCCCGAAAATTGGGTAGGGTTTTATTGCTTGGCGTGCATTTTCCGGTAAGCACGCGGGGACATGCCGGAATATTTTCTGAAGGAGCGTGAGAAATCCATCAGGGAATCAAAATTGCAGGAATAGACGATTTCCTTGATGCGTAAGTTGGTGACCCGGAGAAGCTCCGCTGCCCGAAACATGCGCTGATCACGAACATAAGCCGACGGCGACATTTTATGCGCACCCCTGAACAGCCGCCGATAGTGGTCATATGTGATCCCAGCCTTCGCAGCCATTGCATGAAAATCAAAGTGCAGGAAGGGATCGTTGCGTATCTTTTCGGCAGACTGCCAAATGCCATAAGGGTCTTCCAGTGGTTTTTTTTCGGGCGCAAGCGATGCCTTGATGTGGGCGGCGAGCTTCTCGACTCCGACAACCAGTTCGGCATGGTTGGCTTGGGAATCATTGCGATAAAGCTTCAGCATGTCATAAAAAATCCCGGAAACTTTTTCAGGATCGCGTGGAGTCAGGCAACCTGCCGGGCAGGCTTCCTCGAGCCAGTCAAGAAGCCGTTCGCTGCGGGAGCCTATAAAGTCAAAATAGATATGTTCGAGAATTTCTGCTGTCTTTTCCGGGAAGAAGAAACGGCAGGTTTGTCCTTGACGCATCCAGAACAAAGCCGGAGCAAGCAGGGAAATCTCCTTGCCGTCTTTTTCAAGCATAATTTGCCCAGTACGGATAAATTCGATGGAATTGCTCTCCGGATAGAAGGGCTTTTGGTTGCCATACAGAATGATACGACGGTTAACGATCCGGAAATCCAGGTCAGAAAAGTAAGTCATTGCAGGGTGCTCCTTTGCCAGAATATAACGTATTCATGCTGGAAATGCCAGAAAAATATTCTCCTCAATGTCCATTTATGCTAACTTTTTGCCCAAACAGGCTATTTACAATGGCAAAAGATGGAATATACTGAATGTAAAGTCGGGAATTGTGTGTAGTCAGGGAAAAGGAAAACCTTATGCTGAAGATTGGCTGTTGCGAGCAAGTTCTTGATGTTCCACTTTTTGCAGAGCTATATGGTTATGGGCCTTTTGCAGGACGCCGAAATCGGGGTGTCCGTGAACCGCTGTACTGTCGGGCGGTGACGTTTTTCGATGGGGAGCGTCGTGCGTTGGTCATCTATACAGATACTTGCGTTACCGCTGATCTGCTTGTGCAGAGGATGCGTGCCCGGATTGCCAATTTATACTGCCTCGATCCTGAAGGCGTGACTTTTGTCGCAACACACACCCACAGTGCCCCGTTGTTAGGATACGGGGGCATCGGAAGTGGTGAACGGAATCCGGAATTCGAGCAGACCTGGGAAAATGCAGTTATGAAGGTCGTTGCAGCTGCCTTGGCCAACGAGGAAAAGGTCATCGAAGCGGAGGCTGGTAAATCCCCTTTGACAAAGCCTCTCGGGAAAAATCGCGTCGAGCCGGACAAAAACATAACCGATCCGGCCATTCGCTGGGTGCGTTTCAAACGTGCCGACGGATCGGTAAAACTTCTGATTCACAACCATGGAATTCACGGTATCGCTTCGAATGGCCATCTTTACCGAAGTGTATCTGCCGACTGGATGGGGTGCGCCAATAAGCTGATCCGTAGCCGGGGCATTGCGCAGATGCCGCTTTTCATGCTTGGCCCTGCCGGGGATATCAACACCTTTACGTCTTGCAGCGAACTCGGCACAGACAATGCCGCCGAACAGATTGCAGAGGCTTATGTCGATGATCTGGAAAATGATTTGAAGAACGGAGAAAAAGTCGATGTTTCCAAAGTCGCATTCAAACTGTGGAATGTCGAATTCCCGACGATCCGTCAAAATGCGGAGCAGCTTCGGAAAGACGCCGAGGTCTTCCGAAGTTTCGCCGAACCCTACTGGGAAAATAATGCGGATCGTCTCGAGGAAATGGCGATTCTTGCCGAGCGCGGGCGTGATCTCGGAGTGCGCCATGATCTGCAAATCCTTCGTATCGGTGAACTGGCATTCTTTTTTGTTCCTGGGGAATTGTATATCGAACCCGGTTTGGAACTGATGAAGCAGTCCGGCTCGGATTTTCCTTTTGTTGCAACCGTGTCCAACGGAAATGGTGGCTATATTTATACAGAGGCAAGCGCCTTGCGCTACCCGGACATTGCCAGTAAAGGCGAACGGCTCTTTGGCTATTATGAACTTTATGGCTATATGCACGGGCTTCGTTTCAAGTATCAGAATAATATCGCATCCTTCGTAATCAAGCAATTTTTACAACAAAAGGATTTTAAATGAACGGGAAATTGGCAATTGATGGCGGCACTCCTGTGTTCGCTGAAAAGAAAGCTATGGATTACGCCCCGGCGTGGCCGATACCGCATCCGGAAACCGAACAACGGCTCATCGAGATATACCGCTCCGGAAAATGGGGCGGAAATAAAACTTATGAGCAGAAGCTGATGACGGAATTTGCCGCCATGCAGGGAGCGAAATATTCCGTTTGGATGTGCAATGGTACGACCACCCTCGAGTGCGCACTCCTGGCCCTTGGTGTCGGCCCCGGTGATGAAGTCATCGTCCCCGGTGTGACTTGGATTGCAACTGCGACAGCCGCGCTGTACTGCGGCGCTACTCCGGTGATTGTGGATATCGATCCGGATACGCTTTGCATCGACCCGGCAAAAATTGAGGAAGCCATCACTCCGCGTACGAAAGCGATCATACCGGTGCATGTGTTTTCTGCCGTGGCGGACATGGAAAAGATCATGGCCATTGCGCGGAAGCATCATCTTTACGTGATCGAGGATTGCGCACATGCACATGGGGCAAAGCAAAAAGGCAAAGGGGTTGGAAGCATTGGAGATGTGGGTAGTTTTTCATTCCAGCTGTCCAAGCTGATGACGGGCGGGGAGGGCGGCTGCTGCACAAGCAACGACGAAAAAATCCACGAGCGCATCTTCCGCCTATCGCATATTGGCAATTCCTATCTCCATCCGGGAACACGCGCTGAAACGGACCTGCTATGCCGTCAGTATCGCTTGACCGAATTTCAGGCGGCGATCATTTACGATCAGCTGAAGCATTTACCGGAAGAGACGGCCAAGCGGGAGGCCAACGCGCAACTGATGCGGAAACTCATCGAGGATGTCCCAGGCATCCAGATGCAGAAATCCAGCTATTCCGACGATGTGCGGGCATACTATTTTATCATTTTCCTGTTGCAGCTTGAGGAACTCCGTGATGGAGTCGACCGGGAGCAGATTTTCAAGGCTCTCGAGGCGGAAGGCCTGTTCCTTCATACGGGCTGGGGCTGTCCGCTCTACCAAAGCCTGTCTTGGAATATTCCCGAGGATAAATTTATCAAACATGACACAGATATCTGCGAGGAAGTCATGTCCAAGCGCCTTATGGCGGCGATGCATACCTTCTTTCTTGCGGATTCGTGGGTGATCGAAAAAAGTGCGGAGGCACTGCGCAAGGTGCTGTCCGCGTATGCAAAATAACGGACTATGAAAGGTAACAATGAAATGAAGTACAAAATTGGTCTTGCGGATTATGGTTTGAATGTCTGGTATGGCGGCTGTTACAATCTTGAACAGAGACTCGAAATGCTGCGGGAATGCGGGATAGACGGAATCGAGCGTCTGAGCGCCTCCGATATGGCTGAAGCAGTGCAGAATGCAGCTTTGTTTCACCGGATGGGGATGGATTTCACCACTTGCTCGATGGCTTCGCCCGAGCTGACGATGAAATGCGCCTGCGCTTTTGGAAAGGAATATGTCTGGTTTCCCATGCCTTTCGGCAAGGATGTTCCGTTCGCAGACTATTGTCGTCGTGCCAATGGATTTGTGGAGGCGGCAGCCTGGTATAACTTGAAAGGGGCACTTCATAATCATCTTGGCTGCCGGGTGGAATCCCAGCAGGAACTCGAAGATTTTATGCAGGCGGTGCCAGGGGCAGCGCTCCTGCTGGATATTGCCCATCTGCATGCTGCCGGCGGAGATTGTGTCGAAGTGATTCGAAAATATCACCACCGCTTGGTGGCGGTTCATTTCAAGGACATCTACTATGTCGATAAAAGCATCGGTCTGGAACGGTGGTGGGAACGCCTGCGCTTCTGTGAACTCGGGGGAGGCAATGCCGGACTCGATTGCGCGAAGATCGCCGAGGAACTGATCAAGCATCAATACCAGCGCTGGCTTCTGATCGAACAGGACACCCATCTGCAAGACCCCAAAATCGACCTGAAGAAAAGTGCAGACATCCTGAAAACGTTGTTTGCCTAAAAACTGGCGCCCAAATAAGAAACCAGGCTGGCTCGGGAGTTGTTTTATGTCCATCTCTGTTGATTTGCTTCAAAGCCTGCTCGATGAAGCTGTTGCTTCCGGCAGCGAATGCGGTGTTCAATTAGTCATCTATGAACATGGAAAGCTTGTTGCCGATCTCTGTGCGGGGTATGCCGATCCCGCACATACAGTTTCGGTGACACCGAAAACCTTGTTCCCAATCTTTTCGGTGGGCAAAGGGATCGCCACGACTGCCTTTCACATGCTGAAAGAACGAATCGGTTTCGACTACCATATGCCGGTTGCGGAATTCTGGCCCGAATACGCCTGTAACGGCAAGGAAGAAACGAAGCTCTGGCATTTTCTTGCGCATAGCGCCGGAATGCAGCGTTTGCCTGTGGACTCTCTTTCTTCTGAACTTGCCGATTGGGAGGGCATGTGCAGCCGTCTCGCCGCCGCTGCCCCCGCATGGAAACCCGGAACGCGTTGCGCTTATCATGGGATCACCTTTGCATGGCTGGTCGGCGAAACGGCGAACCGCCTTGGCACCATGCCGTTCCGCGATTTCATCGAGCGGGAATTGATCGCTCCGCTCAAGTTGAATGGTGAACTTACATTCGGCACGACGCCTGAAGATGAAAAACATCTGGCGATTCTTGACGATAGCAATGACCCGGGTAATCACTCGAAGCGCTTCATCGAAAATCCCGCTATTCTTCGCGGCTTCATCCCATCCGCCAACGGCGTTGCCACAGCAGGCGCGGTCGCAAAGGTATACAATGCGATCATTTTCGGCGCAGAAGGAGTGCCGCCGCTTTTGTCAAAGGAAACGCTGGACAATGCTACGTCTTTGCGCCGAATCGTAAACGATCCGACGCCAAATTGCCACACTTGGGCGAAGTTCGGACTCGGCTACGTGCTGCCGCTGTGGGACGATAGTCTAGGTGATCTCTTCGGTCAAGGCGGTGCCGTCGGCGCACATGGACTTTTCTGCCGCTCGAAGGGACTTGCGGTCGGCTTCACGAAAAATATGATCACGCCGACTCATCCAGTTCATCCATTGCGTGACAAAATCTGCCAGGCAATCGGCATCGAACCGCTGCATTGGTAAGGGTGCAGGGTGCAGGGTGCAGGGTGCAGGGTGCAGGGTGCAGGGGGCAGG
>JAPXLT010000206.1:0-8729 GCA_033809415.1 Lentisphaeria bacterium
GTGCAGGGTGCAGGGGGCAGGGGGCAGGGGGCAGGGGGCAGGTTTAAAAAGTGGCGCAACCGTCCCGGTTGTGATGGTGCCTTTAGTCTTTTCCTGCTGAATAGCAGAGGGCGGGGTTATCGGGTCTTTTCGATTTCTTTCTTTTCCTTTTCGGTCATGACCATCAGGAGCCGTGTTCCGATATCGATATCGGTTGCCGAATAGACTAGGCGGCAAGCCAGCTCGACTGCAGCGAGGGCACGCTTGTATTCTTCAGGGAGGCGATCCCCTCGGCCGGTGAAGCGTTCCCGGAAGATCGGGGGCATGTGAGTCAACAGCAATTCCTCGGTGACGAATTCTGGGTGCGCAGCCAGATATTCAGCGATGCTGGCTTTGGCGGCATTGATTTCACGGCTCAATTCTTCGGTCAGGTCGGTAAGCAGCGTTCCTGTAGTTTTGAAGCGGGCAAAGAGCCAGTCGGCTTCCTGGCGTGCCAGACGTTGCAGGATGTTCATCACTTGGGCAACCAGTTCAGCCTTGTGCGTCATGAACTCTTCCTCATCCAGGATCAAACCGCTGAGAATTTCATAGGATGAGGTAATAACCCCGCATTTGTTGGCGGAGGCATCCTTGACGATCCAGACGCCATTCTGCTGGATCAGATTGCGGGCACCAGGTGTAATATAGGAGTTGGCACCTTCAACAATGGCGCGGAAAGCCGGTTTGCCATCGGCGAAGAAACGCTGCCAGTTGTTTTCGTTGATGGTGGCGGGACGTCCGCCGCCAGGCATGAAGATATCCGCATAATGAACAATGTTGTCCTGGAAAATCTGCATGAATTCATTCTGACTGAGGAGAACTTTCAGCAGTTTGCCATCTTGCACCGTATACTGGTGATGGAATTGGCGTCCATTTTGCGTGATGGGGTTGGACAGGGCTAGGAAGGCACCCTCGCCACGCAGTTTTTCCGGATTGAAAGCATCCAATGCCTCCTTATGGATGAGGCGCTTGATTTCGTCACGGTCAAGTCCATCAGGATCATAGGCCACTGCTGGTCCGTCGGTGATGGCGATGATCCGCAATCCGGGGTAAAGGGGCTTGCCATTGTCTTCAGCCAGCAGCAGTTTCATTTCATTGCCGGCCACATCCCCACCGGGACCTCCAGCGATTTTTACCGTAAAGGAATCATGTTGCGGATCGATCCCAAGTTCTTCCAGGGTCTTAAGCAGATACTGATGGATTCCGAAGCTGGTTACACCATATTCCTTGTGATTGATACCGGCACCGGGCTTGCCGGAGATCAGCCCCGAACCTAGCGTATAGCCGGTTTGCCGGGCGTATTCTCCAATCCACTCGATCATCGTGTCAAACATGTTTTCATCAGGGCCGATTTCAATGATTTCACGAGTGCCCAGACGGTCGATGATACTTTTGTCTTGCAGTTCTTTCTGGCTGTCGTAGTTGATCAGAGAAAGAAATGCAGTAGTGATCGAGCGTTGCGTCTGCCAGAGCAGGGGTTTGAACAAATCCGGATCGCTGACTGGTTCGAGCAGAGTCAACAGCTTTGCGCCGCCCTCATAGATATCCTTGTTCTTCAAATGCTGTGTATGCGCCAGAACGTAGCATTCCCGGAAGGCTTCGTCGCGAGCATATTCATAGCTGTCATTCATTTCGAGGCGGTTGCTGCCGCGCCCGGGAATAACGCTGCGCCAGCCGCCCCGGGCGATATCCGTAAAACGAATATGATAGCCAAAGGCTCTTCTGCGGAAAAAGAAAAAGACGCCACAGGGTAAATCGGACGGGAAGGCGGCCGTATAGTGATCACTTAAGCTGCCGTAGAACTTGCAGAAGTCCGCATCCAGGCGAAAGGCCAGTGCTGTTTTGTCACGAGAATAGAAGTTGCTTTTCAGGATGCTTTCGAGAAAATTCAAGGCACAGCGGAAGATGGTTCTCACAAAATGGTTTTTAGTCTGATTCCCGGTATTAATGCGCTCGATCTGCTCGGAGAAGGATGCATGGAATTCGGCTTCCTGCTGTGGGGTGGGATGCGGCAGGGCAGGATTGAAGCGACGCTCAAATTCCGCGAAGAGGATTCGGCAGTAATCGGAATGGATGGCCAGGTGCCGGGTGATGTCGCGGTGGCTGTAGTCATTGTTGTCGACATAGGAGAGCTGACTGTGGATAAATTCACACATGCAGCGTACCCAGTTGGCGGCGGGCAGCGTGAATTGCTGGTGCTTGACCAGTTCCTCGTGTAGGAGGTCGTCCATATCCACCCAGCCCAGCAGACGGATGTCGTTAAGCAGGGCATCGAGGCGCGCCTGGTTCAAGGTGTCGCCCGGGCGCGGATTGAGGTAGGCCGTAGTCAACATGACCGGCAGGCGGTCAAAGGCGGTGACATCTGAGTTGCTGCTGACTTCCCGGAAATAGCAGCGCCGCAGTTCGAGACCGTGTGAGAGGATGATTTCCAGCAGCTGGCTGCAGAAATCTTCATTGCCGGCGGGCATCGGCCAGGCGACGGTCAGGCGCAAATGTTCTTGGTTCCATTCGCTGATTTCGGCAAGGATGTAGTCGTTTTTCTGTGCTTTGAGAATCCAGTCTATGCGTTGTGCCAGCTTTGGGCGGTCCAGGTCCGTGAGGACGTTGAAATTCAGGCGTGAAAACAATTCAGCAATGGGCTTTTCTTGTCCAGGGCCGAATTGCCGGGCGTATTCCTTTTGCACATCTTCCAGGGTAAAATCTAGTTTGACAGGTTCTCCCTGGGCTCTGGTATAATGTTCAATGATCAGGGTGGCTTCGCTGCCTCCAACCGGGAAGGTTTTTTTGGACTGATGGATGGAGGCATTAAGCAGGTGCTGCCCGTCCATCATGCGGCTGGTGACTGCGGGATTGTTGGTGTCGCTGAGCAGGTAGACGAAGATGACTTCGCCATTGAACTCGGCGCGGCGGATTCCTGAATGCAAATCAAGATTGCAGAGCATCGGCAGGACTTTACCAATTCTTTCGGCAAAGGTGCGGAAAAAGTAGTCCGGCATAATATCCTGAAGAAGCTGGTATGCCTCTTCCATTTTTTTTGTCTGCTCTGCAATAATTTCATCAAAATCAGCCATATTAACTGTTCTCCTTGTTCAAGCTTGCCGTATAATGAAGTTCCCGGCGCTGAAAAAAAACTGCTCTATCGAGATGAAGCGAAACTATTAATGTATCATCTTTTTGAAAACTTGAACAACGAAAAACATGAAAAGACCCGAAAGTTGCGAAAAAAAAATCCACACACCCAAGTTGAAAAACATATAAAAGGTGACATTTTCTGTTGTTTTCCTTGAAACATGCGCTATCTTTAGCGATGTAAGGAGACTTTTTGCCATGGATCAGGAAATCTTTAATGCCATTTCGGACTCTGCTTTTTTCCGCTATTTTTATGATGAGACGGTGCCTGGGGAGCAATACTGTCCCAGGGCAGGCGTGCGGATCGAGCGCCATGCCGAACGTGAAATTCTGATGACTGTTGCCGGCGAAACGGATTTTGTTCTGGACGGAAAATATTACCGGGCAGTGCCTGGCTGCGTCTTTTTCATCGATCGTTGGGTGCCGCATAAACTCGCTTACCACACGGAAGAAACTGATTTTACGCATATCTGGATTCATCTTCACAAGGACAAGCTTTATGCTGCAATGTTTACGGTTGCCGATGGGGTAAGGGTGGGGTGTCGGGACATCTTCTCCTTTCCCTCGGAACTCTACTGCCTGCTGAATAAACGCTGGGAAATGATGAAGAGCAGCCCCGATGACAGCCTGGCAAAGAGAAAACTACAGAAATATATGATCCAGCTGCTCTGCGGAGAAATGGAACTGAATGAAGGGCACAGCGTGCACGCCACCCGTTCGAATAATGAGATCATCGAGCGGGTGCAGAACTACATCGAAATCAATTACGGGCGGAATTCATCGATTGCGGAGTTGGAAAAGTTTTCCGGCTACAACCGTTATTATCTGATGCGTCTGTTCAAGGCGCAGACCGGCTTTACCATTCTGCAATATATCAATCAGATTCGGAAACGGGTCGCTGAGGATGCGCTGAAAAGAAATATCTCCCAGAAGGAGATCGCCTACCAGCTTGGCTTTTCCTCGCCGGCGGCCTTCTGGCTCTGGAAAAAACGCAGAATGTGAGCCGGAAGCAGTCCAAGATTTTTTTTAACCACGAACCACACGAAAAGGCTTTCCGTGCTTTCCGTGGACAAAGAATCGGTTACAGGAAATTTACCGGGATGACCTTGTCTTTTCCGGATAGAGTGACGAGGTGGTCATACATGCAGACAACTCCGCCTGTTCCGCGTTGGATGCCTGCAAGCTTGTCCAGGATGGAAAAGGCGGCGATATCCGACTTGTGTGGGTCGGCGTGTTTTTTGATTTCGATCGGATGGAGCGTGTCCCCCTGTTGGATCAACAGGTCGATTTCATGCTGTTCCTTATCACGGTAAAAATACAAAGGCGGGTCCAGGATGCCGACGTTATAATAGCTTTTGATAATTTCAGCAATCACAAATCCCTCGAAGAATGCACCTGCCTGCGCCCCGGCTTTGAGGGTTTCGCTGTTTGGCCATCGGGTCAGCCAGGCGGCAAGTCCCGTGTCCATAAAATAGATTTTGGGTGTTTTTACTGCTCGTTTGATGATATTGTTGTAGTATGGTTCCAGCACATAGACAGTGCCGGACGCGCGCAGGATCGAGAGCCAGCGCTCGGCAGTAGGCGGACTGATTCCAGCGTCGCGGGCAAGTGACGAGAGATTCAACAGTTGTCCGGACTGCGCTGCTGCCGCAGTCATAAAGCGCAGGAATTTCATTTCATCACCGACTTGCGCCAAGCTGCGAACATCTCGTTCCAGGTATGTTTTCACGTATGCGGCGTAGTATGTCCGCCAATCGAAATCAGGATTGTTGACCAATTCCGGCATACTGCCGCGGTGAATGATTTTCCAGACGTCCTGATAACCGATTTCTTGAAGTTCCATTTTACGGGCGTTAAAATAGCCCTCTTCCGGCAGAAAAGGCTGATCGAATGCTATTGCGCCAATTTCGCGCAGTGACAGACCAGCCAGATTCAAAATCCCGATTCGTCCGGCGAGGGATTCGCTGATATGCTTCATCATCTGAAACTGTTGCGAGCCGGACAGGAAAAACTTCCCTTTGCCCTTTGTCTGGTCGATCCACATTTTAATGTAGGGGAACAAGCACGGAGCATATTGAATTTCATCGATGAAGACGGGAGGCGGATGATCCTTGAAAAACGTGCCCGGCTCATTCAGCGCTGATTGAAGCAAAAGCGGGTCATCCAATGTCACATAAGACATTTTGCCGGTAAATTCACGCAACAATGTCGTCTTGCCGACTTGCCGGGGGCCGGTGACAAGAACCGCACCAAACATCCTGGCAGTCAACTCAATAGCGCGTTCCAAATGACGACGGATGTACAGCATAATCATATCCTCCTTTGGCTAATTTAAAGTTACATATTAATATAGCCATGAAACGGGATTCGTCAAATACCGATTCGCCCGGTAAAATTTTCGTAATACTATCCTCAAATTTTTGGTTTTTTCAGAAAGATTTTTTATGGACGATGGACAGGGACAGGAATGGACACGATGGACGGAATGGACAAGAATGGACTGCTGAATGGACGATGGACGATGGACGATGGACAGAGATTATGTCGCGCCCTTCAGGCTGATTCCAATATCGCCGATCTGACCGATCCGACTGATCCGTCGGAGAAACCAATAGGTCAGATCACAAATTCGCGTGCAATCCCGTCACTCAAAGCAACAACCCTACAAATTTTCCGCTTTTCCGTGCTTTCCGTGGACAAAAATTGAGATCATCGAGCGGGTGCAGAACTACATCGAAATCAATTACGGGCGAAATTTATCGATTGCGGAGTTGGAAAAGTTTTCCGGCTACAACCGTTATTATCTGATGCGCCTGTTCAAGGCGCAGACCGGCTTTACCATTCTGCAATATATCAATCAGATCCGGAAACGGGTCGCTGAGGATGCGCTGAAAAGAAATATCTCGCAGAAGGAGATCGCCTACCAGCTTGGCTTCTTCTCGCCGGCGGCCTTCTGGCTCTGGAAAAAACGCAGAATGTGAGCCGGAAGTTTATTTTCCTTTGTCTGGGGCGTGTTGCCTGTGTCGCCAGAACCAGTATGTTGATGGCGATGAAAAACCAAGGACAGCGGCAATTTCTTTTTGCAGGCATCCCGATTTTTCCATTTCGAGAGCCTTGCGGTAGCGTATGCGGTCAGCATATTGATGCAGGGTGACACCAGTTGCACTGCGGAAAATACGGTGGAAATGGAATTTGCTGAAATGCATCATGCGAGCCATGTGTTCGAGTGAAATGCCGACGCCGTGACGCTCCTCGATATATTGGCAGATGTCAGCAATGTTACATTTTTTCATTTCTCGGTTTTCCGGAGCTTTCAGCGCCAAGTCGTGTTGCAGTATTTGGCAGTATTTAGCTGCCAGAAGTCCGGCCAGCGATTGGATGAGCATTCCTGCAATTTCCGGTGAAGGCTGGTTCCGTAGAATGTTATCCAGTTCATCATATGCATATTGCGAAAACAAGGAGTCCGGGAATACGATGAAGCAGGACTTGTTGAATTCCTGATCGCGAACAATCATGGCCGACTGAATGAAGCGTGGACGGAGCCAGAACCACGCATGACAATAATGGTCATTTATTGGAAAATAAGCCCGCGAATGACGAATCCTTGGGGCAATTAAAAAAACATCGCCGGGGCGGGCTTCGCAATACTGATCCGCGAAAAAAAATGCGGCCTGACCGCTCAGGGAAAGCATCAACTCGAAGTGACGCTGATGGCGTTCTAAATTACGTTCGGAAAAATATTCCGGGTGTGTCGTTCCTAATTCCGGAGCTGCGGATTGAATGCCCGCCGATAACGAATTGACCCGTTTCGGCTTGAACATACTCAATAGTTGGATCAAGTGCTGTTGGGAGAGTTCCATTTTCGCAAGAAATGCAGTTTTTTAGCAAGAATTAAAGATTGTGAATGTGCCCTTTGTTTTATATAGTTCTGAATATAACGGCAGAATGTTCTGAATGCAACGGGAGTTGAATAAATGAGTGATGCGTCGAAACTTTTTCTCGGATGCGCGGAAAGCACCCTGGAAGTGCCTCTTTTTACTGAGTTATACGGTTACGGTCCATTCAAGGGGCGCCGCAACCGGGGCACGCGGGACCCGCTTTATTGCCGGGCAATCTGTTTCTCCGATGGTCAACGCAAATTGCTGGCGATCGGAACGGATGCTGTCGTCACGGACGATACCGATGCCAGAATCCTGCGCGCGCAGATCTCTGCCGAGCTGGGAATTCTGCCGCAGGACATCCTCTTTGCAGGTACCCATACGCATTCCGGTCCAGCGATGAGCTTTGGCATTGGCTGGGGGGAAATGAATCCGGAATATCTTGCTCACTGGCGGGCAACTGTGCGCCAGATGGCTCGAGGGGCGATTGTCGATTTGAGTCCTGTTCGGGCGCTGGCGGGCCGGGCACCCATTCGCAAAGCGCTTGGTTCCAACCGTGCTGATCCGGAAAAGAATGAGACTGATCCGGAAATCCGCTTTGTCCGTTTTCTTCGTCCGGATGGGCGGGTGAAGCTATTGTTGCATAATCATGGGATGCATGGCGTGGTTTTCGGTCCGGCACAGATGCTGGTGTCGGCAGACTGGATGGGCGAAGCCAACCGCCTGATCCGTGAAAGGGGGCTGGCGGAAATGCCCTTCTTTTTTAATGGTGCCGCCGGTGACGTCAATGTCCTCTGGACACATAAACCTGAACAGCGCGACGAAAATCTGGCCTGGATTGGCGCGAGTTACATAGACGACCTGACCGCAGCATTGGACTCGGCACAGGAAATAGCAGTTGCCCCGCTGGACGGGAAACTGGAAACCTTCGAGTTCCCGACGGTGCAGGAGGATGCCACTACCCTGCGAAAAAATGCTGAATTGCTGCGGGAGACCTGGTCTTTTGCCGCCGACCGCTACCTGGAAATGGCAGTGCTGGCAGACCGAGGCCACGATTTCAGGGTGCTCAAGGATTTGCAGCGCCTTCGCATCGGCGATCTGGCCTTCTATGCTTTCCCAGGAGAACCCTTCAACCGCCTGGGCCGGGAAATCATGGAAAAATCCCCATATCCGATGGCTATGCCGGTGAGTTATGCCAACGGAAACGGACGCTATTTTCCGACGCCGGAGACATTCGACCGCTTCCCAGTCGTCAACCCGGAAAAATTCGACTATGGATACTACGAAATCTGGGCGGGAGGTGGACGCTACATGCCGCGGTACCAACGCAACATCGCCGAATTCATCATCGGAAAACTGCTCGCATTTGATTCGTAAATGCCAGGGGGCAGGGGGCAGGGGGCAGGTTTAAAAAGTGGCGCGACCGTCCCGGTTGTGATGGTGCCTTTAGTCTTTTCCTGCTGAATGACAGAGGCAGGGTGCGGGGTGCAGTCTGTTGATGGATTATGAGTTTTTAACAGAAGAGGAGAACTGGCGTATGAAGCATATCTGGAGACGAATGAAGGAAAACCGTTCAGCCTGCCAAACAGTCACGCATCCTGTGTTTTTTACACTTATAGAATTGCTTGTAGTCATCGCGATTATCGCCATTCTTGCAGCGATGTTGCTGCCAGCCTTGAGTAAGGCGCGCAAGCGGGCTCAGAC
>JAPXLT010000207.1:0-8682 GCA_033809415.1 Lentisphaeria bacterium
CCTCTTCAATATCCTCGAACTCATCTTCATTCAAACTTCCCCCTTCACACTTCATATTTCTCACATCCACCTGGCCGGTGACCACATCGGAAATCAGCCTGGTGCGGTACTCGCGCATCAGTTCGATTTCACGTTGGGCACGGATAATGGCCTGGTCGATTTCCGCTGACTTTTCCTGGATGTGCTCAAGAATTTCTCGCTGCTCGTCCGCAGGTGGATACGCAAACTTCAGATTGCCTATGAATGTCCAATCAGCCCGGGGCATTTTTGCCCCAAATGTTGAGCTGTTAATCAGATCAATTACGCGTTTTGAACGAAGCTTTTGTTCAAGGAAATCAGCCGATACATTTTCGGTCGCTCTTAAAACCAGAAACTCGCCAACACAAACTCCAGCGAACTGTGGCTGTGTTACCTTCGCCAGATACGGGCGTAGCTTTCCGAACAAAACATCACCGGGCTGAAAACGCTTCACCTGACTATCAAAGGTAATCTCACCATCAGGTAGTGAAATCCTGCCGGTCCAGCTTTCTACGTGTTCAAGAGCTATATACGTCTCGCCAGGCTGTTTTTCGGAAATTTGTTCATTCAAGTTGTGGCACAGAAACTTAAGCCGCCGCACCTCCCAATGCTTAGGGATTTTCCCCAGCCATGGCACTCCTGAGTCCTTATATTCAGGATAGGGGTTCAACTTCATCACTTTCCCTCCCTTTTTTCCCTATCTGGCAGGACTCGAATCGCTTCTTCCAGCTCTCGATCAAAATCATTGCGCAGTTCATGCTTCTGAATTATAATGGCATCGAGATTGTAAAATTGAGTCAGGTAATTTTTGCCGTCAGTCGCAGTTATCCGGAATTTCCGGATAACTGCATCTGCTTGCAACTCACCACTTTCAAAGATGTTTTTCAAGTGCTCACTGATGGTGCGCACATCCACATCAAATAATGTCGCCATGAGCTTCTGACTTAGCCAGACGGTTTCATCCTCGTAGCGCGCCTCGATGCTTTGCGTGTCATCCTGACTGGTAAAGGTCAAAAACTCAACTGTGCTGTTACGAATCCGTTTTTCCCCCATTATTCCGCCTCCCCGATAATTTGCTCCAGCAGGCCGTCGGTTTCCTGCTCGAGCGCGTAGATATCGGCCTTGATTTCCTCCAGGGTACGCATAGGTTCGGGTTTGTAGAAATGCCGGGTGAAAGAAATTTCATAGCCGATCTGGGTCTTGTCCGGATCAATCCAGGCATCTGGGGTGTAGGGCAGCACCTCGCGCCGAAAGAACGCCTCGATGCCGCCCTCTTCCAGCAACGGCACCTGTTCGCTGTCGCGCAAGGCGGCATCCGGCTCGTATTCGACTACAGAAGAAGGGGGAAGGGGGAAATGTGAAGGGGGAAATGTGAAGTGTGAAGGGGGAAATATGGAGGATGAAGGGAGACGTTTGTCCTGTTCACCTTTCAAATTTCCCACTTCAAACTTCCCAATCATGGGGTCGGGCGTTACCTTGCCCGGCTTATGCACTTTCTTCAGCACCGGTGCGGCGTCCTCGCGGGTGTCGCAGAGGTCGCTTTGCAATAGTTTCTTGCGTTTGGCGGTGAGCTTGACGTCATGCTTGTCGGCATCCGCCTCGACGGCGTCCATAAAGGCATTGAAGTCCAGGTGTGGTCCGGCGCCAAGCGTCTCGGCCATGCGGCAGGCCAGCTTGGCCAGCGGCTCTTCCTGAGCCTTGGTGCAGGCCAACTCGAAGCGTTTCAGCCGCGCTGGGCTTAGGTCAACGGCCAGGCGCAGCGGACGCTCGACCGTCACCTTCCAGTAGCCGAAGGCCGCATTGGGGAAGATTTTGGATTGCTCGGTTTCAACCGGATTGACCACCAGGTCACAAATAGCGCGGATTTGTTCTTCGGAAAGCTCGCAGTTTTTCTTGCCGAGGTTTCGGCGCAGCGGCACATGCCAGGCGCTGGCGTCGATAAGCTGGACCTTGCCCCGGCGCACCTCAGACTTGCGATTGGTCAGCAGCCAAATGTACGTGGCGATGCCGGTGTTGTAGAAGATGTTTTCCGGCAGGGCGATGATGGCCTCCAACCAGTCATTCTCGATAATCCAGCGGCGGATGTTGCTCTCGCCCTGACCGGCGTCGCCGGTAAAAAGCGACGAGCCGTTGTGCACTTCGGCGATGCGACTGCCAAGCGGCGTGTTTTTCATCTTGGAGAGCTTATTGACCAGAAACATAAGCTGCCCGTCAGAAGAGCGTGTGAGCATCGAGTATTCCGGGTCGTCGCCGTGCTGGATGACAAAGCGCGTGTCCTTGATGTCGCCCTTGCCGCCCATTCGCTCGAGGTCGGTTTTCCAGCTCTTGCCGTAAGGCGGATTGGAGAGCATGAAATCAAATTCATGCGATGGGAAGGCGTCGTTCGAGAGCGTGGAGCCGTACTTGATGTTCTCCGCCTCGGCGCCTTCGCCTTTGAGCAGTAGGTCGGCCTTGCAAATGGCGTAGGTTTCCGGCTGCACCTCCTGGCCAAAGAGATGGATGGAAACATCTTTGCCGTGGCTTTTGGCCAATTCGGCCAAGCGTTTTTCAGCCACCGTCAGCATGCCGCCGGTGCCGCATGCGCCGTCATAAACCAGGTAGCTGCCCGATTCGATGTTGCCGGCCACCGGCAGAAAGATCAGGTCGGTCATCAGCTTGACCACGTCGCGGGGGGTGAAGTGCTCTCCGGCCTCTTCGTTGTTCTCCTCGTTAAAGCGGCGGATCAGCTCTTCAAAAATGGTGCCCATGGCATGATTGTCCAAGGCAGGAAGCAGCTCGTTGCCGTCCACGTCCTGCACCGGCTTGGGGCTAAGGTTGATGCGGCTGTCGAGAAACTTCTCGATCAGGTGCCCAAGGATGTCGGCTTCGACCAAGGTGGGAATCTGGTTGCGGAACTTGAACTTATCGAGGATTTCCTGGACATTGGGTGAAAAGCCGTCCAGATAGGCCTCAAAATCGGCCTTGAGCTGGTGTTGCCTGGCGCGGTTTTTCAGGTCGCGCAGGGTAAAGGGCGAGACATTGTAAAAGGCCTCGCCGGCAGTTTGGCAGAGCGCGGCGTGCTGGTTGGCGATTCCAACCCCGTCAAGCTGCTTTTTCATGGCAAGGACCCTTTCCTTGCTCGGCTCCAAAAGCGCATCGAGACGGCGGATGACCGTCATGGGCAGGATCACGTCACGGTACTTGCCGCGCACATAAACATCGCGCAGCACGTCGTCGGCAATACCCCAGATAAAATTCACAATGTTGTTGTGGATGACATGGTTCATAGCCCGTTATTACTCCTTGCGCTTCTTGTCAGTTTCCGCAGGCGCATCCGGTACGAAGGCCGGGAAGCTCGATACGGCAACCCGAATCAGCTTCTCCTGCATTTCAAGCCCTCCTGATGACGGGCAGATGGACTGTCAGGACTCCCGTCTCGCCCTAAGGCGCACATTGCTCCAATATAAGTCGTTTATTCGATTTGGCATTTTTTCCCCGTCCTTTATCCTAAAAACCAGTTGAGTTTTTGGCAACTGGGTAACAGGCGCTTTTTTACAACTAAAAACACAAATGGACACGAAAGAACAGAGGCATTACTCATTTTTTCTAAAATCTAAAGTATTTTTGATTCCCGGTTTGACTTTCGACAAACAGCAGATAATCTATAAGCCAATTGCGATGGCTGAGAAGTTAATTGGTGGATTATTGTCCACTTAAAAATCAAATTGCAACAGACGACAGTAACCGCAAAAACATCACGGATATAATCAGCATGAGAATCCCAACTCCCTTTTTCCCTGTCGAAGTCACCACCTCAGGATTGATGCACAAGGTTGACATTCTTGGCAGAACCATTACGTTTGGCGCCAATTCGCTACCCACGTCCATCATCTCTCAGGGCACGGAAATCCTGGCGGAACCCATCCGCTTGGTCGGTCTTGAAGACAAGCAGCCCATCCAATGGGACAACAACTACCCTGACAACGAAAGCGAATCATTTATCCAGGAGCGCAACGACCGCGCCGCAACAATCTGCGGTGCTATGCTTTCAGACGTGTTTATCGTCAATACCGCCTTCAAGGTCAACTTCGATGGATGCATCGAGATCGACATGAAAGTGATGCCGCGAGGACATACGGTACCCGAAGCCTTCGGCCTCACGAAACCGCGCCAACTCCGATTCGAACTCAGCAGGCTATGGCTCGAAATCCCACTCGATCCCAATGTGGCGAAGCTATTCAGTTTCTGGCCAAATTCACCCGTCCACCTTGCCGACGGAACCGTGATCGATCCCTCGCCGACTTCCTCGGCGGGACGACTAAACGCCCAAAACTCGGCAATGCCCTTCAAATCATTGCTCTGGATTGGAAATGACGACCTTGGGATCGGATGGGCCGCCGAAAACGATAAAAACTGGCAGCCGGAACATGACAGCCGCGCCATCGAGATCATCCACCAACCCAACGCTGTCGTACTCAGGGCAAGGCTCCTTGACAGTCAGCCAATCCGATGGCAACAGGCCGCGCTGCCCGAAAACGGAATCACTGCCTTCCAGCCCATCGCTTTCAGCTTTATGCTGCAACCAACGCCAGTCAAGACATTCCCGAGGCAACCCTACCTTCACAATGCGCTGCACCTCGATTGCTTCATCAAAATCAAAGGCAACTACAGTGATTTCCTGTCACAACACGATAGATACGACCGCCTGAAGAAGATGGGAGTCGACACCCTCATCCTCCACGAAAAGTGGAACAAGTCCCAGAATGCATTCGAGCCATCTGAGTTCACGACTCGCCAGCTCAAGGAAATCGTCGCCCAATGCCACAAAAGAGGCATCAAGGTCTTGACCTATTTCGGCTACGAGATTTCCTCGCTCAACACGTCCTGGACAGAAGACGCACAAGAGGTCATGGGCACCAACAAGGGCAGGCACACCGGGGGCTGGTACAGGGTTCCTTTCCAAAGAGACTACATAGTCTGCTACAACAACAAATGGCAGGATCGGTTCATCAGCGGAATTGAAAAGATCATGGATACATGCCATACGGACGGCGTCTATCTCGACGGAACATCCTCCCCGCGCTATTGCGACAATGTCGCGCATGGATGCGGATGGCATGACGCCAACGGGAACCTCAAGGGCACATATCCCATCAAGGCAGTGCGAAGGCTCTTCCAGCGCCTGGCCGAAGTCGTGCATTCACGAGGAGGAATGATCAACGTACATGCATACGGCTTCCTCAATGTCACGGCACTTCCTTACATCGACATGACCTGGTACGGAGAAAACTTGCAGTCCAATTACATCAAAGGCGAATACGACGACATGCCGCTTGATTACTTCCGGGCAGAATATTGCGGACGAAACATCGGCGTCCCCGTTGAATTCATCGCATACGAAAACAAGCCCGCATGGATATTCGAAAACGCAATCGCCATGGCCATTATCCACGGCATCCTGCCAAGACCCAACGACATCGAACACCCGCTTGAAGTCATCGCGCCAATCTGGAATATCGTCAAACGATTCCCTATCGAACAATCACAATGGATGCCATACTGGAAAAACAAGGCGACGCCTTCAGACGAAAGAATCAAGGTCAGCTACTACAAATACATCGACCTGAGCGGAAAAAACATCCTCTTGGCCTTCGCGGCAAACACGACAAAGCACAGCATCGAAAATGTCAGCATCGACTTCGGAGAAAACACCAATACCCTTGACCTCCTCAACGCCGATTCATACGATTCCCCGGAAACGACATTCAAACCCTACGGATATAAAATCTGGCTCGTCAAATAACCCCCGCGCAATCGCAAGGCTATCAGCCAGAATCTTGTTTTTGTGAAAGACAAGGGACAGGGACGGGAATGGACGGGATGGACACAAATGGACACGTTTTTTATGGACGGGAATGGACACTTACAGCAGGCGGCATTTTTTGCGCCTGTCCATTCGGCAATCAATAAGGCGAGGTGTTGAGTATGGGTTTGCGTTTGGATACAACTGAAAATCGAGCTCTATGGCTGTTGATCAGGTATGCTGTCTATATCATATTGTTGTTTCTTCTGTATCTTTTCTTGGTCTATGAGATTCTCCCAAGAAAATGGCCCTTTTCGAAAAGAGGGGTCATCGAATGTGTACAGCTCGCTCTGCTGAGTTTGTCAGTTGCCGCGCTCGGGATCAATGCACTGATTTTTGCACGGACGCGCAAACTATTACTATTACTGATGTCTTGCTCCATTGTTGCCCTTGCACGCGAAATGGACAAGATACTTGACAAATGGATTCCCATGCTTGGCTGGCAGGCAGTTTTTCTGCTGGTCGTGCCCCTGATCCTGATGCTATTGCGAAACGGGCAGGAACTCCGAAAACAAATTTTGAAATTTATCCCTTCTCATGCAATGGCAATTTTCCTGATGGGAATTATCGTCGTTATCCCATTGGCCCAATGTATCGGAGATGGTGACTATCTGCGTGCTGTCATGGGCAGCGAATACATTCGCGCATATAAAAACCTGTTTGAAGAAAGCATGGAGCTTTACGGCTATGTGATAATGCTCTGCGGCGCATTCGAAACCATGCTCTTTGCCAGGCAGTTTCAAAAAGACGAAAAAGCATGCAGTAAGGATTTTTTAACAACGAACCACACGAAAAGGCACGAAAATTTATAGGATTGCTGCTCAGACGGAAGGAATGGCACGCGGTTTAAAAAGTAGCGCAACCGCCCGGTTGTGATTATTCTGACTGTCGTGAAATGCGGGGGGATGTTCTTGTCCTGTCCACACTGTCCACCACGTCTGACCCGCACTACGCACTATGCACACCGCACTACAGAAGCCCCATTACAAAAAAATGATGTTCAGCCGGTAGGCAGCTGAATAGGAGCTTGTCAGTCAGCCAAAGCTCTGATATAGTATAGCGAATAATCGCCAGAGCGTTCCGCTGGCGGCTATTTATTGCCTGGAATTCAAGCGGCTGGCAATGTAAAAACCGTGATTCAGACCCGACCAAGACAAAAATAACAACAAACGGAGAGTCATCATGACCAAGAAGAAGAATGAAGAATTGCAAAAACTCATTGGAAAGCTTCCGGAAAATTGGGAGAAGATGACCCTTGAAGAAAAAATCTGGCAAGTTAATCATAAATGGAATTTGTTAAACACAGACGACATGCATGAATTAAAAGTGTCAATCTATGATACATACAACGGAAAGAGCGTAGGGGTGCGTTTTTCCATCGCGATCAACGACTACCAACTTACCGAAGACGGCAGCTGTTTTGGCATTCCCGAACCTGCTGAAGACGGACAAGTCGATGTAAGCAAGATTCCAGAATACCTTCGCCCTTTTCTTGAAGAGTGCGCCTATGAAGACTATGACTCGAGTACGGATGAGATTAAGATTTATACCTGTATGCTGGAATCAACAGTTGCAGCCGACACATTTGAAGAAGCGGCAGAGAAAATGTACTTCTTCCTTGACCTGTTGACCTGCGGATATGAAATAGCTGAAATTGAGTGGTATCTGTACAATCATCCCGATTTGTTCCCAGAGTATGAGAATGACGAGGATTGGGAAGATGACGATATTGACGACTATCTGCAATCCCTGAGGGAAAAGATCGATAACCTGCTCGATGAGGATGAAGACGAGGATTGGGATGAAGAGGAGGACGATCAATAACAAAGAATCTCGGGGCGGGTTGGCGCACACAACCTATTTTTGTCCACGGAAAGCACGGAAAACGCGGAAATTTTTGACAGTCTTCTGTCACCTTGCCTGTAAACAGCTTTCTTGCAAAGGGAAAACGACCATTTCGAGTTGCTTTCTTCAGAACTCAGCATAAATTTAGGCATTGGCAATCTCGCAAAAGCAAGACCATTTGAACATTTACCAAACGCCGCCATAACAAAACATGGAAACTCAAGAAGTATTTATGAACCAAGCCATCGAGCTTGCCTCAGAGGGTGTTTTGAAGAACTATGGCGGTCCGTTTGGGGCAATCGTTGTAAAGGATGGTAAAATTGTGGGGCGCGGGCAAAATCGGGTAACCTCGACCAATGACCCCACGGCGCACGCAGAGGTCATGGCGATTCGAGATGCCTGCAAAAATCTGAACACGTTTTTGCTAACCGATTGCGACCTTTATACTTCCTGCGAGCCTTGCCCAATGTGCTTTGGAGCAATCTATTGGGCACATATAAAACGCGTGTATTTTTCGGCAACACGACACACCGCTTCACATTTCGGTTTCGATGACGGTCTGATTTATCACGAAGTGGCTTTGCCTATCGAAAACCGAAAAGTGCAATTCATACCTCTTTTGCCCGAAAAAGGCAATGTGCCATTCCAAATTTGGGACACAAAACAAAACCGAATTGAATATTAGCTTTAAAACTCGGCCACCTTAAAACAAAGAAAAAATAATGAGGCTACCAACTGGACGCAATGACCTTCACATATGGTGTATATGCATGGGACGTATGGAACCAATGCTCTTAGACGGGGTCTAGTGGGCGCCCAAGAAGGGTTTTAACCACGAAAGGCACGAAAAAGCTTGGCGTGGGCTGCCGCCCACAACCCACACGGACTTTACACGGACGGGACACGGACGGGACACGGACGGGACACGGACTTTACACGGACGGGACACGGACTTTACACGGACGACAGATCGGACG